>DOOI01000080.1:0-1752 GCA_003512825.1 Paracoccaceae bacterium | reverse complement strand
TACTGTTTCGCGCGTTCTTCGACCCGGCGGTCAGCGTGATCGAAGCAAATAACCCTGCCACTTCTGGCAATATTGGCGGCTTCGGTCTGCCGATCTTGTTGTCATGGCCCTTGGGCGGCGTGCTCGCGGCAGGAGCTGCATGGATCATTGGTAAAACTGCCCTTGGCCTGCGCTCCGATTACCTTGCCATTGCCACGCTTGGCATCGCGGAAATCGTCATTGCCGTGCTGAAAAACGAGGACTGGCTGGCGCGGGGCGTGAAAAACGTCATCGGCCTGCCACGCCCTTGGCCGGTGCCTTTGGAAGTGAACTTACAGCAAGATCCCGCCTTCCTCGAACGTGCCGCCACCATCGGCATGGACCCGACAATGGCATCCACACTCTGGGTCAAATTTCTCTATGCGATCCTCTTTGCCGTTGTGCTTGTCATCATCTTCTGGCTCTCGGAGCGTGCCCGTCACAGCCCTTGGGGCCGCATGATGCGGGCAATCCGCGACAATGAAACCGCCGCAGAAGCCATGGGCAAAGACGTGAAACGCCGTCATTTGCAAGTGTTCATCCTTGGCTCTGCTGTCTGCGGTATTGCCGGGGCAATGATGACGTCGCTTGACGGCCAGCTGACCCCCACCAGCTACCAACCGCTGCGTTTCACCTTCCTCATCTGGGTGATGGTGATCATTGGCGGCTCAGGTAACAACCTTGGGGCCGTGCTGGGTGGTTTCCTGATTTGGTTCCTGTGGGTGCAGGTCGAACCACTGGGAGTGGGCTTGATGAACCTCATCACCTCCGGTCTGTCCGAGGGTCCATTGAAAACCCACCTGATCGACAGTGCCGCCCATATGCGCCTGTTCACAATGGGTATCTTGCTGCTCTTGGTGCTCAGGTTTAGCCCACGCGGGCTGATCCCGGAAAAATAACGCAAAAGGGGAGCGGTCCACCCGCTCCCCTTGTTTTTCTGCGGGTCAAACCGCTTAGCGCGATTTGAAAAAGCCGCCCAGAATTTCCCGGACGATCCGCTTTCCCGTCGTGCCTCCCAACTCCTTCAACACAGCCTTTCCAAGCGCCTCGCCCAAACTGTCAGGCTCGCGGCTCGCGGTGCGTCTTGTGGTGGTGCTCCGGCGGGGTGTCAGATCATAGCGGCGGGCTCGATCATATTCGCGCTCTGCGTCCCGGCGCTCCTTCTCGCGTCGCTTGTCTTCTTCCTTTTGCCACTTCTCTTCTTCTATCCGCCGCGCCTCTTCCTCATCGCGCCGCTGCATCTCTTCTTCTGCCCGCGCCGCCTCTTCCGCCGCGCGCTCAGCCTTCTCGCGCAGCATCTCAAACGCAGAATGGCGGTCAAAGACCCGCTCATATTTTCCCGCCACAGGAGAGGCCGCCATAAGCGCCGCGCGTTCGGCCCCGGTAATTGGCCCCAACCACGACGACGGGGGCCGGATCAATGTCCGCTCCACAATTCCGGGATTGCCCTTTTTCTCCAGCATCGAAGTCACAGCCTCGCCAACGCCAACCTCGCGGATCGCAGCCTCAGTTTCAAACCGAGGATTTGGGCGATAGGTTTCAGACGCCTGACGCAGCGCCTTTTGATCCTTGGCCGTGAACGCCCGCAGCGCATGCTGCACCCGATTTCCCAATTGCCCCAAGATGTTTTTGGGCACGTCGGCGGGGTTTTGAGTGATGAAATACACCCCCACGCCTTTGGAACGGATCAGGCGCGCCACTTGCTCCACCTTGTCCACCAGTGCTTTTCGCGCA
>DOOI01000066.1 GCA_003512825.1 Paracoccaceae bacterium | reverse complement strand
CTTGCATGGTTTTCCAGAGTATTCTGGGGCGTGGGAGGAAGTGGCGGAGCGCCTGTCGGAGCAGTATTACTGCATTGCCCCTGATCAGCGTGGCTATGGGCAAAGCCCGGCGCCGGATGCCGTAACAGACTATGCCCCCGCGCGCTTGGTGGCGGATATGGCGGCGATCGTGACGCAATTGGACGCGGGGCCGATTGCGGTGGTCGGTCATGACTGGGGCTCGGCGGTGGCTTATGGTTTGGCGATTTTGCGCCCGGAGTTGGTCGAGAAACTGGTGGTCTTGAATGGGGTTCATCCCGGCCCGTTTCAACGCGCCTTGGCCGCAGGGGGCGCGCAATCGGCTGCGTCGCAATACATTGATTGGTTGCGGGCGGATGGCTCGGAAGAGGTATTGGCGGCGGCGGATTTTGCCAAGCTGCGGGGGCTTTTTGCCGCGCATATGGAGATGGGGTGGCTTTCAGGGGAACGGCTTGCGGCCTATCAGGCTGAATGGGCGCGACCGGGCCGGATGCGGGGCATGGTCAATTGGTATCGCGCCTCGCCGATGCGGGTGGCCAAGCCGGGAGAACCGCTGCGTGACGTCCCTGCGCCCAATCCTAATCGGCTGCGGATTACCTGTCCGCATTTGTTGATCTGGGGCACGCAGGACCGCGCGCTGTTGCCGGAAGCGACCGAAGGTTTGGAGACTTATGCTGCGGATTTGACGCGGGTGAACCTGCCCGGCGCAGATCATTGGTTGCATCATCAGGTGCCTGATGCGGTGGCTGCGACGATCTTGCGGTTCTTGTAGGCCGGGCGATGCGCCTGCGCTTTGCGGGGACATGGCAAGCTTGCGGGCTGGGCCGAGAGCGGTGGTGGTGAGCGGAGAGTTGCGCGGCCGCGTTTGGGGGCGTGTGACGGGACTTTCGCGGGGTCTGGGTCTGCAGTAGAAAACGGGTATGAAACGATATCTGACCTCTTTGGCTGTGGTGGCTTGTAGTTGGGCGGGGCCTTTGGCCGCGCATCCGCATGTGTTTGTGGATTTGGCTGTGACCTTTGTGGCCGATGCCGAGGGGCATGTGGTGGGCGTTGAGGTCGAGTGGCGCTATGATGAGCTTTATTCTTTGCTGATCCTAGAGGACATGGGATTGGACCCCGAGGCGGATGGGGTTTTGACCGCTCAGGAACTGGAGCAGGTTCAGGGATTTGATCTGAATTGGATTCCCGAGTTTCAAGGCGATATCTATGTGGAAGCACGTGGCGGACCTTTGAGTTTGACTGCGCCTGAGGGGCGGGGAACCGAGGTCGTGGCTGGGCAATTGATCAGTCGTCATTATCGCTCGCTGGAGGTGCCGCAGGGCGAGGTGGTGTTGCGCGGGTATGATCCGACCTTTTACACGGCCTATGATTTGGCGGGGCGGGTGCAGGTGCCTGAGGGCTGCAATTTTGAGATAACTCCGGCGGATTTGGATGCGGCTTACACTTTGGTGGAGGAGGCGCTTTATAAGGACCCTCCCAAGGATGATGACGAGTATCCAGAGGTGGGAGCGGCCTTTGCCGACCGGGTGGCGGTGACATGTCGCAAGTAAGCACAGGCGGGGCTGGGCCGAGAATGCGGCTGGTTTGGGCCGCACTTTTGGCGGTGATCTTGGCGCTTGCGCTATGGCTTTGGGGCTTTGGCGGGATGGGGCTGGTGGAGCGCTGGGCGGCCTCGGGGCAGCAAAGCACGCAGACGGCGATGGCGCGTTTGGTGCGCGCCTTGAAGGCGGGTGAGGCCGGGGCGATCTGGGGGCTGATGAGCCTTTGTTTTGCTTATGGTTTTTTCCACGCGGCAGGGCCGGGGCATGGCAAGATCTTGATTGGTGGCTATGGGTTGGCGCAGCGGGTGCCGTTGGGGCGATTGGCCTTGTTATCCGTGCTGTCCAGTCTCGCGCAGGCGCTGACAGCGGTGATTTTGGTTTATGTCGGGATCTGGGTGCTGAACTGGGGGCGGGCACCGTTGGAGGGCGCAGCGGAAGCTTGGTTTGCCCCCGTGTCCTATGCGGCGATTGGTTTGGTCGGGCTGTGGCTGATGCTGCGTGGGCTGCGGCGCGGATGGACGGATTGGACGGCACGGAGCGCGCAGGGCGCGGTGGCGATGCAGCATGACCACGCGCATCATGATCATCATCATTCCGCGCATCATGAGCACCCTTCTGACGCGGCGGATACCTGCAGCTGTGGTCATTCGCATGGGCCAAGCGCCGCAGAAGTGGCCGAGGTGCGATCGCTGCGCGATGCGGTGATGTTGGTGGGCGCAGTTGCGTTGCGACCCTGCACGGGGGCGATTTTCTTGCTGATTATCACCGCGCGAATGGGGATTGGTGCCGCCGGAATTGCAGGCGCTTTTGCCATGGGGTTGGGCACGGCGAGTGTGACTGTCGCAGTGGCCATGGCATCGGTGACAATGCGAGAGGGAATTTTGGCGCAGATGGCGGGGGGCACAGGCACTCGGCGGGCCTTGGCCGCGTTGGAAGCCGGGGCCGGGTTGATTGTGGCGGCGGCGGCCTTGCAGCTTTTGTTGCGGGCAATCTGAGACTGGGGCCGTCTGGTTTTGCAGGTGAGGCTGCGGTGCTGGCGCGGAGAGAGCAGGGGACCTAAATTGCTTTGGCACGCGGAAAATGGTTTCCGGTCTTGCGTGGGGTAAGGCGCGGCGGTAGCGCTAGGTCATGACACGTAAAGAGCATATTCGCGCGATCCTTACTTTGGGGCTGCCGTTGATCGGGAGCCATCTGGCGCAAACCTCGATCTGGCTGACCGACTCGCTCATGTTGGGGTGGTATGACGTGGAGGCTTTGGCCGCGCAGGTCATGGGCTCGACCTATTTCTTTATCTTGTTCATTTTTGGCTCGGGCTTTGCTTGGGCGGTGATGCCTGTTGTGGCCGAAGCGGAGGCCTCGGGGGAAGTGACACAGGTGCGCCGTGTGACGCGCATGGCCTTGTGGATCACGCTGGCTTATGGGGCGGCGACATTGCCTGCGCTGATGAGTGCGGAACGCGTGCTTTTGGCCTTGGGGCAAAATCCGGTTATCGCGGCAGGGGCGGGGGATTATCTGGCGGTTGCGGGATGGTCAATTTTTCCGGCCCTGATGGTGATGGTGCTCAAAAGCTATTTGTCGGCGCTGGAGCGGACCAAGATCGTGCTTTGGGCAACCTTGGCGGCTTTGGCCGTGAATGCGGGGCTTAACTGGGTGCTGATTTTTGGCAATCTGGGCGCGCCTGAGATGGGCATTGTTGGCTCGGCTTGGGCCTCGGTGATCGCGCAGGCGGCTTCGATGATTGTCATCGCCCTTTATGCCATACGGATATTTCCCGAACACACGCTGTTTCGCCGCTTTTGGCGCGCGGATTGGGAAGCTTTGGCGCGGGTTTTCCGATTGGGGTGGCCAATCGGGATCACCAATATCGCGGAAGTGGGGCTGTTCTCGGCGGCATCACTGATGATGGGGTGGCTTGGCACGGTTCCTTTGGCGGCTCATGGGATTGCGCTGCAACTGTCTTCGATGACGTTTATGATGCATGTGGGGCTGTCGAATGTGGCGACCATTCGCGCGGGCCGCGCGCTGGGCGCGGGGCAGGTGGCGGAGCTGCGCGAGGGGGCTGAGATGGTGATCTTGCTGTCGTTTGCCGCTGCGGCGGCAACGGTGGTGCTGTTTTTGACCCTGCCGGGGCCGATGATTGGGATGTTTTTGAACCCCGATGATCCGGACCGGGACGCGGTGATTGCGATCGGGATCGGATTGATGGCGGCGGCGGCCCTATTTCAATTGGCAGACTCGGCGCAAGTGATGGCGCTGGGGCTGTTGCGCGGGGTGCAAGATACCCGTGTGCCGATGATCATTGCCGCAGTCGCCTATTGGGTGGTCGGTGTGCCGCTCAGCTATGTTCTTGGGTTTGTTCTGGGGTGGGATGGCGTCGGCGTCTGGCTGGGGTTGGCGGGCGGTCTGGCGATTGCGGGCGGCTTGATGATGCTGCGGTTCTGGCGGGTAAGTTTGCCAAAGCAGCGCGGCGGCGCTTCGGCGCCGAGCGGGGCAAGCGGCGCCTAAGGCTCTAGGGGCTGAGGCGCGGCTGAAAGCTGGCACGCGGTGACTCCACGTGCGGTGACGCTAGATGCAGTGGCGATATGTGCGGTGGGGGAGCGATGTCAGCTTTGGGCAGCTGTGTTTTCAATGGCCGCCAAGAGCCTGTCGGCCTTTTTCCGCACCAAAACGGAGCGCAGGTCATGCATGGCCAGAAGCAGCGCATCGGAGATCAAGTCGAGTTGGGCCTCGGTGGCTTTGGTTTGCACCCAATGCGTGGTTTGATTGAGGTAGTCGACGGCACGGTGGATGTCGTCGATGTCGCGCGCGGCCAGAGTGGCCACGCGCTGTTCCATCCACTCGCGGATGACAACGACGTCTTCTTGCGTCAATTGACGCTCGCCTTGCGGTTTGATCTCGCCATTGCGGATATTCACCGTGGCGATTTGATCCATTTCGATGCGCCGCTGACGGTTTTCGGAATCGACTCGAAACACGAAGGCACCGTTTTCGCGCACGCGAAAGTAATACTCGGGTAAATCTCCGGCCATACGGCCTCCTCAATCACGTCGCCTTACCTTGACCTATTCTCGATTTACGTCAAGGCCTTGCAGAAGGATGCAATGCGCGTGCAGGCTTCTGCAAGCTCTTCTTCCGAGGTTGCATAGCTGATCCGGAAGTTTGGCGAGAGCCCGAATGCGGAGCCAAACACCACAGCGACGCCTGTTTCTTCCAAGAGGGCAGTGGCGAAGTCTTCGTCATTGGCAATCTTTTTGCCGGCGCCGGAGGTTTTGCCGATCAGCCCTGCAATGGACGGGTAGACATAGAACGCGCCTTCGGGATTGGGGCAGGTGATTCCGGGGATGGCATTGAGTGCAGAGACCACCAGATCGCGGCGGCGCGCGAACATCAGCGCGTTAGGGGCGATGAAATCTTGTGTGCCATTGAGCGCCTCGACGGTGGCCCATTGCGAGATGGAGCAGGGGTTTGAGGTGGATTGGCTCTGGATCATCCGCATGGCTGCGATGAGGTCTTTCGGGCCACCAGCGTACCCAATGCGCCACCCTGTCATGGCGTAGGCTTTGGAGACGCCATTCACAGTGAGGGTGCGGTCATAAAGGGCGGGTTCGACTTCGGCGGGTGTGCAGAATTTGAAGTCGTCATAAGCGAGGTGCTCATACATATCATCGGTCATTACCCAGACATGGGGATGGCGCAGCAATACATCGGTAAGGGCCTTCAACTCGGCGCGTGAATAGCCCGCGCCCGTGGGGTTGGAGGG
>DOOI01000036.1 GCA_003512825.1 Paracoccaceae bacterium | reverse complement strand
TTCCGCTTTGGCCGCGGTTTCAATTTCTTCTTGCGTTGAGCCTGTGCGCCCATAGCCAATGTTGTAAGCCACGGTGTCGTTGAACAGCACGGTGTCTTGCGGCACCACTCCAATCGATTCATGCAGCGATACCTGCGTGACATCGCGCAAATCTTGCCCGTCGATCCGCATCGCGCCGCCAGTCACATCGTAAAACCGAAACAAAAGCCGCCCAATGGTGGATTTCCCCGACCCCGACGGCCCGACAATCGCCAAAGTCTGCCCCGGCTCGACAGCAAGGCTCACCCCCTTGAGGATCGGGCGCGCCGCATCATAGGCAAAGGTCACATCCTCCATCGTCACCCGCCCGCCCTTGACGGCCAAAGGCTGCGCGCTCTCGCGGTCCACCACTTCGGCGGGCTGCTCCAGCAGGTCAAACATCTCGCCCATATCCACCAGCGCTTGCCGGATTTCGCGATAGACCGTGCCAAGGAAGTTCAGCGGCATGGTGATCTGAATCATATAGGCATTCACCATCACAAAATCGCCCACCGTCAACAGACCCTGCTGCACACCAATCGCCGCCATGATCATCACAAGAATGAGCCCCAGCGTAATCAGGAACGCCTGCCCGAAATTGAGAAAGGCCAGCGAATAGGACGTCATCAAAGCCGCTTTTTCATACCGCGCCATCGCCACGTCATAGCGCGCCGCTTCACGCCGCTCGGCACTGAAATATTTGACCGTCTCAAAGTTCAAAAGGCTGTCGATGGCCTTTTGATTGGCATCGGTGTCTTGGTCATTCATCTCCCGGCGCAGCTTCACCCGCCACTCAGTCACCTTGAACGTGAACCAAACGTAAATTGCGATGGTGATCACAATCACCGCCAGATAGCGCGCGTCGAAAAGGAAAAAGAAAATCGCCGCCACCATCACCAGTTCCAGCACCAGCGGGCCCAGCGAGAACAGCAAGAAGCGCAACAGGAAATCGACCCCCTTCACGCCCCGCTCAATGATCCGGCTCAATCCCCCCGTCTTGCGCGTCAGGTGATACCGCATCGACAAGCGATGGATATGTTGAAAAGTCTCCAAAGCCAGCATTCGCAACGCCCGCTGCCCCACGGCCGCAAACACCGCATCGCGCAATTGCTGAAAGCCGTTGGACAGCATCCGCGCCATGCCATAGGCCACCGTAAGGCCCACGGCCCCAAGCCCCAGATATTCCACAGGCGTCTGCGGATTAAGCGCATCGACTGCCCATTTGTAAAACGCAGGTGTGGCCACTGTGATCAGCTTGGCCAAGACCAAGATCACCATCGACCAGATCACCCGGCCCCGCACCCATGCCAACTCTGGCTCCTTGGGCCAAAGATAGGGCGAAACCCGCCGAATGGTCCGCCACCCCGAGCGGCGCTGCCGCGTCAGTTCTTCATCATCCGCAGTTCGGATCGGGCGCATTCCACGCATGGGCATCTCCTCGGGCAAACCTCAACAGCGGGTCCCACTGTCCCGCTCTCAGATATGCCTGTGCCGCAGGAATGGCCAGAGCCTCCCCCACGGTGCGCGGTGCCGTCATCCCGTGCCTCGGACCGAGACAACGTCATGACGCAAACCAGACGCCACCCATACGCAAATCATACTTGAAATTTTGCCGATTTTCGCTCAGGCGGCCGCCTCATCCACCGTGGCATCTGCGGCCATCAACTGGGCGTTGCCGCCCGCCGCTGTGGTGTCTACGCAGATGTGACGCTCCATCCGGCAGCGCTCGGCCATATCCGCGCGCCCAGTCACCAACCCTATCAACGCCCCCTCTCGGGCCGCCAAAGCCCGCGCCGCCGACCGCGCGTCTTCAGCGTCCGACCACAGCGCCACAAGGTCAAAACCCTTCATGTGCTCCAACGCACCACGGGGCAAAACTCCATCAAAACCAAGCGCTTGCCGAGTGCCCGGTGCAATTGACAATGCCTGACACCCATTCTCACGCGCGATCCGCACTTGCTCCATCGCGGCTTGCGCGCTTGGCCCAAGGCACAAAACCACGCCCCGCCCCAGCACCGTCAATCGGTTCGACTCGCCCGTCGGCCCCGGCAAATCTATCACCGACAGCCGCTCTTCGGGCAGCGCCTGCAAGGCCTGCAACCGCGCCTCAACCGCCGCCACTTCTACAGCTTTTGCTGGCTGGAACGCCTCCTCTTCGGCGTCACTGGCGCAGAACCGCTTGACATAATGCGGCCCCCCCGCCTTCGGACCAGTGCCAGAAAGTCCTTCTCCCCCAAAGGGTTGACTTCCCACCACAGCACCAATCTGATTGCGGTTCACATAGACATTGCCCACTTTCAACCGCGCCGTCACCTGCTCGACCCGCGCGTCAATCCGCGTGTGCATCCCAAAGGTCAGCCCATAACCAGACGCGTTTATCTCATCAACCACCCGGTCAATTTCGTCGGCTTTGAACGTCGCCACATGCAGCACCGGGCCGAAAATCTCGCGCTCCATTGCGGCGATCCCCGCAACCTTGAGCACCACGGGTGCCACGAAATACCCCTCGTCTGGCAGGTCCAACTCTTTGAGAACACGACCTTCTTTGCGTGCCTGTTCGACATGCGCCATAATGCCATCGCGTGCGCGCGCATCGATAACCGGGCCGACATCTGTTGCGTGGTCCCATGGGTTGCCCAACCGCAATTCCGCCATCGCGCCATACAGCATCGTCAAGAACGGGCCCGCGATGTCCTCTTGCAAATACAAGCACCGCAACGCCGAGCATCTTTGCCCAGCCGATTGAAACGCCGATGCCAGAATATCGCGCACGGCCTGTTCCGGCAAAGCCGTCGAGTCGACAACCATCGCATTCAAGCCGCCCGTTTCAGCAATAAACATCGACCCCGGTGCCATGCCTTTTGCCATCGTGCGGTTGATCCGCTGCGCCGTCGCGGTTGATCCGGTGAAACAGACACCCGACAGGCGCGCGTCACCCGTCAGCGCCGCCCCAATCTCTGCACCATGCCCAGTCAAAAGCTGCAGGGCATGTGCGGGAACGCCCGCCTCCAACATCAGCTTGGCACCTAAAAATGC
>DOOI01000090.1 GCA_003512825.1 Paracoccaceae bacterium | reverse complement strand
CCAAGGCGTCCAGCTGCCCATCAATCCGCCCGCGAATATCCTCCACAGCGGCGATCACGCTCTTGGGATCCGCCAGATCCACCTGCACATGATCCTCGCGACCACCGCCCCACGGGCATTTCTCCGGGAACGGATGGCGCGAACAGGTAATCACCCGCCATCCCTCACTGTTAAACTTTCGCACCGTCGCATGGCCGATCCCTCGGCTTGCACCCGTCAAAAGCAGTGTCTTCTGGCGTTCCATATCTATTCCTCCACGCATAACCCGATCCTATCACTCCCCCAAACGCCCGCAACGCAGAACCCTTGGAATCGCGCCCCCTTGCCGTTAAACCCCTCCCAAGCCCTCTTTTCCCGGATCAAACAAATGAGACCGCAAAAAATGGACCGTGACTGGTTTTCCACTGCCCGGACGCTCTCCGAAGCGCTCCCCTACCTTCAGCGCTACTCCGGCGCGGTCGTCGTCGTAAAATTTGGCGGCAACGCCATGGGCGACGAGGCCGCCATGGCCGAATTCGCCCGCGATGTCGTGCTGATGCGGCAGGTCGGCCTTAACCCGGTTGTCGTGCACGGCGGTGGCCCGATGATCAATGACCTCCTGAGCCGCCTTGGCATCAAATCCGAATTCGTGCGCGGCAAGCGGGTCACCGACAAAGCCACCGTCGAAGTGGTGGAAATGGTCCTGACAGGTCTGGTCAACAAACGCATCGTGCAAGCGATTATGGACGAAGGCGGCCGCGCCGTCGGTCTTTCCGGCAAAGATGATGACCTGATGGTCTGCGAAGCAGATGATCCAGAATTGGGCTTCGTCGGCCGACCCGTCGAGATGAACGTGCAAGTTCTGCGCGATCTCTTCACAGCGGGCATCATCCCGGTTGTCGCCCCCGTGGCCACAGGCATGAACCCGAACGAAACCTATAACGTCAACGGCGACACCGCGGCCGGGGCCATCGCGGGCGCCCTCAAGGCAGACCGCCTTCTGCTGCTGACAGATGTCGCAGGCGTCAAGAACAAGGCAGGTGAAATCGTCACTCAAATGACCCCGGAAGAGGTCAAGGCAATGATCGCCGATGGCACCATTGCGGGCGGCATGATCCCCAAGACGGAAACAGCACTAAAAGCGCTGGAAGACGGCGTGCGCGCTGTGGTCATCTTGGATGGTCGCGTGTCCAATGCCTGCCTTTTGGAACTCTTCACCGATCATGGCGCAGGGTCGCTCATTCGCTCCACAATCCCGCGCGTTACACCGCGCAGCAAAAAATGAGCGCGCTGCTCGACACGCTAGGGGCTCAAGCACAAACACAGGCCCTCAGGGTGTCGGGCACGCTCTCCCTCACCGACGCCGATGCACTGCCGGGGTTCGCCACTCTGGTTCTGCTCTCTCCGGACGAGCCAGACTTCTGGCCTCACTTCACCCAAAGTCCCGAGTGGCAAGATGGCGCTGCTGATCCGATGGATCGGTGGTCCGCGCGGGTCATTGGTGCCTTGGCACAGTCTGTCGATGGCAAGGCGCTGTTTCCCTTCGGTGGCCCGCCGCATCATCCCTTCTACAGCTATGCGCTGCGCTCGGGTCAGGCCCAAGCCTCCCCAGTGCAATTTCTAGCCGATGGCACCGTCGGCCTTTTCGCCTCCTATCGCGGCGCCATTGCGCTTTCTCAAGCCCTGCCTGCCGAGCACGCCGCACCAGCGCCCCCCTGCACGGCCTGTGGTCCACAGCCCTGCATCACGGCCTGCCCCGTCAGTGCCTTAACCCCGGCGGGCTATGACGTGCCCAAGTGCCGCGCCTATATCAACAGCCCGGCAGGCGCGGACTGCCGCACCATGGGCTGTGCTGTCCGTCGGGCCTGTCCGGTCGGTGCTGGCAAACGACTGCCCGCCCAATCGGCATGGCATATGGATCGCTTCCGATGACGGCCGCTGCGATGCTGCCCCTAAGCCTCATCTTGATGCGGCATGCCAAATCGGATTGGAACGATCCGCTCGCGAGCGATCATGACCGGGTGCTCAACGAACGTGGCCGCGCCTCGGCCCCCGCCATGGGCCGCTGGCTTGCGGCCAAAGACGCCTTGCCGGATCAAGTGCTCGTCTCTTCTGCTGCGCGCACCCGTGAAACCTTGGCGCGCCTTGGCCTGCCCGAAACCCCCACCAAGGTGCTCCCCGGCCTCTACCTCGCGCAACCCGAGAGGATCATCGCGCTGATCCGCGCCGAAGCCTCAGGACGGCGGGTGTTGGTCTTGGGCCATAATTCGGGAATTTCCGAGGCCGCCGCCGCTCTTGTTGCGACCCGTCCCAAGCATCGCGGCTTTCTAGAGTTTCCGACCTGTGCCACCCTGATTTCAGATGTCTCTGCGCCAAGATGGTCCGCGCTTGGAGAGGGCATGCTCACCCCGTGTCACTTCGCTGTGCCACGCGAAGTGCTCGCCGCAGAAGCCGCGCTGCAAGGCAAGAATTAACCAATTTCGCGCGCCCCAACGTCATGACGTCAGCCAGACGCCACCCATACGCAAATCATACGTTGAATTTG
>DOOI01000064.1:1066-3351 GCA_003512825.1 Paracoccaceae bacterium | reverse complement strand
CTTCCACATTACGCAGTGAGAGCGGAAAACGAACGTACAGTATCACAGCGAGACGGATGATCTCTCGGCTAGTTTTAAAGTAGCGTAATAGAGAGCGTTTTGTCATACGGCAAGGCTACGAAACCGCACGACCCGTCTCAAGTTAGATTTGTTTGACAGTACCCCCGGGGATGGTCAAATTCAGTCAATTAATACCAGCCAATTGCATGGAATGCAGAAGATTTCATGAAGTATTTTAGATAACCACCCTTGCCAAAGTAAATCAAATTAGCAGATGTATCCATAACTAAAACCGATGGAAAGCTTCCACCTATACAAAGGGAGAGCAAATGAATTAAAGTAACCCATAGGAAAAACTGAGGGAATACCGCCAATGAACCTGCGTCAGCTAGAAGCATTCAGAGCGACCATCCGCTGTGGCTCCATCACCGAAGCAGCCAAGATGATGCATATCTCTCAGCCCAGTGTCAGCAGGCTGATCGCTGATCTTGAGCAGTCAGCCGGGTTTCCCCTGTTCCTACGGGTGGGGCGCGGGTTGACGCCCACGGTGGAAGGGCGGCATTTCTACGAAGGTGTAGAAGGCATGTTCATGGGCATTGATCGTCTGCAAGATTTGGCGAAATCCATTCGAACATCACGGGGCGGTACAATCTCCATCGGGGCAATCCAATCCATCGCAACGATTGAGCTGCCCAAAGCGATCAGCCGTCTTTACCATGAGAACCCCGATATCGAGTTTGCTGTACAAACGCGCAACACGCCCGCCATTCTAGATGCGGTTCAGATGCGCCAGCTTGATCTGGGAATTGTTGGGCGCGAGCCGGATTACGCCGGAGTCGAAGTCTTGTTTAAAAAATCAGTTGCATATGTTTGCCTGGTGCCGGAAGAGCACCCTTTGGCAAGTGAATTCGGGCTTATCGATCTTGAAGACGTAGCCAAGACAGAGACCTTTGTCACCTTTGGTGCCAGCTACCCAGATTCAATGATGTCGATAGATCCTGAGCTTTCGGACACATTGCGTGCACGTTCACGTCTTTCTGTTGCCAATATGCCTTTGGCCGGCGCTTTGGTGCGCGAAGCCTCTGTGCTAGCCATTGCCGATCCATTTTCAGCAGAACAGGCAGTGCGTATGGGCGGCGTGGTGTTTCGACCAATCAAACAACAGCTGACCTATTTTGTCGCTGTCGTTGCCGCCCGTCGCGAGGAGCTGTCACGCGAGGCGTTGAAATTTGTCGACCTCTTTGACCAGCAATTGCAACAGCGGGTGGATCACGTCGAAAAACTGAGCGCCGAGCTTAGTTAAGCAGATTAGGCAACCATGTCGCAGCCGGTGGAAAAGCGATCATCAGCATGCCAAAAATGATCCCGACACCGACAAACACCGGCACTTCGCGGAACGCTTTCTCGGGGCTCTCTTTGGCGACACCTGCGGCGGTGTAGATGCCGACACAGACGGGCGGCGTGATCATCCCGATGCCGGCGAAGGCGACAAAGACGATATAAAGTTGTAGGATATCCAGACCCAGCGACAAGGCCAGTGCGGCAAAGATCGGCACAGTGAGGTAAAACACCGGCACAATCTCAACGAAGGTGCCAAGGATCAGGCAAATCACCGCAACAGCCAGCCAGAATGCCATCGGCGTGCCACCCATTTCAGTGAAAAAGGCAATCAGCTTTTGCGGCGCCTGAGTATAGGTCAAAACAACGCTCAAGAAAGTGGCCATCGCGATAATGGAAAAGATCACAGCAGTGATCCGCGCGGTCTGATGCAAAGCGTCTAAAAGCGCGCGAAACGTCAGCTCCCGGTAAATCAAAATACCGATCAGAATGGCCCAGATGCCTGCAACCGCGGCAGATTCAGAGGGCGTCAGCAATCCAGCATAGATGCCACCCAGAATAATAAATGGCGTGAATAATCCCGGTACGGCGGAGCGGAAGGCTGACAAACGCTCAGCGGCGGTCGCTTTCTCAGGATTGCGCAGATTGCGGCAGCGCCATGTGACAACGATGGACAAAAGAACCAGCAAAACAATGCCCGGCACGAAACCCGCGGCAAATGTGCGCGACACTGGCACATCGGTCAGCGCGCTGAAAAGGATCGCTGCGTTAGACGGTGGGATCAGCGCTTCCAGAAACGCAGCAGAGGCTGCGAGCACGATTACAAAGGGTTTTGGATAGCCTTGTTCGACCATCTTTGGGATCATAATCGTACCTACCGCAGTAATCGCCGCCAGAATAGATCCGCAGAACGCTGCGAAAAAACCCATAGCAAGGATCATCGCCAA
>DOOI01000064.1:0-722 GCA_003512825.1 Paracoccaceae bacterium | reverse complement strand
TGCGGCGGCGCCACCTCGCAGCATGACCATGCCCGTGAAAATGAACAACGGCACTGCGATCAGCACATGTTTGGTCATCGATCCAAAGGAGACCTGAATAAGTGTGGACCATGGAAGGTCCATGCCAAGTATCGCCACTGAAGCACTGCCCAGGCCAAAGACCATAAAGATCGGCACCGACAAAAGCAGCAAGAGCATAGAAAGTAACGTAGCAGCAGCGTTCATGATGCGGTTCCTTCACGGGTTGTCAGTTCACAGAGCGTCTCTAGCCACAACTCAAATGAAAAGAGCAAAAGAATGAAAAAACCAGTTGGAAACGCCAAATACATCCACCAGATCGGCAGTTCGATTTCCAGTTCCATGAGTTGGCCAAGACGACGGAACAAAGCTACAGCCTCATTCCCCGCTTGCAGGAAAATCAATGACCCCAAAACCATCAGTGAATAGACAAACAACTTGAGCCACAGCGCCGCCTTGCCCTCCAAGAGAGTAGGCAGCAGGTCGACCTGAATATGCGATCCTGACCGCAGCAACGGCCCCAGTAGCGGAAAAACCATCCAAGGCACCAACGCCGGGGGCAATTCGATGAACCAGTCGTACCCGGTGCCGCTTATATAGCGTGTCACTGCGCTTCCGGTCAGGGCCAGAACCATAATCGCCGCAAGGCTGGAAGATGTCACAGCGGTGAGTTTTTCAAGCGCGCCGTTGAGGATACGCATTAA
>DOOI01000018.1:9177-9430 GCA_003512825.1 Paracoccaceae bacterium | reverse complement strand
CTCGGGAATGGCCGCAATTTCTAACCCTGTGAAGACGTGCAACGTGTTCATATGAGAATCGACAACCGCATGATCACTCACCCAGCCCCCCATGAGCAGATAGGTTCGCAACAGGGGGGGCATTCGCAGCTGTGCCAACTTTGCATCCGGCGTGCGGCGCAAGAGACGTGCAAAACGGAAAACCTGTGGAGCCTTCACGCGCGGCAACCAACGGCGAGGTGCCAGATGCCGTTGGCGCAAGATGGTGAATGCG
>DOOI01000018.1:2087-8838 GCA_003512825.1 Paracoccaceae bacterium | reverse complement strand
GCCGTCATCGCCCCCCAAGCGACCCGTAGGATGTCAGGATCGTGGTGGTCGGGGTGAACACAGAATCGGCCCATCTCAACCATCGGGCCTTGGAAGCCTTCAAGCGCAGAGAGGTTATAAAACTGTGCCGAGTAACTCCGTCCGATGTCGCTCCCTCGCGCCAGAGGCAAAAGGCGGAAACAGGCCACCAGCGTTTGAGTCGCGGTGTTTTCAATCAGAATTTGAACGCAATCTGCATCAAAGGGATCAACATCACAGCCGTCACCACCGTGAAACGCCAGATAGCGCAAGGATTGGGCCGCGCGCACATCGTGATCTGTGACCGCGACGCGCACCATGTATTTGCCTTTCGAAAGACCGAACACCGAACCCCTCCATATGTCGCA
Organism: Paracoccaceae bacterium; assembly: GCA_003512825.1. Taxonomy (GTDB): domain Bacteria; phylum Pseudomonadota; class Alphaproteobacteria; order Rhodobacterales; family Rhodobacteraceae; genus UBA9554. Next base: position 8,452 of record DOOI01000018.1, on the reverse strand, counting down.
AGCACGTGACGCATCGTTTCTGACAATAATGACGCGCGTATGACTAGCGGCGGAAAAGCCGCGTTATTGCAAGAAGTCGCCCGCAGAGAAGCGACCAATGCCACTCAGCAATTGCCGCAAAAAGCCCTTGTTGGTCACAGTTGTCGACGTCACGCGGCGTGAGATCGGGACAATCTGGCCATTCGTCAGATCAAATCGTTCCACATTGGCCACGGTGCCCGATTCATTGAAGGACACCGCAACAACTTGGCGATCGACCACCTGCGGTGCCTGCCATGCGTAATGGCGCACCCGCGAGCGCACGTAGTAGTAGTCTCCCCCGTCAAGCACACTGCCAGAAGACGGCACGCCGATTGTCTCGCGTAGGGAATCCCGCGTGTCTACGCCAATGACAACTGCATTCAGGTCTTCGTCTGAAGGCACATAGCCATGATTTCGGAACTGTTCGGCACAGCCGGCAATCACAAAGAGTGACGCCAAAGCCGCGTTGCGGATCACCCGCTGCTTCCACTTTGCCATGCCTACCCCCTTGCCTTGGCCCCAACTGCCACCTATCGGCTTATATAAGGAAGCGCTCCGGTTCAAGAATGGAAGAGGTGCCCGATGACGGAAGCCGAGAAAACCAAGCATCTTTTTCGGGTGGCAGACCTGCCAAACCGCAAAGAGACCGTGTTTGAAGTGAAGCCAGAGGCAGATCATCTCAAGGCCTTGATTGATGAGTTAGAGCTTTTGGGGCTGAAGAAAGTGCTTTTTCGCGGCGAACTGAACCCACAGGGCAAGCGAGATTGGAAATTGACGGGGCATTTGGGGGCCACAGTCGTGCAAGCTTGCGCCGTGACGCTTGGCCCCGTGACCACTCGAATTGAAGAATCTGTCGAGCGCACATATTTGGCCGATCCCTCTGCGTTTTCACCCGAAGGCGAGGAAGTAGAGATGCCAGAGGATGACACCGTTGAGCCATTGCCGGCTGTTATTGATATCCACGGCGTGCTGCTTGAGGCCCTCAGCCTTGCGCTGCCGCTCTATCCGCGCGCCGAGGGTGCGGAATTCGGGCAGCGCGATCTGGCCCCTCCCGGAGCTGAGCCTTTGACCGAAGAAACCGCGCGCCCCTTTGCAGGCTTAGCGCAGCTCGTGCAAAATAAAGGGCCTGCAGCAGGAGAGGATGACAGCGGCGAAACCACGTGAAATTCACGAATATTACCCCTTGCGCCTTGCCGAAATCGCAGTATGTTCCGGCGCTCATCCGTATAAGGGTTGCGTAGGGGAAGAGAAGCCAATGCGGCGCCCCCTGACAACTAGAAAACCGGGGCTTGTCGCCCCATAAAACTGAGGTTGCGACATGGCCGTCCAACAGAATAAAGTATCGAAATCCCGCCGTAACATGCGCCGTTCGCATGACGCTCTCGTGGCGGCGAACCCCAACGAGTGCCCCAACTGTGGCGAGCTGAAGCGCCCGCACCACGTATGCGGCTCTTGCGGCCACTACGACGACCGTCAGGTTGTTGCAGTGTCTGACGCGGTAGACCTCGACGAGGACGCTGCCTGAGAGGCATCTGAGCGGGGGCGCCCCAGATGACTGCTTTGCAGGAATCTCTCAAGGCTGTAGCCAAGGGGCGCACCGTCATTTCCGTTGACGCCATGGGTGGCGATCGCGGCCCGGCGACTGTGGTCGCCGGGATTTTGCTTTCTGCAAAAGCCAATCCAGAAATTGCCTTTATCCTTCACGGCCCAAAGGACGAGCTGGAGCGCCTGATCGGGCGCAAGCACAATCTGGCGGGCCGGATTGAAATCCGCGATGCCACGGATGTGGTCACGATGGAGGACAAGCCCAGCCACGTGGTGCGGCATGGTAAGGCGACTTCCATGTGGTCAGCGTTGGAATCCGTGCGCTCTGGCGAGGCAAGTGCTTGCGTTTCTTGCGGCAACACGGGCGCGTTGATGGCGCTTTCCATGATGCGGCTTCGCAAGCTTGAAGGGGTAAACCGCCCGGCCATCGCAATCTTGTGGCCCTCGCGCAATCCGCAAGGGTTTAACGTGATGCTCGATGTCGGGGCGGATATTCGGGCCGATGAACGGGACTTGCTGCAATATGCATTGATGGGTGCCGCCTATGCCCGCAATGGACTGCACCTTGAATTGCCACGGGTTGGCCTGCTTAATGTTGGCACCGAAGAACACAAAGGCCGTGCCGAGTTGAAGGCTGCACATGATCTGATTGCCGCCAATGAAGTGCTTGGAAAATATCACTTTGTTGGTTTTGTAGAGGGGGGCGATATCCCCGGTCAGCGGGCAGATGTGATCGTGACCGACGGGTTTACCGGAAATATCGCACTAAAGACTGGGGAAGGCACCGCCAGTTTGATTGGTGATCTGCTCAAGGAAGCTTTCAAGTTTTCCCTCCTGTCACGGCTTGCTTCGCTGTTGGCTTATACCTCGATGATCCGGCTCAAAAAGCGGATCGACCCACGCCGCGTCAATGGTGGGGTATTCTTGGGATTGAACGGCACAGTGGTCAAATCTCATGGCTCTGCGGATGCGACAGGGGTATCCTCTGCCATCAAGCTTGCATTCCAACTGGCCCAATCGGGCTTTAGCGAACGGCTGGCGGCCCGGATTGCCACGACCGATGGCAGCGCGCTAACCGGGGCTGCCGAAGCTGTTGAAATAAAGGACCATGCCGAATGACAACGCGTGCGGTGGTAATCGGATCCGGGCATTACTTGCCCGAACGCATTGTTCCCAATGCAGAATTCGAGCAGATTGTTGAGACGTCAAGCGAGTGGATCGTGGCGCGTTCCGGCATCGAACGGCGCCACTTTGCTGCCGAAGGAGAGATGACCTCCGATCTGGCAGCACATGCCGCGCGTGCCGCACTGGCAGATGCAGGGATCACGGCAAATGAACTTGATGCCCTGATTGTGGCGACCTCGACGGCTGACCTGACCTTCCCGTCAGCGGCAACCATGGTCCAAGCAAAAATAGGGATGATGGGCGGCTTTGCTTTCGACGTTCAAGCCGTGTGTGCCGGATTTATCTTTGCGATGGCGCAGGCCAATGCATTGATCCTGTCAGGGCAAGCCAAGCGCGTCATGGTGATCGGAGCCGAGACATTTTCGCGACTGATGGATTGGACAGACCGCACCACCTGTGTTCTGTTTGGTGATGGCGCAGGGGCTGTGATCTTGGAAGCGCAGACTGGCGCGGGCAGCGCGCGCGATCGCGGCATTCTGGCCTGTGATCTCAATTCCGACGGGCGCCACCGCGAGTTGCTTTATGTCGATGGGGGCGTGTCTACTGGAACAGTGGGCCACTTGCGGATGGAGGGCAAAGAAGTCTTCCGCCATGCCGTTGAAAAATTGGCACAAACCGCGCAAAATGCCTTGGATAAAGCTGGGCTGGACTCGGGCGATGTTGATTGGATCGTGCCGCATCAGGCCAATATTCGGATCATCCAAGGCACCGCAAAGAAGATGAACCTGCCGATGGAAAATGTCGTCGTGACCGTGCAAGACCACGGCAACACCTCTGCCGCGTCGATTCCCTTGGCATTGTCTGTGGCTCGGGCGCGTGGGCAAATCAAGACGGGCGACCTGATTGTCACCGAAGCCATTGGTGGTGGCTTGGCTTGGGGTGCAATTGTTCTGCGATGGTAGGATAAAGCCGCACTTAAGGCGCTCTTGCCAAGTCGTTGATATTGACTCGGAAAAACTCCAGGACCTATGGTTGCGAAACACAGGGGGAAAGTATGAGTGAAAAAACGCTAACACGGATGGATCTAAGTGAAGCCATCTTTCGAGAAGTCGGACTGTCTCGCAATGACTCCGCGCAACTCGTCGAAACCGTCCTAACACATATGTCCGATGCTTTGGTGCGGGGCGAGCAAGTCAAGATTTCGTCTTTTGGCACTTTCTCCATTCGGGACAAGGCGGCACGCGTGGGACGGAACCCCAAGACTGGCGAAGAGGTGCCAATTCAGCCGCGGCGCGTGTTGACCTTCCGGCCATCGCATCTGCTCAAGGAGCGTGTTGCCGCCGGAGCCAAGTGATAGGCGGAGCAAAGAATGAGTAAGTCCCCAGACGCGTTTCGCACCATCTCGGAGGTGGCAGAGTGGCTTGACCGCCCGACACATGTGTTGCGTTTTTGGGAGAGCAAGTTTCCACAGATCAAACCTGTGAAGCGCGCCGGCGGGCGGCGGTATTACCGTCCGCAGGACATGCTTTTGCTCGGAGGCATAAAGAAGCTTTTGCATGACGACGGCATGACCATCAAAGGCGTTCAAAAACTCATTAAAGAACAAGGCGTTGCAACGATATGTTCGTTTTCTCAACCCTTGGAGGACGGGCTGGTGGCAGAGGATGTTTCGCTGCCAGAGGTTCTGGGGCTGACAGGGGAAGCTATGGCCGACGATGCGCCAATGTCTGAAATGGCAGAGGCGGAAGACAGCGCTGAGCTGTTGCTTTTCCCGGAAATGAACCGCGATTTGAATACGCGGGACGATGAGGATTTACCGGTCAATAGCCCGGCAGAAGAAGCCGATGCTGCACCTGATCCTGAGCCGGAAGCGGCCAGTCTCGCGGCGTCAGAAGCTGTGGTTGAAACTGTCACTTTGGAGCCTGACGCCCCCCCTCAAAGAGAGATCGAACGCAGTGTCGCGCAGGCGCAGGAGCCGCTTGTGGCCGCAAAACCTGTGACATCCCTTCCTGACTTGCCAGCCGAAATAGGCGAGGGCGATGTGGCTGCGGGGCTCTTGAGCTTGGCGTTGCGACGCCGCACAGCGCTTTCGGCGTCAGATGCGGCAGAAGTTTCTGCCTTGATGGACCGACTCGCTCCCTTGATTAAAAAGATGCGAGAACCGCGTGTTCTGTGAGGCTTTTTTCCCCGAATCCCCCTTGCCGCCGCTGCGAAAACCAGTAAACAGGCCGAACCGTCGGGCTATAGCGCAGTCTGGTAGCGCGTCCGTCTGGGGGGCGGGAGGTCGCAGGTTCAAGTCCTGCTAGCCCGACCACTTCACCCCCGATATCCTGCAAAGGGTATCTCCCCCAAACGTTACGGAACCATTAAATGACCGGTGTCCTACCCAGCCAGAGGCTTCGCGCCCTGATCGGAAGCGGCGCAATCTCGTCGCAGACCAAGTTTGTCGAAGGGCAAATCCAGCCTGCGAGTTTAGATTTGCGACTGGGCTCTGTTGCCTATCGCGTGCGCGCGTCTTTCCTTGCGGGAAAGGGGCGTAAAGTGTCGGAACGGTTAGAAGAATTCGAGATGCACCGGGTTGACCTGAGCAAGGGTGCGGTGCTGGAAAAGGGCTGCGTTTACGTTGTGCCCTTGATGGAAGAGCTGGCGCTGCCGGAAGGATTGACGGCCGTCGCGAACGCGAAGTCATCGACCGGGCGGTTGGACTTGCTGACGCGCACGATCACCGATGGGGGGACGGAGTTTGACCGGATTCCAGCGGGTTATGCCGGGCCACTTTATGCGGAAATCTGCCCTCGGTCCTTTTCGGTGCTGGTACGCCCCGGAATGCGTCTTAACCAGATCCGGTTTCGCGACGGTCAGGCCGTGGTCAGTGACGCGGATTTGACCGCTTTGCATGCCGCTGAACCACTGGTGGACGGCCCTGCCGTGATCGACGAAGGCCTTGGTTTTTCAGTAGATTTACGCCCTGCTGCCGGTACTCTGGTGGGCTATCGCGCCAAGCCGCATACGGGGGTGATTGATCTGGATTTGCTGGGGCATTATGAGCCCAGCGACTATTGGGAGGAGGTGCACTCCGACCAAGGTCGGATTATCTTGGATCCCGGTGCCTTCTACATCTTGGTAAGCCGGGAAGCTGTGTCGATCCCGCCCAGCTATGCGGCTGAAATGGCTCCCTTTTTGGCGATGGTGGGTGAGTTCCGCGTGCATTATGCGGGGTTTTTCGATCCGGGGTTTGGCCATGGGGTTCCGGCGCGTGGGGTGCTTGAAGTGCGCTGCCATGAGGCGCCGTTCGTGCTGGAGCACGGGCAAGTGGTGGGGCGCTTGGTATATGAGCATATGGAGGCCCTGCCCGATCAGCTCTATGGTGTTGATATTAAATCAAATTACCAAGGACAGGGCTTGAAGCTGAGCAAGCATTTCCGCGCTCCTCGGCCGCGCTAAAAAATAAAAATCCCAAAAGTGTTAATTTTTGCCTTGGGTTTCCTAACGGTATGGATTGCGTCTGGGTGGTGTCTGGTTTGCGTCATGACGTAAGATGAAAAGCGACGCAACGCGCGCCGTATTTGCGGAAAAGTGACAAAAGATCCCGGTTTTCCGGCCCTACCGCATGCGACGGGCGAGACGCGCGGCTTGGCGTGCCCGGCGAACGGCGGCTTTTCCGGCTTGGGCCT
>DOOI01000018.1:0-1823 GCA_003512825.1 Paracoccaceae bacterium | reverse complement strand
AAGGCTTTTCCGGCTTGGGCCTGTTCCGCTTCTGCTGCTGATTGCGCTGCTTCGCCGCCCTGCCCCTGCCCTTTGCCTTTGCCTGAGAACGCAGCGTTTACACCTGCGTTCACACCCCGATTGACCAAGGTCCCGATCAAGCGGTTTAGAATTTGCGATATCAAGCGATCCATGGTGCTCTCCCTACCCGGTAAAAGAGAGTATAGCGCGTTTCTTGGCAAAAGCAGGGCTGGAGGGTCTTACTCTTCAAAAAGTTCGCTTTGAGCGATGTTATTGTCGTCCTCTTCATCGCTTTCGCCGCTGATTTTCGGGCCAAGGCCCGGAGGAAGGCGATTATCGAGCAGGCCAGCAGAGCGCAATTCCTTGAGACCTGGCAGATCACGGGCGCTTTCGAGACCGAAATTATCAAGGAAATGCTGGGTGACGACGAAGGTGACGGGGCGCCCGGGCGTCATTTTTCGCCGCCCCAAACGGACCCATTCCATTTCGATCAATTGATCCACAGTGCCGCGACTGACGGAAACCCCGCGAATTTCTTCGATCTCGGCACGGGTGACGGGCTGATGATAGGCGATGATGGCCAGCGTCTCGATCGCAGCGCGGGAGAGTTTGCGGGTTTCGACGGTTTCTTTTTGCATCAGGTAGCCAAGATCGGGCGCAGTGCGAATGGCCCAAGCATCCCCCACCCGCACAACCCGGACCCCGCGCCCTTCATAACGTTTGCGAAGATGCACCAGCGCTTCGGCTGGATCACAGCCATGGGGCATTCGGGCATTGAGCTCGGTCACTGTGATGGGCGCAGCAGAGGCAAAGAGGATGGCCTCGACCATGCGCTCCTGCTCGGCAATCGGCGGCGCCTCAAAGAGCGACTCGCGCACGGGATCGGCGGCCTTTGTTGCGGCTGTGGCGGACGGTGTGGTTTCTGGCGTGGTGTCAGACATCTCTGCCCTCCCGACGGCGCACTTGAATGGGGGCGAAGGTTTCGGTTTGGCGGAGTTCGGCTTTGCCCTCTTTGACCAATTCAAGAGAGGCGGCGAAGGTTGCGGCGGTCGCCGAGCGCCGTTTTACCGGGTCGCTGGTCCAGCCTTCGGGAAGCCAAGAGGAAATGTCGGTCCAGCCGCCCGCATAGCCGATGAGGCCGCGCATACGTTCGAGCGCTTGTTCCATTGTATAGACCGAGTGGCGATCCATCACGAAGGGGCGGAAGTCATCGCGGGTGCGAATGCGGGCATAGGCCTGCATCAGATCAAGGAGCGTGGCGGTATAGGCCACGCGGCGCACACGCTCGACGGTCTCGATTTGACCACGGGCAAAGAAGTTGACCCCCAATCGGTCACTGGCCATCAGTTGTGCGGCGGCTTCGCGCATCGCGGCCAAGCGTTCAAGCTGGAAGGCGAGATGTGCGGCGAGTTCCTCGCCAGACGGGCCTTCTTCGCTGGGATCCGGCGGCAGCAACAGTCGGGATTTGAGGAAGGCCAGCCATGCGGCCATCACAAGGTAATCCGCCGCCAATTCGATGCGAAGTGCTTTGGCTTTTTCAACGAAGGCGAGGTATTGCTGGGCCAGATGAAGAATGGAGATGCGGCGCAGGTCCACTTTCTGGGTGCGCGACAACATCAACAACAAATCGAGCGGCCCCTCGAAGCCATCGACGTCGATAATGAGCGCCTCGGCAGCGAGGCGTTCAGTGACGGAAACCGGGGTTCCTTCCTCGAAAGTATCAGACATGCATTGGCCCGTTCAGAAGCGCCTCAAGGTGGGCCTCCAGAGCGGGTATGTCAACCTCATCGGGGGTTTGGCGGGCAGCGAGCGTGGCTTCGGCC
>DOOI01000116.1:24028-24482 GCA_003512825.1 Paracoccaceae bacterium | reverse complement strand
ATGGAATTTGCCATGGAGGCGCAGAGCCTTGTGGCGATTTCTCTGGAAGGCTCTGTAGGGTAAACGCGGTCCTGTGTGATGGTGTATCTGGCTCCTTTGTTTCTTTTGGCGCTGTCGAATGTCTTCATGACATTCGCGTGGTATGGGCATTTGGCTCATAAGGAAAAGGCGCTGTGGATTGTGGTGCTGGTGTCTTGGGGGATTGCCTTTTTTGAGTATTGGCTGGCTGTTCCGGCCAATCGGCTGGGGCATCAGGTCTATTCGGCGGCGCAGTTGAAGACCATTCAAGAGGTGATCACCTTGGTGGTTTTTGTTGGCTTCTCGGTGTTCTGGCTCAAAGAAGCGATCAGTTGGACCACGGCGCTGGGCTTTTGCTTTATCGCGTTCGGGGCTGCGCTGGTGTTTCGGGGGGCGGCATGAACAACGTAGTGATGCCGCAGCCGGAACTGACCTG
>DOOI01000116.1:19313-23741 GCA_003512825.1 Paracoccaceae bacterium | reverse complement strand
GCAGCCGGAACTGACCGGGCCGGAGTATTTTGACATCGAGGCGGCGCTGAGTGCCTTGGCGGGGGGCATGCCCTTGGCCTTTCCTCCCTTTGAGACGGTCCATTGGGGGGGATTAACCTTTTGCCTCAACATGGCCCGCGATCCTATTCAGAACGCACATCGTCGCGGCATGTTTTTTGAGGCGGAAGAGCTGGAGGCATTGGGTGTCTTGATGCCCCAAGGGGCTGTTGTGCTTGATGTGGGGGCGAATGTTGGCAATCACGCGCTGTATTTTGCGACACGGATGGCGGCGGCGAAAGTCGTGGTGATCGAGCCCAATCCGCTCGCGCTGGCGCCTTTGCTGGCCAATGTCGTGGTCAATGGTTTGACCGATGTCATTGAGACACGGCATTTGGGCGTGGGTTTGGCAGAGGTGGCCGGGGGCGGCTTTGGGATGAAGCGCCATGATCGCAATCTCGGGGCGACCAAGATGAAGCCGGGGCAGGGAGATTTGCGCGTCACCACGGGGGATGCCATTTGTGCTGATCTTGCGCCAAATCTGATCAAGATTGATGTGGAAGGCATGGAAATGCGGGTGCTGGCGGGATTGGAGGCGACGATTGCGCGCACAAGGCCCCTGATCTTGATCGAAGTGGATGACGAGAATGCCGAGGCGTTCACCGCTTGGTGCGCGGCAAAAGCCTATGTCACCGCCCGCACAGACCGGCACGGAAAGAAAAATCAAAACCATCTGATCCGTCCGAAGGAGGCCAAAAAATGATTTTGACCACCACCCATGCCATCGAAGGCCGCCGCATCACGGATTACAAAGGCATTGTCGTAGGCGAAGCCATCATGGGCGCAAATATCGTGCGGGATGTGTTTGCGTCGATCACCGATATCGTGGGCGGGCGCTCGGGGGCTTATGAGTCCAAATTACAAGAGGCGCGCGATACGGCCCTGCGTGAATTGGAGGCGCGCGCCGAGGCGCTGGGCGCCAATGCCGTCGTGGGTATTGATTTGGATTATGAAGTGGTTGGCCAATCTATGCTGATGGTTTCAGCCAGTGGGACGGCGGTGCAGGTCGAATGAAACACCCCGCGCGCAAACGGCTGTCGGTTCTCAAGTCGCTCCTGTCTCTGGAGCGGCTGACCGAGATCGTCGATATCGGAGCCAACCCGTTGTCTCGGCCCGATTATCAGCCGTTGGTAGACGCGCAATTGGCGCGGGTGACGGGGTTTGAACCCAATCCAGAAGCTTTTGATGCACTCAAACCGCGCGAAAGTGCCTATGAACGGCATCTGCCTTTCGCGGTAGGTGATGGCGCGACGCATGAGTTGAAAGTAACCAAACAAAGCGGGTTCACCAGCCTGCTGGAACCAAGTGCCGCAACGCTGGCCTATCTCGGGCGCTGGAAGCACACTGCCGCAGTGGTGGAGCGCTTGCCGATGACGACAAAGCGTCTCGACGATCTCGATACCATCCCACAGATGGATTTCTTGAAGATCGACATTCAGGGCGGCGAATTGGCGGTGTTTCAAAATGGCCGGAAAAAGCTGGCGGGCGCGGTTGCCGTGATGACAGAGGTGGCGTTTATCCCCCTTTATGACGGGCAGCCCTTGATGGACGCTCAGATGGCCGAACTGACTGCACAGGGCTTTATTCTGCATCGGTTCGTGTTCACCAAAACCGTGCCCTTGGCCTCGCCGTTTGATGTGCCCGAAGACAAGCAGCGTGCGGGCAGCCAGTTGGTGGATGGGGACGCGATCTTCATTCGAGACCTGCGTCAGCCTGAGGCGCTCTCGGATGCCGCTTTGGCGCATCTCGCCCTTTTGGCCGAAGGGTGCTTTGGCTCGCCCGACCTTGCGCTGCGCTGTCTGACTATTCTCATGCGACGCGGCCTTGTGAGAAAGCCCAAGGTTCAGGCCTATGCCGACTTGATCCGGGAGGCCGCATGACGCGCCTTGCACCCAACGATCTGACCCGCCCGGAATTGACGCTGCCTGCGGCAGAAGCCGAGCTATTGCGCGCGGCCTATGGGCGGGCCGATGTAATCTTGGAATATGGGTCTGGCGGCTCCACGGTGATGGGCGCGGAACTGCCGGGCAAGACCATCTGGTCGGTGGAAAGCGACCGCGCCTGGGCCGAGATGATGCGCGGCTGGTTTGCAGCCAATCCCCCGGCGGCGGGCAGTCATGTGGATGTGGTCTGGAGCGATATCGGCGCGACCAAGGAATGGGGCCACCCGGTAGATAACAGCGAATGGGGCCGATTTGCGCGCTATCCGCTGGAAGTTTGGGACCTCAAGGAGTTTCGCCAGCCAGATGTGGTACTGGTGGATGGCCGCTTTCGTGTGGGCTGTGCGCTGGCGGTGGCCTATCGCACCAAGGCCCCGCTCGATCTTTATTTTGACGATTACGCGCAGCGTAGCCAGTTGCATGTGGTGGAAACCTTTATCGGTCCTCCGCAGGCGATTGTCGGGCGCATGGCGCAGTTCCGCGTCACCCCACAGCCGATCCCGGCGGACCGGCTTTTGAAAATCATTCATCTTATGCAGCGGCCCTAAGCCTCTGCCCCGAAATGCGAACAGAAAGGACTAACTATGCTCGAGATCAAAAACCTGCACGTCGAATTGGAAGATGGGGAAAAGCAGATCCTCAAAGGCGTCAACCTGACAGTGGAAGCGGGTAAGGTACATGCGATCATGGGGCCGAATGGCTCGGGTAAGTCGACCTTGTCTTATGTTCTTTCGGGTCGGGATGGCTATTCGGTGACGGAAGGTTCGGCGACGCTCGAAGGTACAGACCTCTTGGAGATGGAGCCAGAAGAACGCGCCGCTGCGGGGCTTTTCCTGGCGTTCCAATATCCGGTGGAAATCCCCGGCGTGGGGAATATGACCTTCCTTCGCACCGCCGTGAATTCGCAGCGCAAAGCGCGTGGCGAGGTGGAATTGACGGCTGCGGAATTTCTCAAAGTCATCCGTGAAAAGGCCAAGACCCTCAAGATTGATGCAGAGATGCTCAAGCGCCCGGTCAATGTCGGCTTTTCGGGGGGCGAGAAGAAGCGCAACGAAATTCTGCAAATGGCCATGCTTGAGCCCAAGATGTGCATTCTTGACGAGACCGACTCCGGCCTTGATGTGGATGCCATGAAATTGGTGGCCGATGGGGTGAATGCCCTGCGTTCCGAGGGTCGCGGGTTTCTGGTCATCACGCATTACCAACGCCTGCTCGACCATATCAAACCTGACGTTGTTCATATCATGGCCAATGGCCGCATCATCAAGACAGGCGGGCCCGAGTTGGCACTGGAAGTCGAGCAGAATGGCTATGCCGATATTTTGGCGGAGGTGATGTAATGGCAGCGCCTCAGGTGAATTCAGACGCATTGGCGCTTCGGCTGGGGGACACGCCCCTTGTCACCAAAGGCTGGACGGCAACGGCGCGTGCCGCTGCCTTGGCCCGGCTCGAGGTTATGGGCCTGCCGGGACGGCGCGATGAATATTGGCGTTACACGCGCCCCGATACCCTGAACGCCGTGCTTCCCGAGGCTGCAGGCGTGTTCAAAAACGATGAAGCGCCGCTTTTTGACGAGATTGACAGGCTCAAGATCGTTTTCGTGGATGGGGTGTTTTCGGAAGCGGACAGTGACCCTCTCGACGTGGCAGGCATCACCATCGAGCGTCTGGACGCGGCGCAAGGCGCGGACATCCATTGGGCGCAATCTGTCTATGGCGTGCTCGAAGCACGTGGGCAAAAACCGGTGGCACGGCCTTTTGCAGCGCTCAATACCGCACAAGCCCGCGATGGTGTGCTGATCCATGCGACTGGCAAGGCGCTTCGTCCGGTTTCGTTGATCTATAGACACGAAAGTGAAACCTCGGACGCGGTGCTGCATCATGTGGTCAAGCTTGATCCCGGTGCGGAAGTGACCATTTTGGAAGACGGGCCAGCAGCGGCGCGCCTTAACAAGGTGATGGAAGTTGACGTCGCCGACGGTGCCAAATTCCACCACATTCGCGCGCAAGGCCGCGATCATGAGCGCCGGGCCGTCACGCATATCTTCGCCCGGCTTGGCGAAAATTCGGTATTCAAAAGCTTCACGCTGACCGTCAACGGGCGGCTGACACGCAATGAATGCGTGATCGAGCTGACAGGGGATGATGCGGTAGCCCATATCGCAGGCGCGGCCATGGGCGACGGTGACTTTTTGCAAGATGACACCGTTTTCGTGACCCATGACGCGGTGAATTGCGAAAGCCGTCAAGTGTTCAAAAAGGTGCTGCGGAACGGTGCGACGGGTGTTTTTCAGGGGAAGATCCTTGTCAAACAGGGCGCACAGAAAACCGATGGCTACCAGATTTCGCAATCGCTTCTCTTGGATGACGACAGCCAGTTCCTCGCCAAGCCGGAACTGGAAATCTACGCCGATGACGTGGCCTGCTCGCAT
>DOOI01000116.1:18346-19026 GCA_003512825.1 Paracoccaceae bacterium | reverse complement strand
TGACGTGGCCTGCTCGCATGGCTCGACCTCGGGCGCGCTGGACGAAACAGCGCTTTATTACCTGCGCTCGCGTGGGGTGCCAAAGAAGGAAGCGACGGATCTTTTGGTGATGTCCTTCTTGGCGGAAGCCGTCGACGAAATCGAAGACGAGACCCTGCGGGACGAGATTGCGGAGCGTCTGCGCGGCTGGCTTATTCGGCGTCGTCGCTGATGGCAGTGGTGGCCGATATCGCCGCCACTTGGCGCGCACCGGGAGCGGTGTTTGACCGGATGATCCGGGAAGGGCAGGGCGACGACGTGGTGTTGATCCATGCCATCATTGGCGGGGTCTTGCATTTTGTGGCGGCCGCTCCGGCGCAAGCGCGCGCGGCTTTTCTGGAGCCGAGCGTGCCTGTTGAGGCGCGTTTGTTTTGGTCGGCGCTGCTGTTTATCTTGTTGTTGCCCATTTTGCTCTGGTCATTCGCTATGGTGGTTGGCGGGCTTGGCTCGCTACTGGGAGCACCAAACTTGGGGCGGCGGCTGCGGTTGGGGCTGTTTTGGGGCTTTGTCGCAGCCTCGCCCCTGGCTTTGTTGATGGGCATGACGGCCGGCTTTATCGGACCGGGGACGCAGACCTCGCTCACGGCGGCATTATGGGGGGCGTCTGTGGCTTGGTTTTTTGCAAAAGGGGCGTTGAGCCC
>DOOI01000116.1:774-18085 GCA_003512825.1 Paracoccaceae bacterium | reverse complement strand
GACGACAGTGACCTGACCTGCAGCGCCATGAACCGCGCGTTTTTACAAGATCTCTTCGCCCTCACACTACGCGATCCTCGCGCCGCCGCGCAAAGCTTGTTGCGTCTTGATCTGAATGTGATGGATACGATCCGGGCTGCAGGTCTGGTCACTGTCGTCAACACGATCATCTTTAGCTTGTCGCTTGGGCTCTTTGGGAGCACTGGGGCACCGCTTTTGTTCAGTTCACCCTTTCTGTATGCAACAGTCATGTTCGGTGGGCTGTTGGCCTATGGCTGGCTCTTGGCTTTTGCTGGGCGCAGTCTGGGGGGAGAGGGGCAATTTGCGGGGATGCTGATCTTGCTCGTTTGGCTCCAAGCACTACGTGTCTTGGCACAGGCGGTGATTGTGATTTTGGCGATGATCCTGCCTTTCATGGCCTTTCCTGTGTCTCTTGGGATCGGGCTATTTGGCATCTGGCTCACGTTGCACTTTGTCTCAGCAGGGCATGGGTTTGACGGGTTAGGGCGGAGTTTTCTGGCCGCACTCTTGGCGGGAATGGGTTTGTTGGTGCTTTTGGTAATGGCTCTCACGCTGCTCGGCATTGCGCCGCCACAACCGATTTAAAAAGGCGAACCCGATGTTCGATGTTGAAAAAATCCGGGCTGATTTCCCGATCTTGTCGCGCCAAGTGAATGGTAAGCCGCTGGTTTATCTGGATAATGGTGCAAGCGCGCAAAAGCCGCAGGTCGTGATTGATGCGGTGACGCGCGCCTATGCCGAAGAATATGCCAATGTGCATCGTGGGCTCCATTTCCTCTCCAATCTGGCTACAGAAAAATACGAGAGCGTGCGTGGCATCGTCGCGCGGTTCCTCGGCGCTCCCGATGAGGAAGAGATTGTTTTTACCTCCGGCACCACCGAAGGCATCAACCTTGTTTCATATGGTTGGGCCGCGCCGCGCCTTCAGGCCGGAGACGAGATCGTGCTGTCAATTCTCGAACATCATGCCAACATCGTGCCGTGGCATTTTTTGCGCGAACGCCAAGGTGTGGTGCTGAAATGGGTGGATTGTGAGAGCGATGGCAGTCTCGACCCACAAAAGGTGATCGATGCAATTGGACCGCGCACCAAATTGGTGGCGGTGACCCAATGTTCCAACGTTTTGGGCTCGATGGTTGATGTCAAAACGATCTGCCACGCCGCGCGCGCCAAAGGTGTGCCCGTGCTCGTCGATGGAAGTCAGGGGGCTGTGCATGCTCCGGTCAATGTGGCTGACATGGGCTGTGATTTCTATGCGGTGACGGGGCATAAACTATACGGCCCCTCTGGCTCGGGGGCGATTTATATCCGCCGCGAGCGCATGGATGAAATGCGTCCCTTCCTTGGTGGCGGTGATATGATCCGCGACGTGACGCGTGACAGCGTGACATGGAATGATCCACCCATGAAGTTTGAGGCAGGCACGCCCGGAATTGTGCAAACAATCGGTCTTGGTGTCGCGCTGGACTATCTGATGGACATTGGCATGACGCAGATCGCCGCGCATGAAGCGCAACTTGCCACTTATGCGGCCGAGCGACTGACCGGGTTGAATTGGCTTTCCGTGCAAGGCCACGCGCCGGGCAAGGCGGCGATTTTCAGCTTCACCATGCAAGGTGCGGCCCATGCTCATGACATTTCCACCATTTTGGACAAAAAGGGCGTGGCCGTGCGTGCCGGAACCCATTGCGCCATGCCATTGATGGAGCATCTTGGTCTTGGGGCCACCTGCCGCGCCTCTTTTGCGATGTATAACACGCAAGCCGAAGTGGATGTGTTGGTAGACGCGCTCGAACTGGCGCATGATCTTTTTAGCTGACATTTCGCGTTGCGGGGGCGGAAAGGCCCCTGTATACGCAACGCCGAAGCACCCGTAGCTCAGCTGGATAGAGTACTGCCCTCCGAAGGCAGGGGTCACAGGTTCGAATCCTGTCGGGTGCACCATAATTTATTTCGCATATTTTTCATGTGTCTGCTGTGCGTGACCAGTGTGTTTGAGGTGGGCGTTTGCAGGGGTGATTCCGGGAAGCTCCATGGGGCTGCGTTCGGATCGAGGCGTCACATCAGGCCAGAGATCGTCGGCCGACAGATACCGCCCGCTATCAGGCCGGATGAAAAAAACGGCTGCCACCCACCTGTGCCGGAAGCCACTCTCCCAAACCTCATGCCTTCACCGGGAAACCGGCACGCCTCTCACTTTGGTGATCTTTCGAATGCTGCCGTCCGCGAGCATGACCCTTGATCCGAGCAACGCACCGTCGGTTGAGTGTAAATTAACGCTCCTGCAATACAAACCATCGCGCGGGTCGGCGGAAGGTTCCATGCAGCACAATCTACGGGAATTTCTTCGCCACGGTGGCAGCGGGCAGTACGTGGTCGCAAGCCAGAACGGAGCCGTATACGGCTACCGCGCGGGCATTTCGATCAAGTCACTTTTCCCGGCTATGCGGACCTGCGGGCCGATTTCACCGACCAACTCGACCGCGTGATCGCCGACAACACCCGGATGCTGTTGAATGCGCTGACGCCCCCGGACACCGTGCCACGGGTGTCTGAAGACGACCTTCGCGACGTGTCGGATGCGAAGGAGGAGGCGCTGCGCCAGTGGGATGCGCGGTTGACGGCCATCTTCGAGGAATACGAGACCCATCCGCAGCGCCTTCGCCCCCTGCGAACCGCAATGGAAGAACGCCTGCTGCGGGCCTTCGCAGGCCTGATCAATCAGCTTCGGCAGCAGGACCTCGGCATAGAGCGATACATCTGGCGCTCCCAAGACGATGCGAAAGTGCGCGGCAGCCACGCCGAACACGATGATCAGGTGTTTCGCTGGGACGAGCCGCCCGCAGGCGGCCATCCGGGGCAGGCGCACAATTGTCGCTGCTATGCCGAGCCGGTCAGTCCCAGTACCCCCGACGATGTCACGCTTGTGGATTACGTACCGAGGGCCGGGGGCTATCCTCTCTAAAACCTCGCCGAGCATGAGGCCGCGGGCGGGCAAACGATTGAATTGCACGTCGGCAAGAGCGAGGCTTTCCTCATCGGCATGGTCACCGTGCCGCAAGCCAGGACGCTGTTCTACACGGTCTACCGCGGGCGCCACGGTTCATTCAGCTCGCCAGCGGCTGCCGAGAGGTTGACGAATGCGAACCTTTCCCGCAATGCAGACATTGTGAATGCGGTCGCGACTGGACGATTGGAGGATGCTTTCATAACAAGCACCTTCTCCAGCATCACCGGCCAAGAGGCATATCGGTTGACCCGAAGAGCCTCGTCGCCGATTCGGCTGCGGACAACCTATGGTGTGGGAACATATATTCACCATGCCCCGGACATGCCGAACGGCTTCATAATCATAACCTCCTATCCAAGGGACGAATAGCATGAAACCGCCGCAGGCCTTCCGTGACTTTACTTTGCAGTTCCATCAGGATGTGGACCTAGTCCATCCGAATTGGGGGGCTGACTCCCCTACAGCACGCCATGACATCTACACGAGTTTCCGGCGGAGGTATGGTGACGAGGCGGTGCGTGAATTGAATGTTTTTTTAGATAAACTGATGTCCAGCGAGCATGTGGACCTTGAGGACTTGTGGTTCAAAGAGTCAAAAGCTGACTGGGTCATTTCCAGCGAAGGTATTCGGCGGCTTTTCAAGGATTTTCAGGCATGGGCATCCTCTATTAAATAAGGGCTGGTTTGAGTCACGCATTCTCAGCCATGCACTTCGCGAGCGGCCGTCGATTTGGAACTGAGCGGTTCCGAAGGTGAGGTAGGATTTGAGACAGAGGTAACCCGGCGGCCTGCCCCGACGAGCCCGAGGGGGAGGCCCTGTTCCTGAGAACGGGGTCTCGTCGTCGCGACAGGCGTGATCGGGGGACTCAAACTCGGCCGTTTTCGGGCGGCGCGGGGCAAGTCGAAATTTCCAACGATGATCTCGCAGCCCTAGCGCACTCAACCAAATTCCTGCCAACGTAACCTACCGTTTCAAAACAACTTGCCAGTTCTCATCTTCTGCCGCTACGGTACACCACTCAAATCAGACAGTGAGACGCTACAAAGGCTTGGCGATATCGTCGCACGGCGCAGATAGCTAGCGGCGCGAAAATCAGGCAAGGCGTCAGAGATCTTGCTGGAACGCTTCCGATCACGCGCTTAGTCCCCCGTTTTCCAACCCCAACCACTTTGTCCGGATTTGCGCTTTGACAGAGGTGTCGCACCCCTGTTTCATCTGCATTTGATGATGAGGGCGCCTCAAAAAAATCGGCGACTCTCAACAGGTGCGCGGCCTCAATTTTGCAAAAAAGATGACCGGAGGGGCTTATGTGCGCCTCGCCCCATCTTTGCAAATTGCTCATGGCACTCCTCGTCCGGGTTTGGACGTTCCGCTGTGACACCGCGAAGAATTCCATCAATTTATCCCAATCTCGGTGCGACCACGGGGCATCAAGTCAGAGTTTCGCTGCTTTATGGTCACAGCGCTGCCCAATTCATCGGCGATTAAGTTGATCAACCTATGCTCCTAACAAACTGCAGGAGCTGGGCGTTCTAAAGCAAGAAATCATCACGCACAGTCAACAAATCTGAGTGCCGAAAAATAAAAGAACGAGAAATGCCCACCGCTTTCGAAGCAAAAGTGACCGCGACATTCGATGAACCCGCAGGCGGCAGCCTCCGGCGTTCGCTCGGTTTTGTGACGCCAAGCGGCGATGCGGGGGAAAATATTGCCATGGGGCGGCGGGCACCGACATCGTCACGCGCCCGGCAAAGACACTCTTCTGTTTCGGGTTTCGGCCGCGCACAGCCGGGCAAGCACTTTCGCTCTGGTCCTACCTGCAACGCAACCCAGCGAATGCTGAAGCTTTAAAGGAGGCTTGCCAATGGCTACGATTGCAGGACGCCTTTCATTTGACGTCGATCGTGATTTTCTGGAACTCGCAGGGGGTGGGCCGCAGCTCGATGCGGGCATCGCAGGCGTAACGGTTCAGCTGGTCAACCTCAGCAATCAGGTGATCGCCACGACGACCACCGATGCTAACGGTGCGTATTCGTTTACAGACCTCGCGGCTGGGTCCTATGCCGTCAAGGTCCCCACAGACCTAGGCGGGCGCACGCTCGCAAGAGATAACGTGGCCCACACGTCGCCTCCGGGCTCGATTGAACCCGTGTATGACAGCGATTTCTTCACTGATGAGTTCAATGGCGTCGCCCAAGGCGGGCCCTCTGATGGCAGGTCGGCCTTCTACACCCTGTCGTCGAGCACGGTCCAGCCAAACATCGATGCAAGCTACGGATTTTACTTCGCAGCACCCGCCAACGGTGTTGTGGATGGGGCCGCAGCGGGCGAGCTAATGCAGGTTGGCTATTTCGACCAACAGGGCGACCTGATCACCGAAGGTAACGACGTTATCTTCGGCAATGGCGGCAACGACGACATCCGCGCTGGCGGCGGCGATGACTTCGTGTCGGGCGGCACTGAAAATGACTTCATCGATGGCGGTTCGGGCAATGACAACCTGAACGGCGACGACGGCAATGACGATATCCGCGGCGGCGACGGCAACGACAGCTTGTTTGGTGGGTCGGGCGACGACTTCCTCGACGGCGGTGTGGGCAATGACACGCTGGCAGGCGGCAGCGGCAATGACGATCTGCGGGGCAGCGATGTTGCCGACCAGCTGTTCGGCGAAGACGGCGACGACTTCCTCGACGGCGGTGCGGACAATGACACGCTGGCAGGCGCCAGCGGCAATGACGATCTGCGGGGCAGCGATGGTACCGACCAGCTGTTCGGCGAAGACGGCGACGACTTCCTCGACGGCGGTGCGGACAATGACACGCTGGCAGGCGGCAGCGGCAATGACGACTTGCGCGGTGGCGACGGCAATGACGAGTTGTTTGGCGAAGACGGCAATGACCAGCTGATTGGTGGGGCCGGGGCAGATCTCATCTCCGGCGGCGCCGATGCCGACAGTATTGTGTTAGCCAACGGCTTTGGTGCAGATACCATCTCTGGCGGCGAGACCACGACCACCGGAACAGATAACGATGTCATCAACGCTTCAGGCATCACCGCGTCGGGGGTGACAGTCAACTCCACGAATGAAGCCGGAACGCTGTCATACAGTGGCAACACCGCGAACTTCTCCGAGATCGAGGGGTTCATCCTAACGGGCCAAAACGACAGCTTTACCGCTTTCGGCACGTCCAATGTCACCGTCGATGCCGGCGCAGGGAATGACTCGATCCGCGAGGGCAATGGCAATAACACGATCAACGCCGGAACCGGTAATGATACGATTATCTCAGGATTTGGTATCTCGTCCATCACAGGCGGTGAGGATGTCGGGGGCGGCGATCGGGATGTTCTTAATTTCAGCATTGCCAATGATGCCGTAACGATCACGTTCGACGGGGCAGAAAGCGGCTCCTATGCCGACGATGACGGTGACAGCGGCACCTTCTCCCAGATCGAGAACTACCAGCTGACATCGGGGAACGACAGCGTCAATGCAAGCCTCGACACCTCCGGGGTGACCATTGATGGGAACGGTGGTATGGACACCATCATTGGTGGCTCTGGCAATGACATCATCACAGGCGGTGGTCTCCCGTTTGGAGACCCCGGTGACAGTCTCGTCGGGGGCGCCGGAGACGACATCATCCTGGGCGACTCGGGTGACGACACGATCGACGGCGGCACCGGTAACGACTTCATTGAGGGCGGCCGGGACGACGACCTGCTGACGGGCGGCGATGGCGACGATTACTTCTCCTACACCTCCGGTGACGGGCTTGACACCATCACCGACTTCAACGCCGGAAATACCGGGTTGCTTGATGACGGTGATTTCAACAATAACGATTTCATTGACCTGTCGGCCTATTATGATCGCATCTTCGAACTCCATGCTGACCAAGCTGACGATGGTATTCTAAACCAGTCCAACACCACATATTTAAACGGCAAGCTGGTCGACTATTCCGACAATACCCAGTTTGATACCAACGGCACGCCCAATGACGAAGGCATCCAATTCACGGGCGCTGCGGCTGACGGGTCCTTCTTTACCTTTGAAAATACAGGCGTGGTTTGTTTCACATCGGGCACGTTGATTGCCACACCAAAGGGCGAAGTCCCAATAGACACACTCCGGCCCGACGACCTCGTGCTGACACGCGATAACGGGCCACAGCCCTTGGTCTGGATCGGTCAGCGCTATGTTGGCCGTGCGGAGCTCGCGCAGAACGAAAAGCTGCGCCCGATCAAACTCCAACCAACGCTGATCGGGTCTCATTCCCCGTTGATCGTGTCGCGTCAGCACGGGATGCTATTGCGCTTGGATGGCGAAGAAACTTTGGTGCGCGCGGTTCATCTGACCAAGCTCTCAGGCCAAGGCGCGGCGATCATGCATGGCTGTAGCGGCGTTACCTATGTGCACCTCATGTTCGAGACGCATCAGGTGGTTTTTGCTCAGGGTGCGCCCTCTGAAAGCTTCTATCCGGGCCCGCAAGCGCTCAGGTCCTTGTCGACACCTGCCCGCCACGAACTCCTCACCCTGTTTCCGACCTTGCCTCGCAAACTCGCGCGGAGCTTTACGCCCTTCAAGGGATTATCCGAGGCTGTTTTGCAGTGCGCGTAAGCAAGTTCGATCAGGGCCTGCTCGCCCGTGATTGGGGCTAGCGCCACGCGCGCCGTGGCAAGGTGGCTGTGGTTGGCTTGGTGCTGCAATCCGTTGCCGCCAGAGACATGGCGCAAAAAAAGGGGCCTGCGCCGCAAGCCCCCTTCCTGTCTATGGTCGGACTTACTTTTGAAATACCGTCGCTTCCGGGATTGCCCATCCCGCTTCTTGATAATAGCGCAATGCGCCGGGGTGCAGACGGCCTGCAATCAGTGCCAGCCCGCCTTCTTTTGTTACCGTTGACGGCATCCACACCGCCGTTTCCTGCAACTCGGGCAGGTTTTCCCAAATCGCCTTTGTCACCGCATAGACCACATCATCAGGCACATGCAGACCTGCGCTGAAGTTCACAATCGCGCCATGCGTGCGCGCATCGCCCCCTTGATGGTTTGAGCCATATGCACCCGCCGGGATCACGTTGATCGTGCCGCCCGTGGCTTTGTTGATCTTCATCTTGTCAACATCGACATCGAGAATGCGAATATTCTTGGTCAGCGAGAACTGTTGAACAGCCGGGCTTGGAATGTTTGTCGGCAAGATCACCACGTCGATCTTGTCATCTTGGAACGCTTGGATCGCTGCGTCAAACCCAAAGGCCTGCACGTCCATTTCCTCGGCCTTGATCGTTGTCGTCTCTTCAATGGCCTTCAGAACAACCCCTGTTGCGGCACCGCCGGGCGGTCCGGCAAACACCTTCTTGCCGCGCAAGTCATTGAGGCTTTCAATGCCTGAATCGGCTCGGGTGATGTAGTGATAGGGGCCGATTTGATAAGAAAAAATCATACCAACCTTTTGCTCAAGGTCTGACGCATCAGTCATATCCTTGAACGGGCCGAAGTTATTTGCCATCAGCCAGTTGATCGTTGGCGAGCCAAAGAGGAAATCCACTTTGCCATTGGCGGCATCGACCATGTGCTGGGTCGCGGCGCCTGTCGCCTTGACTTGAAACTCGACGCCCTCCACGTGGTTATTAACCACTTTTGCAATGGCGGTGTTGACCACGAAAGGCGACATGCCCGGCGCGATTGAGGTGACTTTGTAAAGTTCAGCCCAGGCCGAGCCCACAAAAAGCCCCGCCGCTGCGACACCGGCCAAGGCCAGCGTTCCAGTTTTTTTGATGATATGGTTCATTTCTTCCTCCCTGTTATCTGTCGTCGGTCTTGTCTCAAGCCTTTGTCTTTTCAGTCATCGCTTCGGGGCGTTTCGAGAATAGCCCCAAAGCCAAGGTTGCGAGGACCGCAGGGCCCCAGATGGGGGCCATCGGCACCATCGCCGCCATCCCAGCGGCACCGCGCAGGCAGCGCTGGACAAATCCAATCCGCCCCAGTCGGGGATCTGCGCCGCCAAGGGCGGTCGAAAACATCCACACCGCTGCCAAAAGGCGCAGCATGGTAAAGCCCAATTCGGACCAGCTAAACGCGCCCGCGACCAATAAAAGCGACGGCGAAAAGACAAAAACATAGGGCACCATCAGCCCGACAATCGATATTCGCAGCGCCACGAATGAGGTTTGGAGCGGATTGCCCCCCGCAATCGGCGCGGCCACGTAGCAGCCATAGGCAATTGGCGGCACGATGGAGGAGTAGACCGCAAAATAAAGCACAAACATATGCGCCGCGAGCGGCAAGACCCCCGCCTTGATGATCGCAGGGGCAATCATGATCGCAATGATCAAATAGGCGGGCAGGGTGGGCAAACCCATTCCCAAGATCAACGCGCCACACATCGCCAAGAACAGGGCAAGCAAAAGGTTTCCATCCCCAACCGAGGCGATCGATGTGGCGAACCGAATAGCCACGCCGGTTTCATTGACCACAGCCAGCACAATCCCAATCGCTCCCACCGCGAGCATGATTTGTGCCGAGCTGATCCCGCCTTCGATCAAGGCTTGCAAGATGCGCTGCGGTTCGCGGCGAAAGTCGGGGTTTAGCACCAATCCCGTCAAGATTGCCGTCACAACCCCGATCAGCCCTGCCATGGCGGGGCTTTTGCCCGCCAAAAACGTCGCCATCAATGCGGCAATGGGCAAGAAGACCAATGCCGAATTCAACCAATCGCGGGCCGTCAACACGGGCCGCTCCTCGGGGGGGAGGGTCTTGATATCAAGCCGGATGGCTTCGGCATAAACTTGGCCAAAAAGTCCGATATATTTGAACAGCGCGGGCAAGGCGGCCGCTGCGATCACCAATGAAAACGGCATCCCCACGAGATCGGCCATCACAAAAACCGCGGCAGCCATAATCGGAGGGGTTAACTGCCCCCCCGATGAGGCGGCGGTTTCCACGGCTCCTGCGAAATTGGCCGAAAAGCCTTGACGCTTGATCATGGGAATGGTGAAGACGCCAGTGCCTGCGATATTTGCAGCAACGCTGCCCGACATCATGCCGAAAATCGCACTCGCCACGATGGCCGCATGTGCTGATCCGCCCCGGATGCGCGCGGTCAGGGCGGTCGAGATGTGGATCAGGCTTTCCCCGGCACCCGTGCGCTCCAAAATCGCCCCGAAAATGAGAAAAATCAGAACGTTATCTGCGACCAATCCCGTGGTGCGGCCAAAGACGCCGTCAAAAGAATACCAAGTGATCTGCATGAAATCACCGGAATCCATTCCGAAATGGCGCAATAGCCCCGGCAAGCTGGGCCCGGCAAACCCAAAACCAATGAACACCAGCGCCAAAATCACGAGCGACCAGCCCCAAGCGCGCTGCACCAAAATAAGCAACACAGCAAGCCCTATCAAACCACCGATCAGGTTTTGCGTCGTCTCTCTGAAGAAGCCCGTATAAAGCTCTGACTTTACTTGAAAAAACCAGACTGCCGAATAGGCGAATCCGGCAATCAGGATCACATCCAGCAGCTGTCCCCAACGCCCCAAGCGCCCCCGTGCTAAGGGCGACGTCAGCGCCACAATCACCACACTTGCGGCCATGACCCCAAATCGCGCATTGGCCTCATCCAGCACGAAAAACGCAATCACCGAGATCACAATTCCCGACAGCACAAGCGCCAAGAGACGGCCCAGTTGTTCAAGGGGGGCAGGCGTGGTCATTTGAAATGGCCTCTCTTATGGGCCAGCTCTTCGTTATGGCTCAAAATTTTATCAAGAATCCCTAGAAATGTCGCACATTCCTCTGGTGTGAGTGTTTCCACTACGGCCTCATTGCGGCCTTGGGTGAAGCGCAGCGCTTCATCATGCACGCGCTTTCCTTTTTCAGTGGCGGTCAATTCCAACTGGCGCGCGTCTTTTTGGGCCGCTGATGTCTCAATGAGGCCCGCGTCTACCAAGGATTTCACCACCCGCGACAATTGCCCTTTGTCGATCCACAAAATCTCGCGCAGCTCTGAAAACAGGATTTTCCCCTCTGGCACCGTCAGGCCCAGAACGCGCCATTCATTGAGCCGCAGGTTAAACGCTGCTTGGAAATGAAAGCTGCCAGCGCGCTCATTAAGGGCGGCCAGACGCGCCACACGAAAACTCAGCGCTTGGCGGAGTTTTTGAATGGGCGGATGAACTTGCCCAGCTTGTGTTTTCGCTGTTGACGCCATCGCATGTCCTCTTGCGTTCATTAAGGCTAAACATTTTGTTGACCAAATCAACAGAATTTTTATCCTAAGCGTGAACAGTCATGATGGGGCAGGGCCGTGGCGAAAGCAGATCATATTCTTTTCGGCGGCCCGATCCTGACAATGGATCCCGCCTATCCGCGCGCCGAGGCGCTGGCGATTGCCAAAGGCCGGATCCTCGCCGTTGGCACTTTGCCCGAAATAGAAGCACTCAGCGGCGCGCATACAGTGCGGGAAAACCTGCGCGGCGCGGCCCTGATGCCCGGCCTGATCGAAAGCCATACACATGCGCTCTGGGGGGGCTGTCGTGATCTTTTTCAGGTCTATACTGGCTATCAAGCGACAGTGCCGCAACTGGCCGAAGCCGTTCGCACCCGCGCAGCCCGATTGCCCAAGGGCGCTTGGATCAGCGGCGGGCCATGGCGCTATGACATGAGCGCAGAAATAGCGCAGTCGCCGCGCGCATGGCTCGACCAGTTGGCCCCACATCACCCGGTCGCGCTCTCGGACACGACCCAGCACGCATTGTGGTGCAACTCCAAAGCCTTGGACGCCGCAGGCCTCTCAGACAGCACAGCTGAAATTTCCGGTGGCGTGATGGGGCGTTCGGCCTCCGGCGCGCTCTCGGGCTTTTTGGCCGAAGCCGCCTGCGCGCCTGTCATGCGCCATTTGCCATGGAGCGCCGAACAGCTTGATCAGGCCTGCGATTACGCGGTGCGATATTTCAACAGTCTTGGCTACACAGGCTTCAAGGAGCCCTCTGCCGATCCCGCCGACCTTGCGGCCTATGCCCGCGCCCATGATCAGGGCCGACTTCACCTTCATGCGGCGGCCCATCTCACGGCTTTCTCCCCGCTGTCCAATGATCTCATTCCCTTGGCCCGGCTCAATGACTTGCGCGCCACGTATCGCCGCCCAGGTCTGGGACTGGATTTTTCCAAGCTTTTCTTGGATGGGGTTGCGCCTGCCTATACGGCGTCATTCCTTGCTCCCTATCTGGCGCGACCGGGCTATTATCCGGCCACCCATAGTCCTGACGCCACGCTCTTGCTTGCGCCAGAGCACTTGGCGCAGATCGTCACCGAACATGATGCAGCAGGGTTTTGCGTGAAAATGCACGCCGTGGGCGATAATGCGGCCCGCAAGGGGCTTGACGCTATTGCCGCCGCGCGCGCCGCCAATGGCCCCAATGGCCCACGCCATGAAATCGCACATTGCACCTTTATCTCCGACACTGACCTGCCACGCTTTGCCGCGCTGAATGCCGTAGCCGAGGTGTCCCCGAAGCTTTGGATGCCCAATGCCGCGACGTCTGCCCAAGTTGCGGCCCTTGGTGCGGCGCGCCTCGCTCAGGTGCACCGGATCCGCGCCTTGCTTGCCGCTGGCGCAGAAGTCATCTTTGGCACCGACTCGCCTGCTTCGGCACCAGATGCCAATCCATGGAGCGGTTTGGCGGGGATGATATCGCGCCGGGATCCCTCGAGGGCCTACCCCGGCAGCGTTGCCCCCGATGAGGCCATCTCACTTGCCGAGGCCTTGCCGCTATTTACGCGCAATGCCGCGCGCGCCATGGGTCTCGCTGGCCAGACGGGCCAATTGAAGCCCGGCCTTTGGGCCGATTACATCCTGCTCGAAACAGACCCTTTCAGCCAAAGCAACGCGGCACTTTTTGCCACATGCGTCGCGCGCACGGTGTTCAAAGGCCAAACCGTCTATGAGGCGCGGGGGTAAGGGCTTATCCCAATAGCCCCGTGTCACCGCACACAGAAATCGCTTGTCCGGTCATTGTCTTGCTGCGTGCCGAGGCGAGATACAAGATCTGGTCCGCGATTTGCTCGGGTGTCACGTAGTCCTTGATCGCCGTATAAGAAAACGCCTCTGCTTCGATCTGCGCGAAGGGCAGACCCCGCGATTGTGCCCGTGCCTCCATCACCCGGCGCTGCCGATCTCCCGCGACGATCCCCGGCAACACGGCATTCACCCGAATACGATCTGCCCCCAACTCTACGGCCATTGATTTTGTCAGCCCAATGACCCCCCATTTCGCTGCCGCATAAGGGCTCCGCAGCTTGAAGCCAAGCCTGCCTGCCAGAGAGGATATATTGATGATCGAGGGGTTTTCGCTCTGTCTCAATTCGGGCACGGCTTGGCCAATGGTCAAAAACTGACTGGTGAGGCAAACCGCAAGACAATGCGAAATAGCGGCGGCATCAAGGTCTTCGATCCGTGCTGTGGGGCCCGCGATCCCGGCATTATTCACCAAGCAATCCAGCCCCCCCAAATGCGCCATGGCATCGGCCATGAAGCCGACTAACGCGGCGCTCTGAGCCACATCGATCTTGGCGCGAAAGACATCTTTGGGCAGGCTTGCAAGTGCCGCTTCATCGATATCGCAGACCGCCACCTGCGCGCCTTCTGCCCGAAACGCGTCTACAATCACCCGGCCAATTCCGCCTGCACCCGCCGTGACGATCACCCGCGCGCCCTGCAATCCCAAATCCATCGCTCTCTCCCATGTCCCTCACTGCAGTCTGGCGCGCCGCTCCTTCGGTGAAAAGCAAATTCCCACCCTTGCCAACGCGCCATTCACCGCCATGATGACCGCAATCGCGCCGAAGCGCGCCGTCGGGGAGGAAACTATGGGCCGCAATCGCAAAGTCATCATCACCTGTGCCGTCACAGGGGCTATCCATACCCCATCGATGTCACCCTATTTGCCAGTGACCGCGCAAGAGATTGCCGATGCCGCAATCGGTGCGGCCGAAGCCGGGGCGGCGGTGGTGCATCTTCATGCGCGCGACCCCAAAGATGGCCGCCCTGACCAAACCCCAGAAGCGTTTTTGCCATTCTTGCAAATGATCAAGCAGCGCTCCGACTGTGTGGTCAACATCACCACAGGCGGTGCCCCCACCATGAGCATTCAAGAGCGCGTCAGGCCCGCCGCCACATGGCAACCTGAAGTGGCCTCATTGAACATGGGCTCGATGAATTTTGGTCTGTTCCCGATGCTCAAACGCTTTGAAGGGCAACTCAAACATGCTTGGGAGCAGACATATATTGCTGATAAATCAATTCTTTTCCGCAATACCTTTGCAGATATCGAGCATATCCTGACCACGCTCGGTGCCAATGGCACGCGCTTTGAATTTGAATGCTACGACACCGCGCATCTCTATAATCTCAAGCATTTCGTCGATGAGGGGCTCGTGCAGGGGCCACTCTTCATCCAGACCGTTTTTGGTCTGATGGGCGGGATCGGCGCACATCCCGATGATGTCATGCATATGAAGCGCACGGCCGATCGGCTCTTTGGTGATACCTATCGCTGGTCTGTATTGGGCGCAGGGCGCAACCAATTGCCCATTGCGGCAATGTCTGCGGCCATGGGCGGAAATATCCGCGTTGGTCTCGAAGACAGTCTTTGGGCCGGGCCGGGGACTTTGGCTGAAACCAATGCCCAGCAAGTGCGCGCGGCGCGCCAAATTCTGGAAGGTCTGGGTTTGGAAGTGGCCACGCCCGATGAGGCCCGCGAAATCCTCGCTCTCAAAGGCGCCGATCGCGTCGCATTTTGAAAATGCGTTACTCGGGGCTGTGAAGCCCCGGAATGGGGATGGAAAATCCGGTTTTCACCCGGTCCATCACCACACTGGTGCGAAAGCGCATGATATTGCTATCGGCAAAGAAATGACGGCGCGTAAAGGCCTCATAATCCGCCATGTCACTGGCCGAAATGATCAGCAAAAAGTCACTGTTCCCAGTGATATAATAACATTGCATCACCTCTGGCGCGGATTTCATGCGGTCGCGGAACGTGTCAATATCGGCCGCGCGCTCCGATGTGAGCGAGACCTCCACAATCACCATAAGCCCGCGGCCCAATTTTGCTGGATTAAGCACAGCAATATCGGCCTCGATATAGCCCTCGGCCCGCAACCGGGCCAAACGCTTGCGGCAGGCATCTGGCGACAGGCACACCAATTGCGACAAGGCCTCCGCGGTCAAGCGTGTGTTGCCTTGCACCGCATCCAAGATCAGGGCATCGAATCTATCCATAGGCCCTACTAGCTCAAAATACGCCGTGTTGGCAGGTTCTGCGCGCCTCCTTGGCGTAAATTCCGTGCCATAGCCTTCATACAAGCGTTTTTTCGGCCTCAAAGCCAAGGATTTCTCCGAGAACCCCGCGGGCAAAAGCGGTTATTCTGTCTTTCAGACATCGGAGGCCTGCAAGATGGATCAAGTGACAAACCCCTACCGCGGCCATGGCCTGCCGGAGCTGCGTCCAAAACTGGGCGCAGATGCCAAATCTGTTGCAGCCCTTTTGGCCCAATGCCCCGCACATCAGCCCACAGCGTTGCGTGATTGCCCCGATCTTGCTGCCCGCGCAGGTGTCGCGCGGCTTTGGGTCAAGGATGAACGCAGCCGGATGGGTCTTGGCAGCTTCAAAGCGCTTGGTGCGGCCCATGCCATCGCGCGCGATGCGGCGGCCCTCGGGGGGGAACTTGCTCAGGCGCTCAAGGGGCGTACATATGTCACTGCAAGCGCCGGAAATCATGGGCTGTCTGTCGCGGCAGGCGCGCGGGTCTTTGGGGCCAAAGCCGTGGTTTATCTGGCGATGACGGTTCCAGAAGGGTTTGTGCACCGCTTGCAATCCATGGGAGCACAGGTTGTGCGCGACGGCGTTGATTACGAGGCCAGCATGCGCGCCGCCAGCGCCGCCGCCGAGGCCCAAGGCTGGACGCTTCTGTCGGATGGGTCTTGGCCCGGTTACGAAGACCTGCCGTTCCGTGTGATGGAAGGTTACCGCCATCTCGCAGTCGAGATCGTCGATGATTTTGCCCAATCCGGCGCAGCTCTGCCCAGTCATGTGCTGTTGCAAGCCGGTGTGGGCGGTCTTGCGGCAGCGGTGGCGGCGGAATTGCGCCTTTCATGGGGGACGCCCCCGAGATGATCGTCGTCGAACCCAGCGCCGCTCCGGCGCTGATCGAAAGCATCCGCCAAGGCGCGGTTGTCGAGACACAAGGCCCGGTCTCTGCGATGGGGCGGCTCGATTGCAAGACCCCGTCCATGTTGGCCTTGGCTGATCTGGCCCGCGATGCCGATCGGTTCATCACCCTCTCCGAGGAGGACGCGGCAAAAGGGGCCGCCGCCGTTGCCGCCGCTGGCCTCGCCTCCACCCCATCAGGCGCTGCGGGCATCGCGGCGCTTCTGGCAGGTGGTCTGGGGATCGGCCCAGACGCCCGCGTTCTCACCATCCTCAGCGAGGGTCCCGAAGATGTCTGAGCCTTCCTTGATCTTTCCCGCCGAGGAATATCGCCGCCGTATTCACACGCTCCAAACGGAAATGGCCAAATCAGACCTCGCGGCGGTCTTGCTGACTACACCTGCCGATGTCTTTTACACCACTGGATTTCTGACACGCTTTTGGGAAAGCCCGGCGCGGCCTTGGTTTGTGATTGTTCCCGCCAGCGGAGCGCCCGTTGCCGTGATCCCTGCGATTGGGGCCGAGCTGATGAGCCGCACATCGCTGCGCGATATCCGAACATGGAGCGCGCCAGACCCCCACGATGACGGTGTGTCGCTACTTGCCGCCACCCTGCGCGACCTCACGCCCGAAGCGGCGCGTATTGGTTTGCCCATGGGGCTGGAAACCCATTTGCGAATGCCAGTGGCAGACTTCTTGCGCGTAGAGGCCGCGATTGGCACGCGTCGCATGGTTGATGGCACCCAAGCCGTGTTCCGCACGCGTGAGGTGAAATCCGAAGCAGAAATCACCAAAATCCGGGCGGCCTGCGCTGTCGCGGATGCGGCCTATGCGCGTGTCCCCGAGTTTGCCCGCCCCGGCATGTCCTTGGCGGAGGTGTTTCGCAGCTTTCAGATCGCGCTTTTGCAAGAGGGGGCAGATTGGGTCAGCTACGTGGCTGGTGGGGCCGGGCAGGGCGGTTATGGCGATGTCATCTCACCCGCCGATGCACGCCCCCTGACGCGCGGCGATGTGCTGATGCTAGACACTGGTGCCGTGCGCGACGGCTATTTTTGCGATTTTGACCGC
>DOOI01000116.1:0-495 GCA_003512825.1 Paracoccaceae bacterium | reverse complement strand
CTATTTTTGCGATTTTGACCGCAATTATGCGATTGGCCCCGCGTCTGACGCCGTGCGCCGCGCACAAGATGCGCTCTTTTCCGCAACCGAGACCGCCTTGGCGACACTCCGCCCCGGCATGCGCGCCTGTGACCTGCATCGGATCTTGACCGAGGACCTGCGCGCTCGGGGTGCCACACCGGGCGGGGGCCGTTTGGGCCATGGCCTTGGCATTACACTGACGGAATGGCCCTCGCTGACCCCCCTTGATACAACGGTGTTGCGCGAAGGCATGGTGCTGACACTGGAACCCGGTGTTGATATCGCGCCGGGGCGAATTTTGGTGCATGAAGAAAATATCGTTTTGCGTGCCGATGGTCCTGAATTGCTGTCGCGCCGCGCGCCCGCCGAGTTGCCGGAGATCCCTGCATGAAGTCCATGAGTTTCGACACCACAGGCCCCATTGGCACTCAAGGCACCCTTGGCTTGATCGTGCTGCGCGCCGATGAAACGCTG
>DOOI01000205.1:2692-3248 GCA_003512825.1 Paracoccaceae bacterium | reverse complement strand
TTTGGCCGCGCTCGGCTTCGATTTTGCGCCACTTGGCGACGTTGGCATTGTGCTCATCAAGGGTCGCGGCAAAGGCGTGCCCCCCTGTGCCATCGGCTACGAAGAACACGTAATCTGTCGTCAACGGGTTCAGCGCCGCCTCGATAGAGGCGCGGCCCGGATTGGCGATAGGGGTGGGGGGCAGCGCGTCGATCACATAGGTGTTCCACGGCGTTTCCCGACGCAGCTCGCTTTGCCGCAAGCCTCGTCCCAACACACCTTCGCCCTTGGTGATGCCATAGATCACAGTGGGGTCGGTTTGCAGCTTCATACCGCGGTTGAGACGGTTGATGAAAACCGAGGCCACTTGGCCGCGTTCTTCGGCAACGCCGGTTTCTTTTTCGATAATCGACGCGAGGATCAGGGCTTCTTCGGGAGAGGCCAGCGGCAGACCTGACGCGCGCCCTTCCCATGCCGATGCCAGCAGCACCGATTGGGCCTCTGTCATCCGGGCGAGCACGGAGGCGCGGGTGTCGCCAACGCGGACTTCGTAGCTGTCGGGCGCGAGCGTGCCTTC
>DOOI01000205.1:0-2405 GCA_003512825.1 Paracoccaceae bacterium | reverse complement strand
ATCGCCTGATGCCCCGTCGAGCACGTCAACGGATTTCAGGCCCTCGATCACTTGCCAACTCGTCACCCCTTCGGCGACGGCGACCCGAAACCGTGTGCCCGCGTCGCTGCGGGCTTTGGTGAAGGCCGCAGGCGTTTCGCTGCCGGGAGAAAATTCTGCGGTTTCGACATATTTACCAGTGGCCGGGTCAAGTTCGCGCACTTGCACATTCGACGCTGTCACCCCGATGCGGTAGACAACTTCGGTGCCGCAGGTCGACGCGCCACCTTTGGTGATGATCTCGGTGATCTCGGCCATCGATGCGCCTTCGGGCAGAAGATAACTGCCTGCTTTCAGGCTTTCCGCTTTGTCGCCGTAATCAGCGCCCAACCGAAAAAGCGTGCCGGAGCGGATGGCGCCATCCTCTTCCAAGGCGCGGCTGACCCGCCGCATCGTGCTGCCACGATCCACTTTGAGGCAGATTTGCTCGGCCAGCGGGCCTTTTGCCGAATATTCCTCGCGGCCCCACAAGACCACGCCACCTGCGAGGAACATCAGCACCAAAAGCAACGTGACCGCGTTGGACGCGATATGTCGCCACATTTAAGAAACTTTCCCGATAACAAGACTGGCATTGGTGCCCCCGAAGCCGAAGCTGTTGGAGAGCGCCACGTCAATCTTGCGTTTGCGTGCCACATTGGGGGCGAGGTCCAGTTTCGGGGTGATAGCGGGCGTGTCGAGGTTGATCGTGGGCGGGGCCACCTGATCGCGGATCGCAAGGATGCAGAAGATCGCTTCGACCGCGCCTGCCGCGCCCAGCAAGTGGCCGATGGAGGATTTGGTGGAAGACATTGTGGCTGTTGCGGCGGCATCGCCCATCAGGCGCTCGACGGCCCCCAGTTCAATCGTGTCGGCCATGGTCGATGTGCCATGGGCGTTGATATAATCGATCTGTTGCGGCGCGACACCTGCGCGTTTGAGCGCGGCAGACATCGAGCGGAACCCGCCGTCGCCATCCTCGGAGGGGGCGGTGATGTGATAGGCGTCGCCCGAGAGGCCATAGCCCAGCACTTCGGCGTAGATTTTAGCGCCGCGCGCTTTGGCGTGCTCGTATTCTTCGAGAACGACAACGCCTGCGCCTTCGCCCATGACAAACCCGTCACGGTCGGCATCATAAGGGCGGGAGGCCGATTTGGGATCGTCGGCGCGTTTGGTAGAAAGGGCTTTGCACGCATTGAAGCCCGCGATGCCGATTTCGCAGATTGCCGCTTCTGCGCCACCTGCGATCATGACATCCGCGTCGCCCCATTGGATCAAGCGCACGGCATCGCCAATGGCATGGGCGCCTGTCGAGCAGGCTGTCACAACGGCATGGTTGGGGCCTTTGAAGCCATAGCGGATTGAGACTTGACCAGAAATCAGGTTGATCAAGGCACCCGGAATGAAGAATGGGGACACGCGGCGCGGGCCTTTTTCGGCCATCAAGAGCGTGGTGTCTTGGATGGATTGCAGACCGCCGATGCCTGAGCCGATCATCACCCCGGTGCGAAGGCGCTCTTCTTCGTCTTCCGGCTCCCAGCCTGCGTCGCGCACGGCTTGGGTTGCGGCGGCGATGCCGTAGAGGATGAAGTCGTCGACTTTGCGGCGCTCTTTCGGTTCCATCCAGTCATCTGCGTTAAAGGTGCCGTTGCTGCCATCGCCCAAGGGCACTTCGCAGGCATAGGTGGTGACAACCCGGCTTGCATCGAAGCGGGTGATGGGCCCGGCTCCGCTTTCTCCCGCCAAAAGGCGCTTCCATGTCTCTTCGACACCGCATGCAAGCGGTGTAACCAGACCCAGACCCGTGACGACGACGCGACGCATGGCGTTCTCCCTTGCCCGTATGGTTTTGTCCGCTCTTACCCCGTCCGACGCGCGGTGGGCAAGAGCAGGTGCAAATCTTCGCAGGAACTTGCCCAAAGAAAAACCCCCGCCGCGGGTGCGCGGCGAGGGTTTATGGCGGCCCTAGGGGCGTATAATCAGGCGGATGCTTCGGTGATGAATTTCACCGCATCGCCGAAGGACTGGATGGTTTCGGCGGCGTCATCGGGGATTTCGATGCCGAATTCTTCTTCAAAGGCCATGACCAGCTCGACCGTGTCGAGGGAGTCGGCGCCGAGATCGTCGATGAACGAAGCGTTTTCCGTCACCTTATCTTCGTCCACACCCAGATGCTCAACAACGATCTTTTTAACGCGGTCTGCGATATCGCTCATGTTCAGTCCTCATAACTCGCTGGCCCCGAGGGGCCCGTTTCTGCCACTGCCCTATGGGATGGCATCCCAATGTGCCCCGAAAATCGAGGCGGCTCCTCCACCTGCATAGGCGCAGGTTTGACAAGGGATTGGTTCAGCCCCCGCCCGTCTGCGCGCCCCTATAGCACAGGA
>DOOI01000131.1:1372-2795 GCA_003512825.1 Paracoccaceae bacterium | reverse complement strand
CAGAGCGTCAATATTTCGGTTGAAAATCTGGATGACTACCTCGGCGTTAAGAAATATCGTTACGGTTTGGCGGAAGATGATCACCAGGTGGGGGTCGTGACGGGTCTGGCCTATACCAGCGTGGGCGGCGATTTGCTGCATATCGAAGCCCTGCGCCTGCCGGGCAAAGGCCGGATGAAAACCACCGGGACATTGGGCGATGTGATGAAAGAGAGCATTGATGCGGCCAGCTCCTATGTGCGCTCCATTTCCCCCGAAATCGGGGTGAAGCCGCCCCGGTTTGATCGGATGGATATCCATGTGCATGTGCCGGAAGGGGCAACACCCAAGGATGGCCCATCGGCTGGGCTGGCGATGGTGACATCGATTGTCTCTGTGTTGACGGGCATTCCCGTGCGGAAAGACATTGCCATGACCGGCGAGGTGACCTTGCGCGGCAATGCTTTGCCGATTGGTGGATTGAAAGAAAAGCTCCTGGCGGCCCTGCGCGGAGGCATCAAAACTGTGCTGATTCCGGGCGAGAATGCGAAAGACCTGCGTGATTTGCCCGAAAGCGTCACCGATGGGTTGGAAATTATTCCCGTCAGCCATGTGTCAGAGGTTTTGAAACACGCTTTGATATCGGCCCCCGAACCGATTGATTGGGATGAGGCGGCAGAGGATGCAGCCGCGGCCGCCCTTGCGGCAGAGCGTGGCAGCGCCGCTGGCCTCACGGCACATTGAGCGAGTTCCAAAGGCGCTTCGGTGGACGAGCTGGAGCGTCTTTGACGAACAAAACCCCTCGCGGCCTGGTCGCGGCGGTGGTGCTCTGCCTATGACCGCGGCTTTGGCCATCCCCTCTTGCTGCCCTGAAGTGCTGGTCCTGCGCCATGGGCAAACCGAGTGGAATGCGGCAGGGCGGTTGCAAGGTCATCTCGACAGCCCCTTAACCGAAAAAGGTCTGCGCCAAGCACGGCGTCAGCATGAGCTGTTGCAGCCCTATGATTTGACGGGTTTTCGCTTTATCACCAGCCCCCAGGCGCGCGCGCGAAAGACGGCGGAAATCGCCCTTGCGGGTCTTGCGACGCAGATCGAAACCTCATCGGAGTTGATGGAAATTGGCATGGGGGCTTGGGCTGGAGTCACCCGTGCTGAGATTGCGCAAGAAAGAATGATTTGCCTGCAAGATCTTGGGCAGATCCAATTTTATGACTGGGCCCCCGGCGGGGAAGGCACCGCGCGGCTTTACGAACGCTGCGCGGCATTCTTGGGCCAGCTGACGGGGCCGGCGGTTCTGGTCACACATGGGATGACTTCATTGTGTTTGCGGCTTTGCGCGCTGGGTTGGGGGCTTGATCGTTTGGCAGATTTGCCAAGCGGGCAGGGGGTGGTTTACCGCGTCAAAGCCGGCCATCATGATGAGTTATAAAAAACTGAAAAAACC
>DOOI01000131.1:0-1071 GCA_003512825.1 Paracoccaceae bacterium | reverse complement strand
AAACCGCTTGCCCCCCAGGCTTGCGCGATCTATATCGCAGCCAGCGGGTCGTTAGCTCAGTTGGTAGAGCGCTTCGTTTACACCGAAGATGTCGGGAGTTCGAGCCTCTCACGACCCACCAGTCCACCCCCGCCACATCACGTGCGTGACAGCCAAAATCGCCTGATCCCGAGCCGTGGCGTTTACCTGCCGAACAGACCGTTTTAATATGATCGAGAAATCCACCTGAGATTTTGTCTGATGGCTGTTCTTGTCGTTGCAGGGCACTGGCGCATGTGGGATAACTGCGAGACTCGATGACGACAGGAATACCTGACATGACCAATTTTTTGACACGCCGCACAACGATGGTTGATACACAGATTAGACCGGCTGATGTGACGAAATTTCCCATTATTGACGCCATGCTTCAGGTGCGGCGGGAGGTTTTCGTGCCAGATCACCTGAATGAAACCGCTTATGCGGATGCGATTTTGGACCTGGGCCATGGCCGCGTGATCCTTGAACCGCGCACCTTTGCCAAGATGCTTGATGCTGTGGATATTCAAGGCAATGAGTTGGTATTGGATATTGGTTGCGGTCTTGGCTATTCCTCGGCGGTGATTGGCAAGTTTTCGGAAGCTGTTGTCTCTATTGAAGAAAATGAAGCTATGGCCGCTGAGGCTGAGGCGAATTTGGCCGCTGAGGGCTGTTTGAACGTCGCAGTTGTGCAGGGCAGCTTGGCGCAAGGGGCCGCGCAACACGCCCCTTTTGACGTGATTGTCGTGCAAGGGGCGGTGGAGCACATGCCAGCCGCCTTGATCGAGCAACTGGCGGAAGGGGGCCGTATTGTTGCGGTCTTCAGCCAAAAGGGCCAGGGCGCGGTTCGGGTCGGCTATAAAACCGATGGCCAGATGTCTTGGCGGTTTGCCTGCAACGCCTTTGCGCCTGTATTGAACGGATTTGTGAAAGAGCGCAGTTTTGCGCTTTAGGACCTAAAATGATTCTTTTGCCTGGGGGGCACAAATGTTTGGACGAAAATTTGCGGAATTCAGCTGTGCGGCCATCTTGATTTTGGCGACACCCAACTTG
>DOOI01000149.1:1727-3937 GCA_003512825.1 Paracoccaceae bacterium | reverse complement strand
GGTATTGGTGACAATCAGGGCGGCGCCGGATTTCACCGAGGACAGCATGTGGGCGGGGTTTTCCGCCCAAGAGCGCGAGGCGCTGATGGTGCAGGGGCGGGTGGAATTGCCCTCGGACTATGACGAAGGACCCTATGTGATCACGCGTCGGCTGATTGAGAACGGGCGCGAGAACCTTGTGTTGCGCCAGCCATTGAGGCTGGGGGTTCCTGTTCGATTTTTGCAAGGCACGGCAGATGCGGATGTGGATAAAGCGGTGGCCTTGCGACTTTTGGACCATGCAGAGGGGCCGGACATGCGGCTGACGCTGGTGAAGGGCGCGGATCATCGTTTTTCCAGTCCGGACTGTTTGGCGCTGATTGAGCGCATGGTTGAGGAGGTTTTGGCATGCGCGGTTTGATCCGGGGGGTGTTCCGCTGGCTGGGGCGGATCTTGGCAGTGTTGATTGTGGCGGCGGGAGCGCTTTGGGCTTTTGGGCCTTACGAGCCTTTGGACCTGACGGCGCGGCCGGGGGATGTGACAGTAGAGCAATTCGTCACGCGCGAGGCCGTCTTTGCCGACCTGCGCGCAGGCGAAGAAAAGCGGGTGATTTATGCTCATGCGTCACATGAAAAAACGCCTATAAGTATATTGTATCTACATGGTTTTTCCGCCTCGTCAGAAGAAATTCGCCCTGTGCCTGACAAGCTGGCAGAGGCCTTGGGTGCGAATTTGGTTTACACGCGCTTTGCGGGCCATGGGCGGACATCTGCAGAGGCAATGGCGCAAGCTGATGCGACGGATTGGATGCTGGATGCTGCCGAAGGGCTGGCGGTGGCGCGGGCCGTGGGCGAGCGGGTGATTGTGCTGGCGACGTCAACGGGGGGATCCATTGCGACCTTGGCGATGACTCAAAGCGATCTTGCGGAGGGGGTGGCCGGGGTTGCGATGGTTTCGCCGAATTTTGCGGTAAACAATCCCGCCGCCATGTTGCTGACCTTTCCGGCTGCGCGCTATTGGGTGCCTGCGCTGGTGGGCGAGCGGCGCAGTTTCGAGCCGCGCAACGCGGGCCAAGCCGCGCATTGGACAACGGATTATCCGGTTTTGGCAACTTTGCCGATGGGGCGTGTGGCGCAGGCGGCACGACAGGCTGACCATGGGAAAATCTCGGTGCCGCTGTTTTTGTTTTTCAATGATGGTGATCGCGTGGTGCGTGCGGAGGTGACACGGGAAGTGGCGGCGCGCTGGGGCGGTCCGGTGACGCAGGTAATGGCCCCGGCGGGCGCTGATGTGGACCCCTACCTCCATGTGATCGCGGGCGATATCATGTCGCCGGGCAATACGGCGGGTGCGGTTGCGGCATTGACGCAATGGGCGGCAGGTTTGTGACGTCCCGGCAGTTGACCTTGGCGCGACTTCTGCCAGTTTGACGGGAAAAGAGTGAGGGCCCTATGGAGCCGCTGGTTTTTCTGCCGGGTATGATGTGTGACGCGCGGCTTTTCGCGCCGCAGGTAACGGCGCTGTCGCGCGAGATGGCGGTCACAGTGGCCCCGATCACGATGGGTGAACGGGTAGAGGAAATGGCCTCGGCTTTGCTTGGGGTCTTGCCGGCAAAATTCGCTTTGGCTGGGTTGAGCATGGGCGGGATCGTGGCGATGGAGATCTTGCGGCGCGCGCCAGAGCGGGTGACGCGGGTGGCGTTGATGGACACCAATCCTTTGGCCGAGACACCGCAATCGGCGGCAGGGTATGAACCGTTGATCGTGGGGGCGCGTGCGGGGCGATTTGAGGATATGATGCGGATGATCCTCAAGCCCGAGCATCTGGCACCGGGGCCGCAGCGGTTGCAGGTGATGGCGCAGGTTGCCGAAATGGGGCGGGCGATGGGGCCGGATGTGTTTATCCGGCAATGTCGAGCGTTGCAGCGGCGCAAGGATCAGCAGGCGACGTTGCGGCGGATCAAGATGCCCGCGCTGGTGCTATGTGGTGAGCATGACGGGCTTACACCTGTGAAACGCCATACATTCATGGCGGAGTTGATCCCATATGCCCGGCTGGAAATCGTGCCCGATGCCGGGCATTTGCCCACGTTGGAGCAGCCTGAGGTGGTCACCGCGATTTTGCGACACTGGATGACGCAGCCGTTTGTTTTAAAGTGAGCCGCGCAGTTTGGCGCGCAATTCGGGTGCGGTGCCAAGGCTATGGCCCGCACGCAGGATGCGGGCTGCGGC
>DOOI01000149.1:0-1495 GCA_003512825.1 Paracoccaceae bacterium | reverse complement strand
GCCAGCACGCAGGATGCGGGCTGCGGCGGCCTCGGTTTGTGCGCGGTTGCTGAGGGGGCAGCCGAAGGGGGCATCCTCTAGGCCAACGCGAATATGTCCGCCAAGGGCGAGAGTTGCCTCGAAGATCGGATCAAGATCGACTTGGAGCCCCGCGATCATCCAGAGCGCGCCGGGGTGGCAGTTGGCCAGCAGGGCGAGGTAGGCCTCGAGCGCATAGGCGCGCGGGGGGAAGCCGAAGGTGAAGCCATCGGAGAACATGAAGCGGTAAAGTGGCATCGGGCAGGCGACACCTATTGCCAAGGCCGCCCCGAGGCGCAGAAAGCCCGGCTCGTAAATCGCGTAGGACGGATGGAAATTGAACCTGCGCGCGAGGGCGAGGCCGTGGCGGATTTCTTCTTCGCTGTTGCGATAGAGAAAGCCGGGGGGGCCATTGGGGATATCGGTGAAGGCAGAGAGTTGGGTGGAGCCGGGGTCGATCACCGCCCATTCCAGCAGGCCTTGGCGGGCGAGGGTTTCGACAGTGGCGAAGCGGGATTCGGGGGTCATGGGGGAGGGCGTTTCGGGGGAGCCGGCGAGGGGCAAGGTGGGGTAGACGATAACATCTTCCACGGCGCGGATGCCTTCGATGACGCGGGCATAGGCCTGGGGGTTTTCCCATCGCAGGCCCGTGGCGGGATCATAGACGTGCAGGTGGATCACGGCGGCCCCGGCGCGGGCGCAGGCAATACCTTCGGCGATCAGCGCATCCGGGGTGATGGGCATGAGGGGCTGGCGCGCCTGCGACCACGGTCCGTTGAGGGCGCATTCAAGGAAGGTGATGGGCATGGCGAAACTCCTTTGGTCAAGGAGAGCCTTTGGCCTAGAAAGGGTCAAGTCGGATGTGCTTTGGCCGGACGCTGGGTTGGGTTGGAGCGCAGTCCGCAGGGCTATACTGGAGGGGCGAGATGACCACAGTAGCAGAGGGCGGGTGTTTGTGCGGGGCGGTGCGCTATCGGGTGACGGCGCGGCCAGCACGGGTGACGATGTGCCATTGCCGCTTTTGCCAGCGCGCAACCGGGGGGGCCTATATGGTGCAACCTGCCATAGCCGAGACGGATTTGGCGGTGATCAAGGGCGCGCCCAAGGTCTATGCACATCGCTCGGAGGGCAGTGGCAAAGAGATCTACATCCATTTTTGCGAGACCTGCGGGACCAAGGTTTATCAAAAATTTGAGCGCTTTGTCGGGGCGGCTGGGATTTACGCGGGCACCTTGGATGACCCCAATTGGGTGGTGATCCGCGCAGAGACGGATAAGCATATTTTCACCGAGACTGCGCGGGCCGAAACGCTGCTCCCGGCGCATATGCCCATTTTTCGGCACCATGCGATCGAGAATGATGGCACGCCAAACACGGCTGACCGATTGGAGGCGCCTTGCCGTGGAGATGCGCTATAGGCTGGGTCGCGCCAGTGCGTCGGCTATTGCGGGTATAAAAAAACCCCGCCGGAGCGGGG
>DOOI01000068.1:6671-7034 GCA_003512825.1 Paracoccaceae bacterium | reverse complement strand
GCCGCAATCGCAATTGGGGCCACCCCGACACGATCGACTTTCTCAAGGACCTCTCGACTGCCGCCGCACGCCAGCCCGGCTGGAGCGGGCTTTATATTGGCGACATAAGCCAGCCGCGTGGCGGACCAATGCTCACCGGGCATGCCAGCCATCAGATGGGTTTGGATGCCGATATCTGGATGCTGCCCCCCAAACGCCTGAACCTGAGCGCCTCTGAGCGCGAGAACATCTCTTCGATATCTCTGCGTCGCGCCAATGGGGCCTACGTAAATGGAGACTGGACACGCCAGCATCATGAGATCATCAAGGCGGCCGCGAAAGATCCGCGTGTGGCCCGTATTTTTGTGTTTCCCGGTGCCAAAT
>DOOI01000068.1:500-6425 GCA_003512825.1 Paracoccaceae bacterium | reverse complement strand
AATGAGCGAATATTCGTTTTCCCCGGTGCCAAAGTGCAGATGTGTAACGATGAAAAAGGTGGCGATCGCGCTTGGTTGCGAAAGGTGCGCCCGTGGTATGGGCACCACTATCATTTCCACGTGCGGCTGAACTGCCCCAAAGGGGCGCGCGGCTGTCAGGACCAGGATTCGATGCCTGCGGGCGATGGCTGTAAGGATGCCGAACAATGGGTGAAAGACATCCTCAACCCACCGCCGCCAAACCCGAATGCACCCAAGCCAAAGCCACGGCGGGAATTGACGCTGGCCGATCTGCCCAAACAATGCTCCGCCGTCTTGCAGGCTCGCTAACTGGCGCGCTGACTGGTGCTGTTGCCTGCGTCTCGCTTGGGATTGTCAGTGTGCTCGCCCTCGCAAGCAGTGCGGCAGAAACCGGGCAGGCGATGGTCGTGGGGCACTATGTCTGGTTCTTGTCCGACCCTGAATTTGGCGGGTTTTCCGGACTGGAACTGGCAGAGGACGGCGTAGGCTTTACGGCCATCATTGATAAAGCATGGATCGCAACCGGGCGTTTGATCCGGCAGGCAGAAGGCGCCGTAGAACGGGTGGAACTGACTGATTTCACCGCGTTGCGAGACACCAAAGGCCGCCGCCTCAATGGAGAGAATATTGACGCCGAGGGCTTGGCTTCGGCTCCGGGCGGTGGGGTTTACATATCTTTTGAGGGCAATCACCGCATCGCCTATCATCGCGCGCCAGAGGCCGCCGCAGCACTTGTGCCACGCGGCGGTTTTGCCACCAAGCTGCAAAACAACTCTGGTATGGAAGCGCTGGCCATCGATCGTGAGGGGGCGCTTTGGACATTGCCGGAGCGGTCCGGCGGGGTGGAAACGCCCTTTCCCGTTTGGCGCTTTGGCAAAGGGAAATGGGCGAAAATGTTTGACGTCGCGCGCTCGGATGGGTTCTTGCCCGTGGGAGCAGATTTTGGCCCCGATGGGCAGCTCTATCTGCTTGAGCGCGGCTTTAGCGGATTTGGCTTTTCGACCCGCCTGCGCCGATTTTATCCGGCAAAAACCGGAGTGCAGCAAGGGGTGGAATTATTTCGCTCGCGCACGGGGCAATGGGATAATTTCGAAAGCATCGCCCTATGGCGGCACAATGACGGCAGCCTGCGGGCGACGTTGATTTCGGATGATAATTTCCATTTCCTACAACGCACCGAGTTGCTGGACCTGCGCTTGGCGCAATAAATTTGGGCTTGCCACCGCTCATTGGCAGGCGTATGCCCCGCGCGCTTTCCGCCGGAAAGCCGTGTCGCCGCAACCATGTAAAAACGGGCATCATTATGAACCGCACCCATCTTCCGGGCATTCTTGCCATGGCTACTGTCGTAGTGGCCTCCAATATCCTCGTTCAGTTCCTTTTCGGCCAATGGCTGACCTATGGCGCTTTCACTTATCCTGTCGCTTTTCTCGTCACTGATGTGATGAACCGTGTCTATGGCGCGGGGCCCGCGCGGCGGGTGGTCTTAGCGGGATTTGCCGTTGGGGTGATCTGTTCCCTCATCGGCACTCAAATCCTGCTGGAAGGCGACGGATTCACCTATCCTGCTGTCACCTTGCGAATAGCGCTTGGCTCTGGCCTTGCGTTTCTCATCGCTCAACTCGTTGATATATCGATATTTAATAAGTTTCGCGCCGGGAAATGGTGGCGCGCGCCTTTGATCTCTACGCTCGTGGGGTCGTCACTGGATACGGCGATTTTCTTTACTGTCGCCTTTTCAGCCGCGTTGACCGCTTTGGAGCCGGGCAATGATGTCAGCTGGGCAGGGGAGGCCTTGCCGCTTTTGGGCTTTGGCCCAGTGGTCCCGCTGTGGGTTTCGCTCGCGGTGGCGGATTGGGCGGTAAAACTGGGGCTCGCGCTGCTTGCACTTGCTCCATTTCGCATCATCGTGTGGAAATTATCTTCTCGGACCACATGATTTTGTTTGGCGCTTCGAAAAAGCTGTGGCAGGCTCGGCCTATCGCAAACAGCTAGAAAGGAGGTGCTCCAGTGTCTAATGGGATAACGGAGAGAGGTGCCGGGACAATCAGGAGGTTGATTGGCTAGGGCAGCCCCTAGCGCATAGACCCGACGATTGGTGTGGACCTAACCGGCCCCCACCTCCAGATCTCTAAGGTCGCCTTGGGAAACCGGGGCGGCCTTTTCGTTGGCGAAAATCACTGTATGTTTCGCGTCTGGTTTGCGTCTGGCTTGCGTCATGACGCAAGACGCGTTTTGGGAGAAGCCTGTGCTCTGGATCGCTGAAGGGGTTGAGATTGCCGATTGGGAACTGAGCGAGCA
The DNA here is from genome assembly GCA_003512825.1 of Paracoccaceae bacterium. GTDB lineage: Bacteria > Pseudomonadota > Alphaproteobacteria > Rhodobacterales > Rhodobacteraceae > UBA9554. Next base: position 4,103 of record DOOI01000068.1, on the reverse strand, counting down.
ATTCATGCGCGCCTCCGGTCCCGGGGGGCAAAACGTCAACAAGGTCTCTACGGCTGTCGAGCTGCGCTTCGAGGCCGAACGCTCGCCGCATCTGGCGGCCCCGGTCAAGACCCGGCTCAAGCGGTTGGCCGGACGACGATGGACGCTGGAAGGTGCCATCATCTTGCAATGCGACGAGACCCGGAGCCAAGCCCGCAACCGCGAGATTGCGCGCGAGCGGCTGGTTGATCTGATCCGCCAAGCGTTGGTGGCCCCTAAACGGCGGATCGCCACCAAGCCCACCTTCGGCAGTCAGAAACGACGCCTCAAGGCCAAGACTATTCGCGGCGAAGTGAAAGCGATGCGCGGCAAGGTCGAAGGCGACGATTAACCCCGGTCGAGACGATCCAACTCATTGAGCAAATCAAGCAACTGATCAAGCTTGGCCTCGCCGAAGCTGTCCTTGAGCCACGCATTGAGCCGCTGACTTTCAAGCAGGTTCTCGGCGATCAACTGCCGCCCCGCTGCGGTGATGGTAATCACCTGACGGCGGCGGTCGGTGGAGTGCACCGCGCGCGTGACAAAGCCCTTGGTGTCGAGCGTTTGCAAAATGCGGGTGAGCGAAGGCAACAAGAGGCAAGATCGGTCTGCGATTTCGGTAGGATCGAGAGGACCACGCTCATTCAGCACCCGCAGCACACGCCACTGCTGCTCGGTCACACCTGCGTCTGCAAGCATCGCGCGGATCGGCCCCATGACTTTCTCGCGTGCCCGCAACAAAGCGATTGGCAACGACCGGGACGTTTCAGGCGCGATATGGGCATCGTTCGGACTCATGTAATTTCCCTAGCGAAGGGGCGTCGATCTGGCAAGCAGAGGACTTGACGCAGGGCAAAATTTCATTAACGTGTTAACAAAATACAGAGGAACCCATGCCCCATATTACGGTTGATTACTCACCCAACCTTGAGACGCGTGTTGATATTGCAGCCCTTTGCGATGTGCTGCGAATCGCGGCGATTGAGACCGGGGTATTGCCCCTCGCGGGTGTGCGCGTACGGGCCTTTGCCGCAACACATGTCGCGATCGCGGATGGCGACGCGAAACACGGCTACATCGACATCGGGCTACGCCTGCGCGGCGGGCGCAGCCTAGAGGTTCGGCGGGCGGCAACGGCGCATATCTTTGCCGCCGCTGAGAAATTTCTGGCACCTGCAATGGCGGAAATCTCGCTGGCGCTGTCTTTTGAGATGCGGGACATCGACCCGGAACTGTCACCCAAGGCAGGCTCGACACGCGAGCATTTGCCCCAGCACCTGAGGGATTGAACGATGAGTGATCTGGAAAGCAATCTGGCGAAGCTGGCACCCGTGCTGGAACGGTTGCGCGCCGCGCCAATCCTGCACCGCATTGGCGGCGAGGATCGGGCTGCGTCAAATGGGGCAACATTTGAGAATCGCTCGCCCGTAGACGAAAGCCTGATCGGCCTTGTGGCGCGCGGCACCGCAGAAGACATTGATGCAGCCGCAAAAGCCGCCAAGGCGGCCTTTCCCGCGTGGCGAGATGTCAGCGCGGAAGCGCGCAAAAAGATCCTTCACAAGATTGCCGATGGCATTGTGGCCCGGGCTGATGAGATCGCCGTGGCCGAATGCTGGGACACCGGCCAAGCATTCAAATGGATGTCGAAAGCAGCGTTGCGAGGGGCAGAGAATTTCCGCTTTTTCGCTGACAAAGCCCCCGCCGCCCGCGACGGGCAATCGCTCCCCTCTGCCACGTTGATGAATATCACCACCCGTGTGCCGATTGGCCCGGTAGGGGTGATCACGCCATGGAATACGCCCTTCATGCTATCGACATGGAAAATTGCGCCTGCTTTGGCCGCAGGGTGCACAGTGGTGCATAAGCCCGCCGAATTCAGTCCGGTGACGGCGCGGATCTTGATGGATATCGCCGAAGAAGCGGGCCTGCCCCCCGGCGTCTGGAACCTTGTCAACGGGATGGGAGAAGAGGCCGGCAAGGCCCTTACAGAGCATCCCGATATCAAAGCAATTGCATTTGTAGGTGAAACCCGAACCGGATCAATGATCATGGCGCAGGGAGCACCCACGCTGAAACGTGTGCATTTCGAGTTGGGGGGCAAGAATCCGGTAATCGTGTTTGACGATGCCGATCTGGAACGCGCCTTGGATGCAGCGGTGCTGATGATCTATTCCCTCAATGGCGAACGCTGCACCTCGTCCTCGCGCCTTTTGGTGCAAGACACGATTGCCGAAACCTTCACAGCCAAATTGGCCGCACGGGCAAACGCCATCCGGGTGGGTCATCCCTTGGACCCGAAAACCGAAGTGGGGCCCCTGATCGACCGGGTGCATCTGGAAAAAGTATGCAGCTATTTTGACAAGGCCCAAGCCGAGGGCGCGACGATTGCCGCAGGCGGCACGCGGGTGGAGGGGCCGGGATATTTCGTGCGCCCGACCCTGTTTACCGGTGCGCGCAATGATATGGCGATTGCCCAAGAGGAAATCTTTGGGCCTGTGCTGACCGCTATTGCGTTCCGCACCGAAGCCGAAGCTTTGGCGATTGCAAATGATGTGGCCTATGGTCTGACAGGCTACATCTGGACCAATGACATTACCCGCGCGCTGCGCTTGTCGAATGCTTTGGACGCAGGGATGATCTGGGTGAATTCCGAAAACGTCCGCCACCTGCCGACACCTTTTGGCGGGATGAAATCCTCTGGGATTGGTCGCGACGGCGGGGATTGGTCCTTCGAGTTCTACATGGAGCAAAAGATGATAGGCCTTGCCATTGGCCAGCACGCCATTCCGCGCCTCGGCGCCTGACATTACCGGGAAACGCGCCACCGATCCCGTCTCAAGAGGAGAGAGACATGCCCGTTCCAGCCGCGAACCTATATCCGCCCTTCAACATTGTGCGCCTCAGTCATGTGGAATTTGGGGTAAAAGACCTTGAGGCCTCAAAGGCGTTTTACGTCGATACATTGGGCCTCCAGATCACTTATGAAGACGAAGAGAGCGTGTATTTGCGCGCACTCGAGGAACGAGGGCATCATTGCATCGCGCTGCGGAAATCCGCCGTCTCCGATGCCCGCGTTTTGGGGTTCAAGCTTTATGATGAGCCCGATCTGGACAAAGCCGCCGCATGGTTTGCCGCGCAGAACCTCCCCGTGGAATGGGTGGAGCGGCCCTTCATGGGCAGATGCCTGCGGACGCAAGACGTGTTCGGGATCCCCTTGGAATTTTACGTCAAGATGGACAGGCTGGCGCCGATCCACCAGAAATACGCGCTCTATAAAGGCGTCAAACCACTGCGGATTGATCACTTCAACGTCTTCACCTCGGATGTGGACGCCAGCGTGGCCTTTTATAATTCCATCGGATTTCGGGTGACGGAATACACCGAAGACGACCAATCGGGGCGGCTTTGGGCGGCATGGATGCACCGCAAGGGCGGCGTGCATGACATGGCGTTTACCAATGGCACGGGACCGCGCCTGCACCATACCGCGTTTTGGGTGCCGACACCGCTCAACATCATCGACCTGCTCGATCTGATGGCAACTACGGGGTATCTGGCCAATATCGAGCGCGGACCGGGGCGGCA
>DOOI01000068.1:0-200 GCA_003512825.1 Paracoccaceae bacterium | reverse complement strand
TTCTTCCTTTATATCCGCGACCCCGATGGGCACCGGATCGAGATTTATTGTTCCGATTATCAGACTGTGGACCCCGACCTTGAGCCGATCCGCTGGAGCTTGAAAGACCCGCAGCGCCAAACGCTCTGGGGGGCTCTTGCGCCAAAATCATGGTTTGAAGAAGGCTCGCTTTTCACCGGTGTGACGCCAAAAGAAGCGGT
>DOOI01000213.1:92811-93651 GCA_003512825.1 Paracoccaceae bacterium | reverse complement strand
ACAGCCACGCGATGATCTGAGCACCTTCAATACGCAGATCCGCGAAGATTTGGGCGCAATGAAGCTCAGTGAAGTCACTAATCCCGTATTAGCAAAATGGGTTCGACAGCGGATTATTGCAGGCTATCAGCGCAGCACGATCAACAAGTATATTCACCTGATGAACCGCATGTTGAGCTTGGCCAAAAAATGGGGAATGGTGCCGCCATTCAACCCTAACCAAGAGAAAATAAAGACAATTTCGGTGGGTGACTTCAAACAGCGCTTCTTGAGCGAGGAAGAAATCGAGCGGCTCCTCAAAACCTGTCGGCGCAGCACCCATCCGTTTTTGTATCTGTTTATTCGCCTCCTGCTGCTGACGGGGGCGCGCAAAGGCGAAGCGCTCGGCATGCGCTGGTGCGATATTGATTTCGCCAAACGCATTTGGACTGTTCCCAAAAGTAAGAATGGTCGATCACGGCGTATTATTTTGAGTGAGCCGGCAATTGATGTTCTTAATGCTGCGCGAAAAAAGGCGAAACATCTTGAATTATCCGTTGATCCACGAGCCCCGGTCTTTACCAATCCAAAGACACATAAACCTTATGATAGTTTCTATGCCTCTTGGTATATCGTGCGCGAATGGGCCGAATTGGATGATGTCCGCATTCACGATTTGCGCCACACCTTTGCCAGCCTGCTAATCAACAAGGGTGTCAGCCTTTACGAAGTGCAAACATTATTGGGCCATTGCAGCATTCAAATGACGCAGCGCTACGCGCATTTGGCGCCGGACCGTTTGCATCAACGGGCGGAATTGGTGGGTCGAATTGTCAGTTTGTCGCGGCAAAATAGAAGCGA
>DOOI01000213.1:90177-92444 GCA_003512825.1 Paracoccaceae bacterium | reverse complement strand
TCGAAAAACCGCGCTCAAAGCTATTAACCTTTGAGGCGTGGGGCCATTTCATCTGGGCGAAGTTCCGACAAAAGCGCTGCATGCAGCCGTGGCCCGGCGGCAAGCACGCCATTGAGCTGCGGGTGAGGGTTGTTGAAAATCAAGGGGTTACCCCGTCTGTCGGTAACCCGCGCACCCGCTTCCGACAGGATCAACGCCCCCGCCGCGATATCCCATTCCCACGAGGGCCGCAGCGTCAACATCGCGTCAAATGCCCCCTCCGCCACCAATGACAGCCGCCACGCCAAAGACGGCCGATAATGCCGCTCCACCCCCGGCACCGCCCCCCGCCAATGCTGTGGCTCATAGTTTGCGCGGGCCCCCAAAACACGCGCCTGCGAGAATTCCGCGCAATCGCTGGGCTGGATCTGCTTGCCATTCAGCTTCGCCCCTCCGCCTTTTTCTGCGGTGTAGAGCATTGATTTTAATGGGAGAAAAATCGCTGCGGCAATGATTTCACCTTTTTCGGCGATGGCCAGCGAATGTGCCCAGCTGTCTTGGCCTTCGGCGAATGCACGGGTGCCGTCAATCGGATCGATGATGAAGACACGGGAGCGCACAAGCCGTTCGGGACCGTCGAGTGTTTCTTCGGAAAGCCAGCCATAGTCTGGGCGCGCGGCAGTCAGGCGCTGGTGTAACAGGCGGTCAACAGCGAGATCCGCTTCTGTCACAGGGCCCTGCCCGCCCGGCTTTTCGTGGAGGACGGGTGTCGGCCCGGCATAGCGCGCAGCAAGCGCGCCCGCCTCTGTCACAGCGTCGATCAGCAGTGCAAGATCGGCCGCCCGATCAAGCGCCGGCAAGCGTCATCCCCTCGACCAAAAGCGATGGCACGGGGCGCGACAAATGTAGGCGAGCGTCATTGGCCGGGATCAAACTAAGCAACATTTCCGGTAGGTTACCAGCGATTGTACATTCGTTGACAGGATAGGTTATCACGCCATTTTCAACCCAAAAGCCCGAAGCCCCGCGTGAATAGTCCCCTGTGGTTGGGCTAATCGTTGCGCCAATCATTGAGGTGACGAGGAGACCAGTGCCCATGTCCTTGAGGAGGTCGGCGCGCGATGCCGTCCCTTGGGTCAGGGCAACGTTCCAATTGGAGGGTGAGGGGGCTGCCGAGACGCCACGCGCGGCATTTGCCGAACTGTCGAGGCCCAGTTTGCGTGCTGAGGCGAGATCCGTTGTCCAGCCAGTGAGCCTGCCATTTTCAATGATCGCACGTGGATGAGTGGGCAGACCTTCCGCATCAAAAGGGCGCGATCCGAAAACGCGCGCGCGGTGGGGGTCTTCCATCAGGCTAAGAGTGGCGGGCAGCACATCGGCCCCGATTTTGCCCAGGAGCCAAGAGGAGCCGCGTGCAATAGAGGCACCATTGGCAGCAGCCAGAAGGTGGCCGATAAGGCTGGAGGAAATCCGTTCATCAAAAAGCACGGGATAGTGCCCAGTGGGCGGTTTGCGGGCGGAAAGGCGTTCGACAGCGCGCAGCCCAGCCGTGCGGCCAATCTCTTGTGGGGCGCGCAGGTCGGCGGCATAAATCCGGGCGTCACCATCATAATCACGTTCCATACCAAGGCCTTCGCCGGCGATTGCTGTGCAGGAGATTGAGGCACCCGTACGGCTATAGCCGCCAGAAAACCCGTTGGTTGCCGCGAGCCAGACGCCTGTACGGCTCCATCCCGCGGAGGCGCCTTGCGCCTTGGAGACACCATTAACCGCAAGTGTTGCCGCTTCGGCCTCGCGGGCGGCGTTCATGAGGAAGGCCGGGTCAGGCTCGGGGCCGGGATCGGCCAGATCAAGGCTGGAAGCGTCACGGGTGGTGGTGAGTTGGCTTGCATCGGCGAGGCCGACATAGGGATCTTCTGGCGCCTCACGCGCCATGGCAATCGCACGCTCCGCCATCGCGGCAATGGTTTCAGCCTTGGTATCTGACGCAGAAACAACAGCTTGGCGACGCCCCAGAAACACGCGCAGGCCAATCTCAATGCCCTCTGAGCGCTCGGCTTGTTCCAAGGTACCCGAGCGCACATCAATATGCAGAGAAAGGCCATCAACCGCCATGGCATCCGCGGCGTCGGCCCCAGCACGCTGGGCTGCGGCCAACATGATCTGCGTCAGTTCTTGCAAGCGCTCGCCCATGGTCGCGTTCCTCCATTGTCGCTGTTCGAGGTAGAGCCTGCGCCGCCGCCGTGCAAGCCTTGCAGAGGGGCAATTCGTGACTGACGGGAACGAGG
>DOOI01000213.1:9163-89909 GCA_003512825.1 Paracoccaceae bacterium | reverse complement strand
GGGCAATTCGTGACTGACGGGCACGAGGAGGCCTGCTCGGGAGGTCTTCGAAATGGAACAAAACGTGAATATAGTGCGGGGATGAGTGATTCTGGTTTTGTCGAGCTCTGCGCGATTTCGAATTTCACCTTCCTCACCGGGGCAGCGCACCCCGAGGAGATGATGCAACAGGCAGCACGTCTGGGGCTGCAAGCGCTTGCGGTGGCGGATCTGAACTCCGTGGCAGGGATCGTGCGCGCTCATGCAGCAGCGCGGGAAATTCGTCGGGAGGCAGAGGAACGCCGGGATACGGAGGAAATTGGCCCTCCTGCGCCAGAGGGGCTGTCAGAGGGATGGCAGATGACCTGTCCCCGGCTGATCCCGGCGGCGACGCTGGTGTTTGAAGAAGGGCTGATGCTCACAGCGTTACCAGCGAACCGGCAAGGCTGGGCACACTTGAGCAGGCTCTTGAGCATTGGACGGTTGCGGGTGAGCAAGGGGCAATGCCTGTTGCGACTGGATGATCTGTTTGAGCGCTCTGCGGGGATGTATTTTGTGCTGCACCCCCCCGGGCCACAGCCTGTGGGGGAAGAAACGTTGACACAGGCACCGCTGTGGCAGGGCGGCGCGAGAGAGTGGTTGGCACAGGCGGAACGGCTGACGCGCCGCCTTGGTTCGGTGATGCATCTGGCGCTGGTGCCCGGCTATGATGGGAGGGACAGGGCGCGGCTGGCCTATCAGGCCACCCTCGGACAGCGGCTTGCGCTGCCCTGCCTTGCTTCGGCACGCCCGATCTTGCACCGCTCAGACCGTCGTCCTTTGGCGGATGTGCTCACTGCGATCCGGCAAGGCAAGACTGTGGAGACGCTGGGGCGGAGTGGTTTGGCGAATGGTGAATTGCGGCTGCGCTCAGAGGCAGAAATGCGACGGCTCTTTCGCGGCTATGAAGCGGCCGTGGATGCAGCGGGGGCTTTGGCGGCACGATTAACCTTCTCACTCGATGCTCTGCGCTATGAATACCCTTCCGAAGTGGCAGAGGGCGAAAGCCCCTCGGCCCGGCTTCGACGATTGACCGAAGCCGGGCTACGCGAGCGTTATCCCGACGGGGCCACGGAACGGGTGCGCGCACAGGTCGAGCATGAGTTGAGCTTGATTCAAAAGCTTGGGTATGAGCCGTATTTCCTGACGGTTAATGATATCGTCGCCTTCGCTCGGTCGCAGGGCATCTTGTGCCAAGGGCGTGGGTCCGCAGCAAATTCAGTCGTGTGCTATTGTCTTGGGGTTACCTCCGTTTCACCTGAAATTGGCACTATGGTGTTTGAGCGTTTCGTCTCGGAGGCGCGCAATGAACCACCCGATATTGATGTCGATTTCGAACATGAGCGGCGTGAGGAGGTGATCCAGTGGATCTATCAGCGCTATGGGCGGCACCGGGCAGGATTATGTGCAACGGTAATTCATTACCGCGCGAAACGGGCGCTGCGGGAGGTGGGGCAAGCGCTTGGGCTGTCGCGCGACACGCAATCGGCGCTGGCCTCACAGGTTTGGGGCTTTGGTTCCTCACTGTCCGGTTTGGAGGGGCACCGCCTACGAGAATTGGGGTTTGATCCCAACGAACCACGGCTAAAGCTGGCGCTGGTGCTGGTGGAAGAAATCGTCGGTTTTCCGCGCCACCTGTCGCAGCATGTGGGGGGGTTCATCATCACGGACGGGCGATTGGACGAGTTGGTGCCGCTGGAAAATGCCGCGATGGAAGACCGCACCGTTATTTGTTGGGACAAGGACGATATCGACACTTTGGGCATTCTGAAGGTGGATATTCTGGCACTCGGCATGCTGAGCTGCATTCGCAAGGCTTTTGACCTCGTGGCGATGCATCATGGCACGCAGCACACTCTGGCGTCGCTGCCGTCGGAAGATCCAGCCGTATATCAGATGCTGTCGCGCGCCGATAGCATCGGGGTTTTCCAAGTGGAAAGTCGGGCGCAGATGAACTTTCTGCCTCGCATGCGCCCAAGGTGTTTTTACGATCTGGTGATCGAAGTGGCCATCATTCGACCAGGCCCTATTCAGGGCGATATGGTGCATCCCTATATTCGTCGGCGCAATGGCGAGGAGGTGGTGTCCTTCCCCTCCGATGAACTGGGGCGGGTTTTGGGGCGCACCTTGGGCGTGCCGCTTTTTCAAGAACAGGCAATGCAGATTGCCATCATTGGTGCAGGTTTTACTCCCACCGAAGCGGATCGTCTGCGCCGGGCCTTGGCGACGTTCAAAAAGCACGGGAATGTCAGTGAGTTGCGTGAACGATTTCTGAAGGGCATGGCAAAGAACGGCTATGAACCTGAATTCGCAGAGCGGTGTTTCTCGCAGATTGAAGGTTTTGGCAGCTATGGTTTTCCAGAAAGCCATGCCGCCTCTTTTGCGCTGCTGGTCTATGCCTCGGCATGGCTGAAGCGGCACCATCCGGGGATTTTTGCCTGTGCGCTGCTAAACTCGCAGCCTATGGGGTTTTACGCCCCGGCTCAGATCGTACGGGACGCGCGAGAACATGGGGTCGAGGTGCGGCCAATTTCGGTGAATGAAAGCTATTTCGATTCCGTAATGGAGCCTGATGGCAAAGGCGGTTTGGCGCTGCGGCTGGGGTTTCGGCAAGTGCGCGGCCTGAGCGAGGATGACGCAGGCTGGATCGCGGCGGCGCGTGGCAATGGCTATCGTTCGGTTGAGGATTTATGGCGGCGCGCCGGGCTTGTTCCTGCGGTTTTGCATCGCTTGGCAGAAGCGGATGCATTTGCCGGTCTGGGGCTGACGCGTCGAGAGGCCTTGTGGCAGGCACGCGGAATTCTGGGAGAGGAACCCTTGCCGCTTTTTGCCCGCGATCTGGATGGCGAGGGCGCGTTGGAGCCTGTCGCCACGTTACCCGCCATGACCTGTGGTGAGGAAGTGGTGGAGGATTACATCGCGTTTCGCCTCTCGCTCCGCGCGCATCCTGTAGGATTGTTGCGCCCCTTGCTGACGCCCGGTCGGGCGGTAGCACATACGGTCAATGCGGCTGGACAGGGCGATTTTTGAAGCTGCGCCAAAGAACCGCCGCAAGAAAAATCAGTGCCGCCGTACAAACAATGGAAGGGCCTGCCGGAGTGTCGAATTCCCAACTGACGCCCAGTCCTGCCAGTGCCGCGACGATGCCAATACCCATCGCCAATGCCGCCATGCCCTCGGGAGTGCGCGAGAAGGGCCGCGCAGCGGCAGCGGGGATGAGCAAAAGCGCCGCAATCAACAGAACGCCCACCACCTTGATCGCCACTGCCACAACAAGTGCCAAGGCCAAGGTAAGCACCAGTTGCTCGCGCTTTGGGTTAAGGCCCGCAGCATAGGCGAGATCAGGGTTGAGCGTAGACGTCAGAAGCGCTTGCCAACGGTACGCCAAGAGGACCAGCACCACCCCTGCCCCCCCCCAGATCACCGCAAGATCGGTTTTGGTGACCGCAAGAATGTCGCCAAAGAGGTAGGCCATCAGGTCAATCCGGACACCGTCGATGAACGAAACTGCCACAAGGCCGAATGCCAGCGCCGAGTGCGCCATCACCCCCAAGAGCGTATCCATCGCCACGCCGCGCCCTGAAAGCGAGGATACAACCGAGGCCATCAACAGCGCGACCATAGCCGCGCCCCAAACGACGGGCAGTGAGAAAGCCAAAGCAAGCGCAACACCCAGAATTGACGCATGCGCTGTGGCATCGCCAAAATAGGCCATGCGTCGCCAAACCACAAAACAGCCCATCGGTGCAGTCGCAATCGCGGTGCCGACACCAGCAAGGGCGGCGCGGATCAGGAAATCATCAAGCATTAGGCAGCATCTCCCCGGTCATGCGGATGGGCATGCGGATGGTCATGCGGGTAGTCATGGTCGCAATCGCCATCATGGCTGTGATCATGGGCATGCCGATAAAGCGCCAAGGCGCCTTGAGTGCCAGAGCCGAAAAGCGCGCGATATTCCGGGGCGGAGGCGACATGTTCAGGATGACCTTCACAGCAGATATGGCCGTTGAGACAAATCACCCGGTCAGAGGCGCTCATCACCACATGCAACTCGTGGCTGACCATCAAAATTGCGGCGCCTGTGTCACGGCGGATGTCTTCGATCAGGCGGTAAAATGTGGCGGAGCCGGGTTGATCAAGGCCCTGAGTAGCCTCGTCGAGCAGGAGCAATTGAGGGCGATCCAACAAAGCCCGTGCCAAAAGGGCGCGCTGAAACTGACCACCTGAAAGCTCGGTCATTTGGCGCGACGCAAGATCAGGGATGCCTGCGCGCTCCAAGGCTTGGGCAGTTTCCGGAGCGCTGCGCCATTTGGGCAGAGAGAGAAAACGTGCCACGGTCATGGGAAGCGTTGGATCGAGCGCCAGTTTTTGCGGCACATAGCCCAAACGCAGATCGCGCGCGCGCCTGACCTTGCCCGATTGCGGTGTGATCGCACCGACCAAAGTGCGGAGCAAGGTAGATTTGCCCGACCCGTTCGGGCCAACCACTGTGACAATCTCACCGGGCTTCAGCGCCAAGGAGACATGCGCGAGGGCCGTATGACCACCAAGGCGCACGGTAACGTCGTCGAGGGTGACAAGGGATGTCGGGCTCATGTCACCGGGTCCTTGCAAGCGGGGCACAGCCCTTGAGCTTCGACAACGGCGCGTTCGATGGCAAAGCCTGCTTCACGCGCCGCGCGCGCCAAAGGGCCGCGATCCGGGGCGGCTTCGGCTTCTTCCACTGTCCCACAAACACGGCAAATCAGGAAAGCGGGGGAATGATCGGCGCCGGGGTGGGTGCAGGCAACATAGGCGTTCAGTGCTTCGATTTTGTGGGCAAATCCATTGGCGGTAAGAAAATCCAAAGCGCGATAAGCGACGGGGGGCTGACTGCCAAATCCACTCGCATCAAGCCGCGCGAGGATGTCATAGGCCCCCAAGGCGCGATGTTCCGAAACAAGAATTTCCAGCGTGCGACGGCGGACCGGAGTGAATTTCAAGCCCAATGCATCGCAGGCGCGCTCGGCAGAGGCGAGAGCAGACGCGATGCAAGACGCGTGATCGTGGGGATGAAAATGTGCTTGGCTCATGGAGGATGTCATAAGCAAAAGCCAAACCAGATGCAATGTTATTACATCGCCTATTGTAATGTTATACCATATCAAATATGACCACCGCGAAACTATTGTGGAGATCCTCATGCGCCCCTCTTTATTTGCCGCTACCTCTTTAGCTATTGCCTCAAGCTCTTTGGCGCAGGCCGAAGTGCCACGTGTGGTGACCGATATTACGCCTATCGGCTCGCTGGTGGCGCAGGTGATGAATGGATTGGGGACACCGGACGTTCTGGTGCCGCAGACTGGGTCGCCGCATGGGTTTGCTTTGAAGCCATCGCAAGCGGCTGATCTGCAAGCGGCTGATGTGGTTGTTTGGGTCGGCGAAGGCCTATCCCCTTGGTTGGAAGGGCCGCTGAGCGCCTTGGCGAGGAAAGCGCGAATAGTCGAGTTGGCGGAACAGGCTGCCGTGGAATTACCCTATCGTGAGGGGGCTGTTTTTGCAGCGGATGATGACCACGCCGAGCAGGACCACGAAGGGCATGATCACGAGGGGCATGACCATGAAAAAGAGTCTCACGACGCGCAAGATCACGGGAAGCAAGATCATTCAGAACATGACCATTCCGGGCTAGATCCCCATCTTTGGCTCGATCCTCGCAACGGCGCAGTGTGGCTTGGGGTCATCGCAGAAGCATTGAGCGCCGCAGACCCAGAGAATAGCGCGCTATATCAGAGCAATGCGGCGCAGGCACAGGCAAAACTGATGGCATTGGATACAGAAATCGCCGCTCAGCTTGCGCCGTTCAAAGATGCGCCTTTTGTTGTTTTCCACGACGCCTATCAATATTTCAGCGCGCGTTACGACCTGACAACGCTGGGCTCAATTTCGGTCAGTGATGCCAGCCCGCCATCAGCGGCGCGGTTGGCGGCCTTGCAGGAAGCTATCAAGGCGCAAAATGTGCAGTGCATTTTTTCCGAGCCGCAGTTTGACCCGCGCTTGGTGGCCGCGATCGGGGGTAAGGTAAGCGTGGCGGAATTGGATCCTCTGGGAGCAAAAATCGCTTTTGGACCAGACCATTACGCCGACACTCTGCGCGCGATGACAACCAGTGTGGCAGGCTGTCTGGCCCCCTAAAGGCCAGCGCTGATCTTGCTGTGACGATGCCAGCAGTTTGACAGGGACGGCGCGGCGAGATAGGCCGCCCGAACTCTGATGGAGGGTTGGCGAATGGGCCGAAAGCGCAAGGGTCGGGCTATTTCTGGATGGCTGGTGATCGACAAGCCGGCGGGGATCACCTCGACGAGCCTTGTAAACAAGGTGCGCTGGGCTTTTGAGGCGCAAAAGGCCGGACATGCGGGCACGCTGGATCCGGCGGCCACAGGCGTTTTGGCCGTCGCTCTGGGAGAGGCGACCAAGACGGTTCCCTACATCACAGACGCGACGAAATGCTATCGTTTTGCGGTGCGTTGGGGGGCGGCGACCACCACGGATGATGCAGAAGGCAGTGTGATCCGCACCTCAGAGGCGCGCCCGAACCTCACGGAGATCAATGCCGCACTGACCGGATTTCGCGGCCAGATTTCACAAGTGCCGCCGCAGTTTTCCGCCGTAAAGGTAGAAGGTCAGCGCGCCTATGATCTGGCGCGCGAAGGCGAGGAAATGGACCTTGCTGCGCGGCCACTCTGGGTGGAACGGCTTGAGGTTGTCGAGCTGATTGACGCAGAGACAGCGCTCTTGGAGATGGTCTGTGGCAAGGGCGGTTATGTGCGGTCGATTGCACGAGATCTAGGGGAAACGCTGGGATGTTTCGGCCATGTATTGTGGCTGCGGCGAGAATGGTCGGGACCATTCGATGTGCGCGACGCGATGAGTTTGGAAACCTTGGACCAATTGGCGCGCAGTTCCGAGCTGGAAGCGCGACTCTTGCCGTTGCAGGTCGGGCTTGCGGATTTGCCGGAGGTTAAGGCCACCGATGAGGGTGCGGTGCGGCTTCGCAATGGCAATGCGGGACAGATCATCGGCGCACTGGAATGGGGCACAGAGGCCTGGGTCAGTTACAAGGGTGTGCCGCTTGCAGTTGGGCATGTGCAGGGCGGGGAATTGCAACCAAACCGGGTTTTTAACCTCTGACTTGCCAATCGCTGCGGCACGGGGCGTAATTGGGCATGATTGAAAAGCACCATCAGAAAGGCGATGCGGCCTCTGAGGCCATCTATAGCCCCTGTGAACGCTACCGCTACTGCCTCACCCGGACATGGGACCCAGAGGGGCGAAGGGTGGCTTTTGTCATGCTCAATCCCTCCACAGCGACAGAAGTGCAAAACGACCCGACCGTAGAGCGCTGTGAGCGGCGCGCGCGGGCTTTGGGCTTTGGCGCGTTTCGAGTGGTTAATATCTTTGCTTGGCGCGACACCGATCCACGGGCCATGCGCGCGGCGACGGACCCGGTCGGATCGCGGAATGATGCAGCAATTACCGAGGCCATCAACTGGGCCGATACAGTGGTGGCGGCTTGGGGCGCGCATGGGGCGCATTTGGCGCGCGGTGCGGCGGTGGAGCAGCTATTGCGCGCGTCTGGCGCGATGGTCCATCATCTGGGCCTGACGCAAGCAGGCCATCCCAAACACCCGCTTTACATAGCATATAGCGAAGTGCCGCAACTGTGGTTCGGAGTTCAAAGTGGAAGAAAAACAAGTAGTTGACGCGCTAGAGACGCTGACGCGGGAAGTGGAGCGACTGAACGCGCGCCATGCCCGACCGCTGCGCCATTTGGCCTTTCAATTCGCGCGCGGGCTCATGTTTGGACTTGGGTCAGTTGTCGGGGCTTCTTTGCTGGTTTCGGTCGCAGCATGGTGGCTCTCGCAGATTGAATTTCTGCCGATCATCGGCAATTGGGCAGCGCAGATTGCGTCGGAAATTAGCGCGCCCCGGCCTTGAGTTTTGCCTATGCGTGGGGCGACGGTGCATTAACCAAAGTTAAAGACAGTCTTTGAAGCGACTCAAGGTGTCGTGCAGAGATGCTTGCAGGGGTGCCAGCAGGGGTGCGGCGCTATGTTTTTATTTGCAGGTTTACTTGGCATGATGATGGCGGGCGTTGCTCTTATCAGCATCCAAGACATGTTTGGCACCGATGACACCTCGGACGACACCCCCAACGACCTTAGTGAAACGGGAGACGCGACGCTGGCAGGCGGTGGAGGGGAAGATATCCTCCAAGGGGGCGACGGTAACGATCAAATCGGCGGTTATGCGGGCAACGATGCAATTGGCGGCGGTGCGGGGCGCGATGCGCTGGATGGAATGGAAGGCGATGATACGCTGGACGGTGGTGACGGTGCGGATACGCTGTTGGGCCAAGATGGCGCGGATCTGTTAACGGGCGGTAAAGGCGACGATCACTTGATGGGCGGCTTTGGCGCGGACACGCTTTTGGGCGAAACGGGCGCGGATAGTTTGCAAGGCGGCGCAGGCGATGACGTGGTGCTGGGCGGCGCAGACGATGATGCATTGCACGGTAATGACGGCGACGACACGCTGATGGGCGAGGCTGGCGCGGATACGCTGATGGGCGGCGCAGGCGCAGACCTGCTGCATGGCGGCGAGGATGCCGCGCGCGACTACATTAACGGTGGCGCAGGCGCGGATCGGTTAGTGATTGGCAGCCATGATGTGGCATCAGGGGGCACGGAGGCGGATCAATTCATCATGGGAGATTGGATTGAAAACGCAGCAGAAATTCTGGATTACAGTGCAGGAGAAGATGGGCTGATCGTGGTCACGGACGAGCCGGATGACGTGATGATCTCTCATGCGAGCGATGGCGCGGTGACATTGATGCATGGCGAGACCGTACTGGCGCGCTTTCCTGCAGGCACGGAGATTGGCGAGATCACAGTTCTGCGCTCCAGTGAGGCGATACAGCTCTTGGGGTGAATTTTGCTTTTCATTTGGGCAATTTGGCTGTAGAGCGCGCCAGTCTGGTTGATCCAGGCACCTCCATAGACCCTGCTGGACGACATCCCGGCTGTGGCCTCAACCCTTTAATCTAGGAGATCCCGATGTCGATCACCGTTGAAGAAAAAACCCGTCTGATCAAAGAGTTCGGCACGAAGCCCGGCGACACGGGCTCGCCCGAAGTGCAGGTTGCGATCCTCAGCTCGCGCATTGCGACGCTGACCGAGCACTTCAAGACTCACAAGAAAGACAACCACGGCCGCCGTGGCTTGCTCATGATGGTGGCGCAGCGTCGTAAGCTGCTCGACTACCTCAAGGGCAAAGAAGAAGCACGGTATACCGCGCTGATCGCTCGGTTGGGTCTGCGCCGCTAAGGCCAGCCACAGAGTTACGGAAAACGCGCTCCTTGGGGCGCGTTTTTTGTTTGTGGAGCACGGGTTAACGAATTTCTGCGGCCTGAATTTGACGTATGATTTGCGTATGGGTGGTGTCTGGCTTGCGTCATGACGTTTGCCGCGAGGCGTGGCGTTAATCATCGGGGACGGTGGTCGGGGGCTTGGGGCGAGCACCGACCCAAGACGAGCCTTTCCAAACAAGCGGAATTGCTATATGCGCGCGCTCATCTGTGACGTGAGCCCTTGCCCCCGGGCGCATGCAAAGGATTGGGGGCGGCGGCAATGGGGCCGCCAGTGGAACGGAGCACCCGGAGGGCCGGGAGAGGCTCCATGAGGAAACGATAGATGTTCAATCAAGTTAAGAAATCCATCCAGTGGGGCGAAGAAACGCTGACGCTGGAAACGGGCAAGGTTGCCCGTCAGGCAGACGGCACCGTAATCGCCACATTGGGCGAAACCTCGGTGATGGCGAACGTAACCTTCGCCAAGGAGCAGAAGCCGGGGCAAGACTTCTTCCCGCTTACTGTGCATTACCAAGAGAAATACTATGCTGCTGGCAAAGTGCCCGGCGGCTTCTTCAAGCGCGAAGCGCGTCCGACCGAGAAGGAAACGCTCACCGCGCGCCTGATCGACCGTCCGATCCGCCCGCTGTTTGTGTCGGGCTTCAAGAACGAAGTGCTCATCATGTGCACGGTTCTCAGCCATGACCTCGTGAATGACCCCGACGTGGTTGCGATGATCGCAGCTTCGGCGGCACTCACAATTTCGGGTGCACCGTTCATGGGCCCGATCGCAGGCGCACGCGTGGGCTTTGTGGATGGCAACTATGTGCTCAACCCATCGGTTGATGACATGACGCGTCTGCGGAACAACCCCGAGCAGCGTTTGGACCTCGTTGTTGCAGGCACCAAAGACGCCGTGATGATGGTGGAATCGGAAGCCTATGAGCTGTCCGAGGACGAAATGCTGGGTGCGGTTGTGTTCGCACATGAGCAGATCCAGCCCGTGATCGACCTGATCATCTCGCTGGCAGAAGATGCGGCCAAAGAGCCCTTCAACTTTTCCCCACCCGATTATTCCGCGCTTTATGCAGCGGTAAAAGCGGCAGGCGAAGACAAGATGCGGGCGGCTTATGCCATCACCGACAAGCAGGCGCGCGTTGCGGCTGTGGGCACGGCGAAAGAGGCCATCAAGGCCGCGATGAACGAAGAGCAACTGGCGGACGCAAACCTTGGCCCAGCGATCAAGAAGCTTGAGTCGGCTGTTTTGCGCGGTGACGTGGTGAAGCATGGCCGTCGGATTGACGGACGTGACACCAAGACCGTTCGGGCGATCTCGTCGGAAACCGGCATTCTGCCGCGGACCCATGGCTCGGCCCTGTTCACCCGTGGTGAAACCCAAGGCCTCGTGGTGACGACGCTTGGCACGGGCGACGATGAGCAGATCATCGACGCGCTGCATGGCAACTTCCGCGAAAACTTCCTGCTGCATTACAACTTCCCTCCCTATTCGGTGGGTGAAGTTGGCCGCGTGGGTTCGCCCGGCCGTCGTGAGATTGGCCATGGCAAGCTGGCTTGGCGTGCGCTTCAGGCGGTTTTGCCTGCGGCAACCGATTTCCCCTACACCATTCGTGTGGTGTCGGAGATCACGGAGTCGAACGGATCGTCCTCGATGGCTTCTGTCTGCGGCGGTTCGCTGTCGATGATGGATGCGGGCGTGCCGCTGAAGGCGCCTGTCGCAGGTGTGGCCATGGGCCTGATCCTCGAAGAGGATGGCTCTTATGCTGTGCTGACCGACATCCTTGGCGACGAGGATCACTTGGGCGACATGGACTTCAAAGTGGCTGGCACCGAAAACGGGATCACCTCGCTGCAAATGGACATCAAGGTTGCAGGCATCACGCCTGAGATCATGAAGCAGGCTTTGGCGCAGGCCAAGGACGGGCGGATGCACATTCTTGCAGAGATGGCGAAAGCGCTGACCTCGGCGAATGCCTTCTCGGTTCATGCGCCTCGGATCGAAACGATGCAGATTCCGACCGACAAGATCCGTGAAGTGATCGGTTCGGGCGGTAAAGTGATCCGTGAGATCGTGGAAGTTTCGGGTGCCAAGGTCGACATCAATGATGACGGCGTGATCAAGATTGCGTCCGCCAATGGCGATGCGATCAAGAAAGCCTATGACATGATCTATTCGATCGTGGCTGAGCCAGAAGTGGGCAAAATCTACAAAGGCACCGTTGTGAAGCTGGTGGACTTTGGCGCGTTTGTGAACTTCTTCGGCAAGCGCGACGGCTTGGTGCACGTGTCTCAGATCGAGAACAAGCGCCTGAACCATCCGTCGGATGTGCTGAAGGAAGGTCAGGAAGTCTGGGTCAAGCTGTTGGGCTTTGATGATCGCGGCAAGGTGCGGTTGGCGATGAAAGTCGTGGATCAAACCACTGGCGAAGAAATGGCGAAAGAAGCCGAGGGCGACGCAGAGTAATCTGTGCCTTTTGCAAAATAAATCGGCCCCGAAGCAGTGCTTCGGGGCCTTTTTCATACCTGCCGCGAGGACGGGCTAGGCCGCCTCGCGCCGCAGATAGGCAGTGTTACTTGAGTTTGGTCGTCCGCAGATAGGGCAGCTTGATGTCGATCTCGCCAAACTTCTCGCGCGCCTGATCATCTGTGAGGGACAGTGCCACGATCACGTCTTGGCCGGGCACCCAGTTTGCGGGCATGGCGACGGGCACACCAAAGGAAGCTTGGACCGCGTCGAGAGCGCGCAGCACTTCGGCAAAGTTCCGGCCCACTGACATCGGGTAGGTCATGATCAGTTGCACCTTTTTATTGGGAGCAACGATAAAGACCGAGCGCACTGTTGCGGTGTCGTTGGCGGTGCGGCCATCAGGGAGGTAGGCATCGGCGGGCAGCATGTCGAAGGCCTTGGCGACGGCAAGGTCGGTATCCGCGATGATCGGGAAGGTGGCCTTGGCGCCTGCGAAGGTTTCGATATCGCCCTTCCACTTTTTGTGCTCGGCCACGCCATCAACGGAGATGCCCATCACCTTTGTATTGCGCTTGGCCCATTCGTCGGCGAGTTGGGCGACGGCCCCGAACTCGGTGGTGCAGACAGGGGTGAAATCCTTGGGGTGAGAAAAAAGAATTGCCCAATCGTCGCCCTGCCAATCATGGAGCGCATAGGTGCCTTCATCTGTGGTGACGGTCAGGTTTGGCAGAATGTCATTGATACGAAGGCCCATGGTTTCCTCATTTTGATTAGGTCTGTAGTTTAGATACATTCTAAAAATGGAAATTGAAGCCTGCGCGCCCCAAGAGTGACAGGATGTCGCGATTGGTGCCGAATGAGTCGTGCGATTTGATCAAATGCCCGCGCGTCGCTCTTGTTCTGGCAGCGGGGCAGTGACACATTACGCGCGAAGTGCCGGGTTTGGCCCGGAATCATCCTTTGGGGAGAGCACAGATGATTGAGAAGCGTCAGTTCTATATCAATGGAGCCTGGGTGGCGGCGAAAGAGGGCAAGGATCATCTGGTGATCGATCCTTCGACCGAAGAACCCTGTGCGGTGATTTCGCTGGGCGGACAGGCCGATGTGGACGCCGCTGTTGCTGCGGCGAAGGCAGCATTGCCGGGTTGGATGGCGACACCGCCCGAAGAGCGGATTGCCTTGGTTGAAAAGCTGATCGCGGTTTACCAGTCACGCGCAGAAGATATCGCACAAGCGACTGCGATCGAGATGGGTGCGCCGATCGATTTCTCGCGCACACAGCAGGTGGGTGCAGGCACGTGGCATTTGACGAACTTCGTGAAAGCCGCCAAATCGTTCAAGTTTATCAAGCCTTTGGGCGAGCATGCACCGGACAACCGGATTGTGCATGAGGCGGTGGGCGTTTGCGCGCTGATCACGCCTTGGAACTGGCCGATGAACCAAGTCACGCTGAAAGTGGGCGCGGCGGCAATTGCGGGCTGCACGATGGTGCTCAAGCCTTCCGAAGAGAGCCCGCTCAATGCGATGGTCTTTGCTGAGATCATGCATGAGGCTGGGTTCCCTGCGGGGGTATTCAACCTTGTGAATGGCGATGGCTTGGGTGTGGGCACGGCGCTGACCGGGCATAAGGATGTGGATATGGTGTCGTTCACCGGGTCCACCCGCGCCGGGATCGCGATTTCCAAGAACGCAGCAGAAACGCTCAAGAAGGTGCATCTGGAATTGGGCGGCAAAGGTGCCAACCTGATTTTCGCGGATGCCGACGACAAGGCCGTGAAGCGCGGTGTTCTGCATTTGATGAACAACACCGGGCAATCGTGCAACGCGCCGTCACGGATGATGGTGCAGGCCGAGATTTACGACAAAGCAGTGGAGATCGCGGCAGAAGTTGCAGCGGGGATCACCGTCGGGTCGGCGCATGAGGCTGGCAAACACATTGGCCCGGTGGTCAATGAGGTGCAGTTCAACAAGATCCAAGGCCTGATCCAGAAGGGCATTGATGAGGGGGCGCGACTGGTTGCAGGTGGGCCGGGACGGCCAGAGCATCTGAACCGGGGATTCTTTGTGCGTCCGACCGTATTTGCCGATGTGACGCCAGACATGACGATCGCGCGCGAAGAGATTTTCGGCCCCGTGCTGTCGATCATGAAGTTCGAGACCGAAGAAGAAGCGCTCGAGATGGCGAATGACACGGTCTATGGCCTGACCAACTATGTGCAGACGCAAGATGGTGCGCGGCTCAATCGGCTGGCGCTGAAGCTGCGCTCGGGCATGGTGGAGATGAACGGCAAGTCGCGTGGGGCGGGTGCGCCCTTTGGCGGCATGAAGCAATCCGGCAAGGGCCGTGAAGGCGGCGTTTGGGGCATCGAGGACTTCCTTGAGGTCAAGGCGGTTGCTGGCTGGTCGAACGACGCCGAGTGATCTAACGATTGAGACAAGACGCATCCGGGGCTATCACGGCCCCGGATGTTTCATTTTGGGGGCCACATGGGCGCTGACCGTATAGACCCGCGTTTCGTAGCGGGAACCGTGCTCAAGCGCGATGTGTTCTCGGAAACCGTGGACGGATATTTCAGCGACGCACCCGATGAAAAGCTGGTGTTGCGACGGCTGGAGGATGTGCCCGGATGGGCACGGCCC
Source organism: Paracoccaceae bacterium (assembly GCA_003512825.1). Lineage (GTDB taxonomy): Bacteria > Pseudomonadota > Alphaproteobacteria > Rhodobacterales > Rhodobacteraceae > UBA9554. The sequence continues at coordinate 75,375 of DOOI01000213.1, read as the reverse complement.
ATCGCCCAATTCTTGGCGCGGCGCGAGATACGGGGCTTGCAGGCTGTGCAGGGGATCGAGGGGGTGCCGGTATTGATCGACGCCAATCGTGCGGGGATTTTGCGGGTATGGTCGGCGGGAACGCCGCTCAATCTGGCGAAGCCCGCGACGGCGGAGTGGTATCGGGATGCACGGCGATTACTGCGCGAAATGCGGCGGCGGGGCGTGACCCATAATGACATCGCCAAGCCACAGAATTGGTTGATGACGCCAGAGGGGCGTGCTGCGGTAATCGATTTCCAATTGGCCTCGGTACATCGGCGGCGGGGCTTGATGTTTCGGCTGATGGCGCGCGAAGACCTGCGCCATTTGGTCAAGCAAAAGGGGCGGTATGCGCCGGAGCTATTGACGCCCTCGGAGCGCAAGATTTTGGCCCTAAAGAGCCTGCCTACGCGTGTCTGGCTGGCGACTGGCAAGCGACTTTACAATTTCGTCACGCGGCGGTTGATGAACTGGTCGGATAGCGAGGGCGCAGAGAACAGGATTGCGTTGGAGGGGGAAACCCTGCGGGCGCAGTTGATGGGTGAGGGTGTGCGCGAGGTGGTGCTGATGCCTTTCGCGCTGCCGTCAAAGGGTGTGGGGGTGTATGCCTTTGTTGAAGGTCCGGTAGCGACCCCCCTGCCCGCGCCAGACCTGACGCAAGAGGTGCGGGCCCTGCCCCGGATCAATGGGCGTGTGGCGGAGGATTTATTGTCACTGGTGGCGCTGAACCGGATGGATGAATTGGCGCAAATGCTCGAGCGTCATCCGGATTTGGCAGATCAAATGGCACCGATTGTGGCCGGACGGCTGAACCTGACGGATCGGCAATTGCGCCGGGGGTAAGGCGGCACCGCGCAGGGGGCGGTGCTAGAAAGGTGCCGTGGTGCGGAAGCGCATGCCGCGGCCATTTTCGGGATGGTTGATCCGCAATTCCTCGGAATGCAGCATGAGACGCGGGTAATCCCCCGCTGCCCCTTTGGCATAAATCGGGTCGCCCAAAATCACATGACCGAGCGCCAACATATGGACGCGCAATTGATGGCTGCGCCCGGTGCGGGGCATCAGGCGCACGCGCGTCTCATGCTCATCATAAGAGACCACTCGCCAATCGGTGACGGCGGGGCGGCCTGTGTCATGGCAGACCATCTGGCGCGGGCGGTTGGGCCAATCGACCGTGAGAGGCAGATCAACGGTGCCTTCGCGTGGTTCGAGTTTTCCGCGGACGCGGGCAAGGTAGGTTTTGCGTGCCCGGCGCGTCTCGAATTCCATCGACAGGCTGCGTTGGGCATGCGGCGTCAACGCAAAGACCATGACGCCAGATGTGTCGCGGTCAAGACGATGCACGAGGAGCACATTGGGGAAAACCACAGCAAGGCGTGCGATCAAGCAATCGGTAAGGTCTTCGCCCCGACCGGGCACGGATAAAAGCCCCGCAGGTTTGACGACGGCGAGCATGTCGGCGTCTTCATGCAGGATTTCGAGCGGGTCTTGGGGCGGGTCATAGGGTGTGATCATGCGGCCTTTTACGGCTTCAACGCCTAGAGGGGAAGCCCGGCTTTGAGGCGAAGAAGTGCGATCAAGCCTTCATCGCGGGCCTCTTCCAAGGCTCGGCGGCTGGGGTTGCCCAATTGCGCGAGTTCGTCTTGCAAGCCCGCGATGAGGGTTTCGATGGTGGCGCGATCCATTTCGGGGGTGCCGAGCGCTTGCCAGCGGCTGGCTTGGGTTGGGCCGAGGTGTTCGAGATAGCCCCGATAGCCGCCGGCGCCGCCACCAAGATGATAGACAAGATGCGGCCCCATGAGTGCCCAGCGCAGGCCCGGCCCCCAAGCGACCGCTTTGTCGATATCCTCGACAGTGGCGATGCCGCTGGCAACCATATGCACGGCTTCACGGTAGAGCGCGGAGGTGAGTCGATTGGCGATATGGCCGGGCTCTTCGCGCAGGGCGACGACGGTGACGCGCGCCATCGCCTCGTAGAAGATGCGTGCTTGGCTAACGCTGTCTGGCGCGGTTTTGTCACCGGCCACCAATTCGACCAATGGCACAAGGTGCGGTGGGTTCATCGGGTGCGCGACGAGGAGACGAGCGGGGTGGGTCATCTGTGCTTGGATGTCGGACGGCATCAGTGAGGAGGTGGAGGAGGCGATGATGACCTCAGGGGCGAGGGCCGACTCGGCCTCGGCCAGCATGGTGTGTTTGATGGTGAGACGGTCGGGGCCGCATTCTTGGACAAAGGTTGCGCCTTGGCAGGCTGCGGCGATGGAGCGGTGAAATGTGAGGCGGTCGGTCGGCAAGGGGCCAAGGTCGGAGAGCAGGGCCAGACCCGCCCATGCGGCGTCAATCGCAGGCAGGGCTTCGGCCTCGGCGCTTTCGCGAGGGTCTGCCATGGCAACGTGGTGACCATATGCCAAAAAGAGCGCGGCCCAACTGGTGCCGATCAGGCCAGAGCCGAGAATGGCTATTTGCATCACTCGACCGCGCGAATGAGTTTGCGTTCCAGCACGAGAAGCACTGACTTGAGGTCATGGCCGCGCTTGAGGACGCGCCCGTCCATGGCGACGACGGCGTAGAGCCCTTGTTTGGCGCGCAGACGCGGTGTTTTCTCGATGCGGTAGAGCGGTTGCTCGGCGGCGCGGCGGAACACCGAGAACACCGCCTGCTCCTTGAGCGCCGAGATGCCGTAATCGCGCCACTCGCCTGCGGCCACCATTCGGCCATAGAGCGTGAGGATGAGGCTCAATTCCGTGCGATCAAACATCACGGTTTCGGTGATTGGACCGGAGGAATACGGGGGCGTTTGGACATTCATGCGATAAGAGTTGCGCGCGGGGCAGTCGAAATCAAGCGCCTTGCGCGAAACGGCGCGAAATTGCCCCGCGATGGGAGGCTGGAGGCGACGGCATGGCGGGCATATCTGGCTGTGCGAGGTCGAGCCAAGCCTCGGCCTGCGGCGAGAGGCGGGCATAAGTGCGGGCGACAGCGCTGCGCGGGGGCTCGGGGAGATCGTCTGGCAACAGCTCGGCGGGCAGATCGGGGTGGCGCAGCACGATGCGCCGCCAGCGGTGGATGAGCAAAATGCGCGCGGCGCAGGCGTCGAGTGGGTCGAGATCTGTGGTGGTGAGATGCGCCAGATCCGCGAAGAGGTGGTCCAGCGCGGCGCGGAAGGGTGCGGAAATCAGGCTGGCGCGCAAGGCAGGGGAAAGCGCAGTGATCTGACCTTCAAGCCGAAAGCCTGCATCGGGTAGGGCTTGGTTTTGGGGGCGCAAGCGCAGACCGCCCAGCGTGAAGCCCTGTGGCCCACCCTCGTCGAGAGAGAGGGTCCAGCCGTGAATCGGGCCTGATTGCGGCGGAGCGTAGATGCGCCCGGTGGCTTCGGTGAACCGCATGAGGCCTTGCTGGCTCAGGCGGTATTCACTGCTGCGTCCGGCGCGTTCGCTTTCGACCCAGCCATCACGGCCCAGACGAGACAGCGCGGTGCGAAGTGCGCCCGGCTCGACGCCAATGCGCCCCAAGAGACGTTGGAGGCGCGCCGTCGAAATGCGCCCGCCGCGGTGCTGCACACAATCACCAAAGACAGTGATGACCAAAGACCAGACGCGCAGGCGGCCTTCGGCATGCAAGGAGGCGATGAGGGGAGCGAGCGGATCCATGCCGTAAGAATGCAGAGGGCGGAGGCCAAGCGCAAGGCACGGCGTTCGACGCATTTTCGCGCAACGCACCCGCAGGGAGGATCAGAGCGCCTTCAATCCGCCACGCACAAACTCGGCGGCCATTTTCGCATAGTCCGCACGGCTCATGCCTTTGCCGGGGCGGTGCCACATGTAGACCCAGTTCAAGATACCGAAGACAGTCATGACAGCGGCGCGGAGTTGATCGGCGGAAAGACCGGGCGCTTCTTTCGCTACTGCGCTCGACATCATAGCCACCAGACGGCGCTGCGCGGCCATCAACGGCGCTTGGCGGTCTGTGGGCAGGAGTTTGAGCGCGTCGAGTTGCAGCTTGTGCTCGGGATCGGCATCTTCATAAACCGCGAGGATCGCGGCTATAAGGCCGGGCAATCCTTCGTCTTGCGCGGCTTCTACGGCGTCGAGCAGCTCGGTGAAGTGTTCGTTGAAAATATCAAAGAGCAGATCTTCTTTGGAGGGCCAGTAGTGATAGATCAGCGCCTTGGAGATGCCGAGTTGCTTGGACGCGCCTGACAGGGAGGCGCGGTCGAACCCATGTGCCGCGAAATATTGCGCGGCCCCTTTGCGGAGGCTTGCGCGCTTTTCGTCGTGATCTCGTGCCAGTCCCCGGGCCATCAGCTCTCCTTCGGGCGCTTGTCCACAAGACGGACTGCCTTGCCCTGACTACGCTCTACCTTGCCAGTGTCCAACACGTCTACCTTTACGCTTACGCCAATGGTTTGTTTGATGCGATGCGCCAGAGTTTTTCCGGCGGCCTCGCGGCGGGCTGGATCGGTGAGGCCAATCGCCGCTTCGGTAAAGACGCGCATTTGGTCCATCCGGCCAGAGCGGGTGAGTTCGATCTGGAAATGCGGGGCGAGGTCGGGGACCTCCATCAATTGCTCTTCGATTTGGGTGGGGAAGACATTGACGCCCCGCAAGATGATCATGTCATCCGAACGGCCGGTGATTTTTTCCATACGGCGCATGCTGCGCGCGGTGCCGGGCAAAAGGCGGGTAAGATCGCGCGTGCGGTAGCGCACGACGGGGAAGGCTTCCTTGGTCAGCGAAGTAAACACAAGTTCGCCCAATTCCCCATCTGGAAGCACCTCGCCTGTAACGGGATCGATCACTTCGGGGTAGAAGTGATCTTCCCAGATGTGCAAGCCGTCTTTGGTTTCGACACATTCATTGGCCACCCCCGGCCCCATGACTTCGGAGAGGCCATAGATATCGACAGCGTGCATGTCGAAGGCCTCTTCGATTTCGCGGCGCATGGCGTTGGTCCATGGTTCGGCACCGAAGATGCCGACTTTGAGCGAGCAGGCGCGGGGATCAAGGCCTTGGACCTTGAATTCATCAAGGATCGAGAGCGCGTAGGATGGGGTGACGGTGATGCCGTCTGGCTTGAAATCTTCGATCAGGCGCACTTGGCGCGGGGTCATGCCCCCCGAGATTGGAACGGTGGTGAGGCCCAGCGCATCGGCCCCAAGATGGATGCCCAAGCCGCCTGTGAACAGGCCATAGCCATAGGCATTGTGCAAAAGGTCGCCTGCGCGCAAGCCTGCAGCCCGCAAGCTGCGGGCGACGACTTGGCCCCAATTTGCGAGGTCGGTTTCGGTATAGCCCACAACGGTGGGCTGGCCTGTCGTGCCTGAAGATGCATGCACACGGCGGACTTGGGCGCGCGGCACGGCAAACATGCCGAATGGATAATTTGCACGCAGGTCTTGTTTGGTGGTGAAGGGGAATTTCGCCAGATCGGCCAGCGTATGGAGATCGTCAGGGTGCACGCCTTTGGCCTCAAAAGCGGCCTTGTAGTGAGGCACGTTTTCATAGGCGTGGCGCAACGACCATTTCATCCGGTCGAGTTGCAGCGCGGCAATCTCGTCGCGGCTGGCGGTTTCGATGGCTTCGAGATCCCCTTTTTTCGGTGCGAGATCTTTCATCACACGGCCTCCATCATCAGAGCGATCCCTTGGCCGACGCCGATGCACATGGAGCAAATCGCGCGTTTGCCACCCATATCGCCCAGCGAGAGCGACGCAGAGATCGCCAGACGCGCACCTGACATGCCCAAAGGGTGACCAAGGGCAATGGCACCGCCATGTGGATTGACGTGATCCGCGTCATCGGGAAGGCCCAGTTGGCGTAAAGAGGCCAGCGCCTGAGCCGCGAAAGCTTCGTTGACTTCGAGCATGTCGATATCGGAAATTTTCAGACCGTGACGATCCAGCAGAGCTTGGGTCGCGGGCGCAGGGCCGATGCCCATGATGCGCGGCGGCACGCCAACAGTGGCCATGGAGACAATGCGGGCGCGGGGCGTAAGGCCATATTTCTGCACCGCCTCAGCCGAAGCGATGAACACGGCGGCGGCGCCATCATTGACCCCGGAGGCGTTGCCTGCGGTGACGGACCCCCCTTGACGGAAGGGCGTGGCGAGGGCGGCGAGTTTGTCCAGCGTTGTGGCGCGAGGGTGTTCGTCGGTATCGACGACAATCGGGTCACCCTTGCGCTGCGCGATCATCACTGGGGTGATCTCACGCGCCAAGCGGCCAGAGGCGATTGCTGCGGTCGCTCGGGTTTGTGAGCGCAGCGCGAAGGCGTCTTGATCGGCGCGGGAAATATTGAAATCCGCTGCGACATTCTCGGCGGTTTCGGGCATGGAATCCGTGCCATAGACCTTGTGCATTGCCTTGTTGACGAAGCGCCAGCCGATGGTGGTGTCGTAAATTTCGGCGGCACGGGAAAAGGCGCTATCGGCTTTGCCCATGACGAAAGGTGCGCGCGACATCGACTCGACCCCGCCTGCGAGAATGAGGTCGGCCTCGCCTGCCTTGACGGCGCGCGCGGCGGAGCCGATGGCGTCAAGCCCAGAGCCGCAAAGACGGTTGATTGTAGCCCCCGGAACGCTGTCGCCCAAGCCCGCCAGCAAAACGGCCATGCGGGCGACGTTGCGGTTGTCTTCGCCTGCTTGGTTGGCGCAGCCCATCAAGGCTTCGTCGATCTTCAGATCACGCCCAGCAATGAGGGCGCGAATGACACCTGCCAGAAGGTCATCAGGACGGACGCTGGAGAGCGCGCCCGCATAGCGGCCAATAGGGGTGCGGAGGCCCTCACAGATATAGGCGTCTCTCATGCGTCAGTCTCCTCGAAATGCTGTCCTTTAAGGGTGCGGCTTAGCCCCCGGAAGAGCGCGACTTTGCGCCCGTCTTCTCCGGTGACTGCCACGTCATAGATGCCCGACCGACCTGCGAGATGCTGCTCCTGCGCGACGGCGGTGAGCACCTCACCGCCCTTGCCGGGGCTTAGGAAGGTGATGGTATTTTCTTGGGCTACAACGATTTGGTTATAGCTGTTGCAGGCGAAAGCGAAGGCGCTGTCGGCCAGAAGGAAGATATAGCCGCCGTGGCACATCTGATGGCCATTGAGATGCTCTGGGCGCACGCGCATCGTCATGGTGGCATGGCCAGGTCCGACATCGACCATCTCCATGCCGAGAAACTGTGTGGCGGCATCACCGGCCCACATGGTGGCGGCGGATTTTTTCGCGCGCGCGTCTGGCGTCATCTCTGGCTCTCCTGCCTCGCGCGCCCCAGCCCTGATGTGAACCCTTGTGTCGCAGAGCTGTCGAGATGACAGCGGCGACAAAAGAACAGGGGACGGGGGCGCCTCCCGAGGCAGTTGCAGCACAAAACCGACCGCGCGGTCAAGAGTGTTGCAATAGCCCACGGGCTAGGTCATGTTCTGCGCCGAAGCCTGTGGGGAGGAAAATCGATGCTGAAACCCGAGAGCCATATTGTCGGACGCTGGATTGCCGCCCGAGGCGAAAGCACGCCGATTCTTGGGCCCGTGACGGGTCAACCGATTGCCACGGCGATGAATGGTGGCTGGGATGTGCAAGGCGCGCTGGATCATGCGCGCGGCGTTGGCGGACCTGCGCTGCGCGCAATGGGATTTCACGACCGCGCCCGGATGTTGAAAGCGCTGGCGGGGTATCTGATGGAGCGCAAAGATGCGCTCTACGCCATCAACCCGCTGACCGGGGCGACGCTGCGCGATGGGCGGGTGGATATCGAGGGCGGTATCGGCACGATGATGGCCTATGCCGCCAAGGGACGCCGAGAGTTGCCGGACGGTCATGTATGGATTGACGGCGCCGTGGAGCCGATGGGACGCACCGGGGCCTTTAGCGGGCAGCATATCGCGGTGCCGTTACAAGGCGTGGCAGTGCATATCAACGCCTTCAACTTTCCGGTTTGGGGCATGCTGGAGAAGCTGGCCCCGACATTGTTGGCCGGGGTGCCAGCGATCATCAAACCCGCGACGCAAACCTGTTATCTGACCCATGCCTGCTATGAAATGATGATCACTTCGGGCTTGCTGCCGGAGGGCGCAGTGCAATTGGTGATCGGCTCGGTGGGGGATATGCTTGACCGTTTGGGGCCGCAGGATGTGGTGAGTTTCACTGGCTCGGCTGATACGGCACTCAAGCTGCGGGCGACACCTGCATTGATGCGGAACTCCACGCGGTTCATGGCGGAACAAGACAGCCTGAACGCCGCGATTCTCGGGCCGGACGCAGGTGTAGGCAGTCCTGAGTTTGAGCTCTTCCTCAAGGAAGCGGTGCAGGAAATTACTACAAAAGCCGGACAAAAATGCACGGCGATGCGGCGTTTGATCGTGCCGCAAGCCATGCTTGGCGCAGTCGGTGAGGCTTTGGCAGCCAAGCTGGGGGCGATTTCGCCCGCAGATCCGGCAGGAGAGAAGGCGCGGCTTGGGGCTTTGGCGTCGATGAGCCAGAAGCGGGATGTTTTGGCCAAGCTGGCGATGTTGCGTCAAGAGGCGCGACTGATCCATGGCGATCCCGATCAATTTGAGGTTATGGGCGGTGATGCCGCTCAGGCGTTCTTGCCTGCGATGGTGTTGCAATGCGACACGCCGGATGCAGCGCGATTGGTGCATCAGGTGGAGGCCTTTGGGCCTGTCTCGACCTTGATGCCCTATCGCGACGTGGCCCATGCGGCGGCTTTGGCCAATCGCGGCGGTGGCTCGCTGGTGGCGTCGTTGTTCACCCATGACCCAGAGGTGGCACGCGATGTGACCATGGAAAGTGCGGCGCATCATGGTCGGCTTTACATCATGGATCGCGACGCTGCGTCCGAGGCCACCGGACATGGTGCGCCGATGCCGCAGATGATTCATGGCGGGCCGGGGCGCGCAGGGGGAGGCGAGGAATTGGGCGGCGTGCGGGCAGTGCTGCATTACATGCAGCGAACCGCCGTGCAAGCCAGCCCACGGATACTGTCGGCAGTGTCGGGCACATGGCTGCGCGGTGCCCCTGTTTCCGAAGGCCCGCGCCACCCGTTTCAGCGCAATTTCGATGACTTGGGGATCGGAGAGACCATCCATACAAAGGCGCGGGAGATTTCGCTCGAGGATATCGAGCATTTCGCGCATTTCACCGGAGATACGTTTTACGCGCATATGGATGAGGCCGCAGCGCAGGCAAATCCCTTCTTCCCCGGACGTGTGGCGCATGGCTATTTGCTGTTGAGCTTTGCGGCTGGGCTGTTTGTGGAGCCAAACCCCGGACCTGTATTGGCCAATACGGGGCTGAATGGACTGTCCTTTCAAAAGCCCGTTTCACCCGGCGACAGCATCGCCGCACAACTGACGGTCAAGCGCAAGACGCGGCGCACCGACAGCTATGGCGAAGTGGCTTGGGCCGTGATTTTGACCAATCAAACCGGTGAGCAAGTGGCGGAATATGAGTTGCTGACGATGGTGGCCTATCGCAGCGCATAATGCAGGGGCGATCAGAGGAAATTTCCAACGCAGAACCAGCCAGCGCTGAGGGCGGCGCCATGGGCGTAAAACAGCCAAAGCCGCTCGCCTGTTTCGGTGGTGATGATCCAATAATCCCGCGCACCGGAGCGCCATTGGGGATCTTCGAGCCACCATTCGGGCAAAATGCGCTCGGGGCCCAGCGCGTCGGCAATGACATGCTCGCGCCGCCGCCAGCGAAAACGCGCAGGCGGCACGGGACGCGCGGGGGCCTGCACAGGTTCGGGCCGCCATGTGAGGATCGGGCGTTCGGGGCGCTCGGGCCAAGGGCCACAGGGGTCTGACCACGCGGCGGCCAGCGTAAGCGCGGTCTTCTCTGGGATATGGCTATTGGCGGGATGGCGCCGCGTGACGGCATCAGTGCCCAGACGCGCACCGAGACGCCCCAAGAGATCATGGAGTGCGGCGCTATCATCTGTGTTGGGAGCGCCGATGGCACTAGTGACTGGCTGCGCGCGCAAAGGCTCGGCGCGCAGAGTGACGAGGCGCAGCATGTCGATGCCGAAGCCCGCATCAATCTCGGTGAGTTTGAGCATCAGAAGGGGACGGATGCGCTCTGGTTCCACCATGGGCCGTGCCAAGGCGATGGTCACCGCGTCAAAGCCCCCATCGGCGCGATAGGCCTCAAAGCGCAACACCCGCGCGCCCAGCCCATCGCGGGCCAGCGTGGTGCACAGACGCGGCAAGAGGCGATCGAGCCCGGCAAGCAGGTCGTCCATCAAACCAATGGGATCAGGCAAGCTTAACCGGGTGGCATAAGGTATTTCATGGCGCACTGGTGAAATTGGTTCGGGGACTGCGCCCAAGGCCTGATCGAGACGCAGCACCAATTCCGTGCCAAAACGGCGCGCGAGCGCGGCACGGGGCTGCGCGTAAAGATCACCGATGCGGCGCAGGCCAAGGCGCGAGAGGCTCTCGGCGGTTTTGGCGCTCAGGCGCAACGCCTCCATCGGCAAGGGCGCGAGGGCGTCATGGGTATGGCCCGAGGGCGCAATGCCCCCCTGACCCATCGCAGCTCGCGGGGGTTGAGGGCGCCGTGCGGCCCGCGAACGCGTGGCGCGAGCCTCACTGGAAATGCCATCGCCTGAACGCCCGGTCGTGGCATCGCGACCCGAATGATGTGCCAAGGCCCAAGCAGCCCCCGGCGTGTCAGCAATACCCGCGCGCAAAGAAAGCCCCATCTCGGCGAAGTCATCGATGACGCGGGCAAACATCCCCTCCTCGCCGCCAAAAAGATGGGCACAACCTGTAATGTCGAGCAAAAGCCCCGCCGTGCCGTCAAGCGCAACCAAGGGTGAATAACGCCCCGACCAACGCCGCAGCACCGCCATGAAATTGGCTTCCACCATAGGCTGACGCTGCCGCGTTCGCAGCCCGGGACACAGCGCCAATGCCTCGCGCAGCGGCTGCCCCGGATGAAGCCCGGCTGCAGAGGCTTCGGACGTGAGCGCGCGCAGGATTTGCGCCGGGCCATGCTCTTCGATTGTAGCAAGAGGCTGGCCGGGCTCCTCCAGACCCAGCCGCACCAATCGCTCCGCACCAAGGCGGGGAAACCACAGACAAAGGATGCGGCGGCAGAGCATGACTGGCCCGAAAATGTTCACCTATTGTTCTAATTTATGCATCCCCGCAGACAGAGTCGAGACCCCTAACCGCAGCGAATGTCGATAATGACACCTGCCGCATCGTGAATGATATTGAGACGGTTGAGCCGATAATCTTTGGTCACAGGAGTGTTTGGCCCAATAACACGCACCGGCGAGGGCGCCGCACCGAGCACGACATCCGCCACAGGCTGACCGATCAAGCGCGCCAAAGAAGCAGCACCACAGCTGTCAGACGGCGGAACCGGTGCCGCACAGGCCGCCGTCGCGATCACCGCCGCCAAGCAAACTACGCACCGACAAAACATGCCGCTCTCCCCTCCACCATAGCGCCCCCAAGCCCCAACAAAGGCACATAAAGTCTCGCACTCTGTCGCAGAGCCCGCAATGCTTGCCGCAAACTCCGGTTGCCAAACTGCGAAAATTCGCCGAGTCTTTGCGCGTATTTTGCAGGAGATAGCTTAAATGAGAACTCGCGCCGCCGTCGCCGTTGCCCCGGGCAAACCGCTCGAAATCATGGAGGTCAACCTCGAAGGCCCAAAAGCAGGCGAGGTCTTGGTCGAAATCAAGGCGACAGGCATCTGCCACACTGATGAATTCACCCTTTCCGGCGCAGATCCCGAAGGAATGTTCCCGGCGATCCTTGGCCATGAAGGCGCAGGCGTGGTGCTTGAAGTGGGCCCCGGCGTCACATCTCTGAAGCCCGGCGATCACGTGATCCCGCTCTACACCCCCGAATGTCGCCAGTGCCCGTCATGCCTGAGCCAGAAGACCAACCTATGCACCTCGATCCGCGCCACCCAAGGCCAAGGCCTGATGCCTGATGGCACCACGCGCTTCTCCATGCTCGATGGCACTCCGATCCTGCATTACATGGGCTGCTCTACCTTCGCCAACCACACTGTGCTGCCAGAAATCGCGCTGGCTAAAATCCGCCCCGACGCACCTTTCGACAAGGTCTGCTATATCGGCTGTGGCGTGACCACAGGCATCGGCGCAGTGATCAACACCGCCAAAGTGGAAATCGGCGCGAAAGCTGTGGTGTTCGGTCTCGGCGGAATCGGCCTCAACGTGATCCAAGGCTTGCGGATGGCGGGCGCGGATATGATCATCGGCGTTGATCTCAACAACGATAAAAAGGAATGGGGTGAGCGGTTCGGCATGACCCATTTTGTCAATCCGAAGGAAATTGACGGCCCCATCGTGCAGCATATCGTAAATATGACAAAGACCCCTTTCGATCAGATCGGTGGCGCGGATTACTCATTCGACTGCACTGGAAATACCCAAGTCATGCGAGATGCCCTTGAATGTACGCATCGTGGCTGGGGCGTCTCTGTGGTCATTGGTGTGGCGCCAGCAGGCGCAGAGATTTCAACCCGCCCCTTCCAACTGGTCACCGGGCGCGTCTGGAAAGGCACCGCCTTTGGCGGCGCGCGTGGACGCACCGATGTGCCCAAAATCGTTGATTGGTACATGGACGGCAAAGTCGAAATCGACTCGATGATTACCCACACGCTCAAACTCGAAGACATCAACAAAGGCTTCGATCTGATGCATGAAGGCAAATCAATCCGCTCGGTCGTGGTCTTCTGACTGGCTGTCTTCTTGCGAAAAATATCCTCGGGGGGTGAATGCCGTGAGGCAGAGGGGGGCAGACAGCCCCCCTTCCCACCGCGCCATCCTTGCCGATGTGACATAGATCGATGACCTCAACACCGGGCCTCAAAGCGCTGCAAGCTGCTGGGATTTCTGTTTCCCTGCATCCCTATGAATACGACCGCACGGCCGAAGCTGTTGGGCGTGCGGCCGCTGAGGCTTTGGGGTTGGACCCAGGGCTGACCTTGAAAACCTTGATGGTCGAGCTGGACGGACGCCCGGTGTGTTGTGTCTTGCCCTCAGATCGCACCTTGTCGATGAAGAAGGTCGCAGCCGGGTTTGGGGGCAAAGCGGCTGTAATGATGTTGCCTGCGAAAGCAGAGAAGTTGACGGGCTATCGCGTGGGCGGGATTTCACCCTTTGGGCAAAAGCGTGCCGTGCCAACGATGTTTGAAATCTCGGTGATGCAGGCGGAGCGGGTATGGATCAATGCGGGCGCGCGCGGGCTTTTGCTGGGCATTGCGCCACAAGATGCGCTTGGCGCTGTTTCGGGTTCGGAAAAAGACCTCATCGCGTGATCATCGGCGGTTTTCGGGCATCAGAGCCTGTTGTCTTTGCTTTGCCTGCGCGCATTCCACGCGGTTTGGTAGATTAATTTACCCCGGCAATTGCGGCTAAGTCACTGAAACGAATCACCTCTGCGTCTCAGCGCGCAGAAAACATGTCGTGCGCGAATCACTTCTGGTTGACTGATTCGTTGCGATTCGCCTATATCTTGACGCCAGAAACGGGGTGTTGGCCTGCCAGCCACAAGAAATGCCACTCTGGGGGATTTTAACCATGACGCGAGTACTGTTTCTCGCATTTGCACTTGTGCAGCTTTGCGCCGCGCCACTTTGGGCCGCGGATAAGGCTGTGCGGATCACGCCTGACGACATGTCACGCAGTTTTTCCGTCAGCGGCAAGAGCTATGAAATAGCCCGCAACCAAGACCCTGATGCGGTTTTGAGCGGAGAATTTGCCAAGACGTCTCGGGCCTGCCCACCGTTTTGCATTCACCCGATGTCGGCAGGCGCGGGTGTTGAGACAATCGGTGAGATTGAGGTGATGGATTTCCTCTCGAGCCGGGTTGCACAGGGTCAGGGCCTGTTGATCGACAGCCGGGTGCCAGAATGGTTTGCCAAGGGCACCATCCCCGGATCGGTCAATGTGCCCTTTGCGACGCTTGAGGCAACAAACCCCTATCGCGACGAGATTTTGAAAGCGCTTGGCGCGATACAACAAGGCAGTGCTTGGGATTTCTCTGGAGCATTTGACCTTGCGCTTTTTTGCAACGGTCCGTGGTGTGATCAATCTCCCCGCGCGATCCGTAACCTGCTCGACGTAGGCTATCCCGCTGAGAAGATAAAATATTATCGGGGTGGTATGCAGGATTGGATGATCCTTGGACTAACGGTGCTGGAGCCATGATGACAAGCTTGAACACGCCACACGTCCCGCGCAAAGCGCATCCACGACTGATCCGGTCTGCTTTGGCGATCGGAGGGTTCTTGGGACTTACCGGGATTTTGGTGGCCTTGCAGCCTGACCGCGATCCGCTGGCCTATCCTGCGCCCGATGTGACACGCGCTGTCACCGATCTGAGCGCGCCAGTGGCGTCAGCGGAGGCGGCTGCTCCGGTGCAAGTCGCGGCAGCGGCTCCCATTCAAGCCTTGCAGCCCGCACCGATTGCCAAGACCGCAGTGCCCGAGGCGAAGTTTCGCACCGACAGCAGCGATGTGCAGTCAATGACCGCAGGTGTTTTGGCGGAACTTGGGGTAAAAGTCGCAACCCCTGCCAGCGCGGCCCCAATGGATGCGGCAACAGCGGGAATTTTGGCCAATATCCGGGCGGTGACAGGTGTGGTGCCTGCTGCTGCGCCCGCGGCTCCGGCCTCGGGGTTGCAGGCATTGGTGGCGCAGGCGCTGCGCGAGGGACAATCAGATTCCTATATTGATGCTTTGGTGAACGAGGCGGCGGGCCGGGGTGAGTTTTCGGTTCCAAAGGCGCTGGTGACCAATGATGGCCGGGTAGATACGGCAACGATCTTGGCCTCGATCGTGTCGCAAGCGCGCGTGGCCGCAGGCGAGACGGCCAAGCCCGTGATCGCGGGTGGTGAGGGCGTTGAGGTGCGGATGGTGCAAAAGGCCAGCGGTGATGTGGAGCAGTTCAACTTCTACACGGTCTCACCGGGCGACAGCCTTGGGGCGATTGCCCAGCGCTTTTACGGCGATGCTGGCAAGTTCACCCAAATTTTTGAAGCAAACCGCGCCATTCTTGGCTCGCCAGACAGAATCCGAACTGGACAGCGTCTGGTCATCCCAACGACCTAAAAGGGCACTTTAGGCACAGGCAAGAACTCGAGAGGGGCCGATTCAACGGCCCCCTTTTTTTGACTGAGCGCCTGGGATCAAGCGTCGACGCCGCCCCAGATCTCTTCCGCGCAGCGCACCACCAAATCGAGTTTACGCTTTTGGTCGTCCTCGGTGAGGGAATTGCCTTCCTCTGTCGAGGCGAAGCCACATTGCGGCGCGATGCCCATTTGCTCAAGCGGTGCGAATTTGGCAGCGGCGTCAAATTGGCGTTTGAGCCAATCCATCTCTTCCAAAGGGGCGGTTTTGGTGGTGATGAAGCCCGGCATCACACGTTGTTTGCCTTTGGCAAGCAAGGAAAGCGGCTCCAAGCCGCCCGCTCGATCGGTGTCATATTCCATGAAGAACACATCCACCCCGGTCTGATTGAATACCGCATCTGCAACGGCGTCATAGGCGCCCTCGGCGGCATGGGTGGAGCGAAAATTGCCCCGGCACATATGCATGCCAATGACCATGTCAGAGGGGCGGTCTTTGATTGCTTCATGCATCATCCATGCATAGCGGCCAACGAGCCAATCGGGATCTTGGCCTTGCGCGACTTTGGTGGCGCGGTGTTTGGGGTCGCAAAGATAAGCGAAGAAGATGTCATCCATTTGCAGATACCGACACCCGGCGTCGTAGAAGGCGTGCACGGCCTTCTTATACGTGGCCGCGATATCTGCCGTGAGGTGTTCGATATCGGTATAGTCTTTTGGCGCGATATCGGCGGGATCCGTTCGGAAGTGACAGCAAGAGGGACCGGGTATTGAGATTTTCGGGGTCACTTTGCTTTGGGCTGCGACAAATTTGAAATGCGCGAGATGCGGGTGGTCTGCGGGAAAATCGAGCTTTCCGGTAATCGTGGGAAACATCGGGCGTAACTTGATGCCCGCGAATTGCACCCCCTGGTCAGGGGCGCGTTCGACGACGGAAAACCCGTCGAGCCCATCCATGAAATCATAGTGCCAAAAGGAGCGACGCTGTTCCCCATCGGTGACAACGGGCAAACCCACGCTTTCTTGCATCTTGATCAAGGCCGTAATGGCGGCATCTTCGGCCTGTGCGAGCCCCGCTTGATCGAGAGATTTTTCTTCAAAATGCGCGCGTCGGGCTGCTTTCACGGTTGCGGGGCGCAAGAGACTGCCAACGTGGTCGGCGCGAAAGGGCGGTGTGGACATGGGTTATTCCTCCGAGTGATCTGGAGAGAATAGCCACGTGAAACCAATTAACAACGTAAATCAATTGCCGTAGCGCGCGAGGAAGGTGGCGACGGCCCCATGAATGACGTGATCAACCTCGGCTTTGGAGAAGCGAGTCTGGATGCCGAAGAAGGATTTGGTCCAAAGCGACGCTTTGCAAAGCTCGGCAAATTGATCCGCAGCAAGCGGCACATCGTCGATCGCCAGTTTGCCTTCGGCGACCGCAGATTGCATCCACGCAACCAACCGCAAATGGCCCAGTCGGGGACCGCTTTCGTAAAAGGCGCGGCCCAATTCGGGGAAGCGCTCGGCCTCGGAGACGCACACACGGAAAACGGCCTGAGCGAAATCTGAGAGCACAAAAGCGAGGATATGGCGCGCGACCTGTTCCAGCACGACGGAAGCCGGGGCATCAGGGGCAATCACCTCGACAGCGGCATCCGCCTGACGGTTGCATTCAGAACGGACGACTTCGATGAACAAATGCTGTTTGTCGGGGAAATAGCTGTAGAGCGTGGCTTTGCTCACGCCGCTTGCACGGGCGATTTCATCGACAGAGGCCGCTTCATAGCCATGCACGAGGAAGACATCGCGCGCGCCTATCAAGACCTGATCATATTTTCGTCCTCGTCGAATACCATCCGGCATATTGGCTGCGAACGCTCCTGTTTTACTCACACCTTGAATGTTACCATGTAGACTGTTCGGTTCACTTTTCGCAAGCACCCTGCCTTGAATGCGGTGCAAACACAGGTTAACTTGGAATCATTCCAAACTGGAGCCGGCAGAATGCGATTTTTCAGCCAAAGACGACATTTCCGCGATCTCACCGAGCAAGAGATTCTGTCGCTTGCGATTTCGAGCGAAGAAGATGATGGACGCATCTATCGTTCTTATGCCGAGCAATTGCGCGCTGAGTTTCCAGCGACGGCTGTGGTTTTCGACGAGATGGCTGCGGAAGAAGACGCACACCGCCAGCGCTTGATCGAAATGCACCGCCGCCGCTTTGGCGAAGTCATTCCGCTGATACGGCGTGAGCATGTGGCTGGCTACTATGCCCGTCGGCCGGTCTGGTTGGTGCAAAACCTCGGTCTTGAGAAAATTCGCGCCGAAGCCCGCGCGATGGAGAGAGAAGCAGAACGCTTTTATCTGATGGCGGCACAGTCCTCTTCTGATGCGGGAACGCGCAAATTGCTGGGCGACCTTGCGGCCGCCGAAGCAGGCCACCAGCACCGGGCGGGCAGTTTGGAGAAGGCCCATCTGGACGATGAAACCTTGGAAAACGAAGCCGAAAGCGCGCATCGGCAATTCGTGCTGACATGGGTGCAGCCGGGCCTTGCGGGCTTGATGGATGGATCGGTATCTACGCTCGCGCCGATTTTTGCCACGGCCTTTGCCACTCAAGACACTTGGACCACGTTCTTGGTGGGGCTTGCGGCGTCTGTGGGCGCAGGCATCTCTATGGGCTTTACGGAAGCCGCATCGGACGATGGCCAGCTTTCGGGTCGTGGATCACCCGTGAAACGCGGTATCTCGGCAGGTGTTATGACAACGCTGGGCGGCCTTGGCCATGCGTTGCCCTATCTGATCCCACATTTCTGGACCGCCACGATCACCGCAATGGTCGTGGTCTTTATAGAGCTCTGGGCCATCGCATGGATTCAGAACCGCTATATGCAAACTCCGTTCCTGCGGGCCGCTTTCCAAGTCGTGGTTGGCGGTGCCTTGGTCTTTGCTGCAGGCGCAATTATTGGCGGCGGCTAGGGACATTGGGCGGACCATACCCCGGCGGGGGCAGAGACTGGGGCGGGGCGGCGTAGGCCCGTGTCAAGCCTACTCGGCCTCGGCAAACACCTGATCAAGAATAGATTGCAGCTCCTCCGCATCTGTTTGGCTGAAGGCATCTGGCAAGTCGCTGTCGATATCGAAGACCCCCAAGAGCCGGCCTGCGGCATTGCGAACCGGCAAGACCAGCTCGGAGCGGGTCGACGCCGCGCATGCGATATGGCCGGGAAAGGCCTCTACGTCGGGCACCAGCTGGACCTCTCCCGTTCGCGCGCAAGCGCCACAGACACCGCGAGAGAACGGGATAACCAGACAGCCATGCCCGCCTTGATAGGGGCCGATTTTCAAGATGTCTGGTGCGACAACCCTGTAAAACCCGGTCCAGTCAAAGCGCGCATCGGCGCGGTGCACTTCGCATGCGAGCGTGGCCATGAGCGAGACCGTGTCGCGCTCGCCCGCTGTCAGCGCGATGATTTGAGCGGAAAGCTCGGAGTAGTTGACTGGCACGCGTGCCTCCTGTCTTGCCTAAGGTCCTTGCAAGGACCTTAGAGAATTCCTTGCAAGGAATTCGGAAAACTCTTGCAAGAGTTTTTGTTTATGTGCGTTCGATGGCGATGGCTGTTCCTTCGCCGCCCCCGATGCAAATTGCTGCGATGCCACGGTTCAGGCCACGCTTTTCAAGTGCGTTGAGCAGCGTCACAATAATCCTTGCACCAGAGGCACCGATGGGATGCCCAAGCGCGCAGGCCCCGCCGTTGACGTTCATCTTGCTGCGTGCGATCCCCATTTCATGCATGAAGGCCATGGGGACGACGGCGAAGGCTTCGTTGACTTCCCAAAGGTCAACGCTGTCTTTCTCCCAGCCCAAACGGTCGAGCAATTTGCGGGCAGCGGGCACTGGTGCGGTCGGGAAATGTGCGGGGGCTTGCGCGTGGCTTGCGTGGCCAAGGATCCGCGCCCGGATTTTCAGGCCTTGCGCTTGTGCCGCTTGGCGCGACGCCAGCACCAAGGCGGCAGCGCCATCAGAGATCGACGAGGCATTGGCGGCGGTAACGGTGCCATCTTTGCGGAAGGCAGGCTTGAGGGTCGGGATCTTGTCCGGGCGGGCCTTGGCCGGCTGTTCGTCCTCCGACACCACCGTGTCGCCCGCGCGTCCCGAGAGAGTAACGGGGAAGACTTCGCCGTCAAACGCGCCGCTTTGGATGGCCTTTAGCGCATTTTCGAGCGAGCCCAATGCGTAGGCGTCTTGATCCGCGCGTGTGAATTGGAACGCTTCGGCGCAATCTTCTGCGAATGTGCCCATCAGGCGGCCTTTGTCATAGGCGTCTTCCAGACCATCGAGGAACATATGGTCGATTGCGCCTTGGTGGCCTATGCGCGCTCCGCCCCGCATAGCTGGCAGAAGGTAGGGGGCATTGGACATCGATTCCATGCCGCCTGCGATCATTGTTTGGGCATGTCCGAGCGCAATTTGGTCGAAGGCGATCATGGTGGCCTTCATGCCTGAGCCGCACATTTTGTTAAGCGTTGTGGCTGGCACCTCTTCGCCTAATCCGCCGGCAAAGCCTGCTTGGCGGGCTGGCGCTTGGCCTTGGCCTGCGGGGAGGACGCAGCCCATCAAGAGCTCATCGACGGTGCTGGCTCCGGCGTCGGCCAGAGCCGCGCGGATGGCAGCGCCGCCGAGTTGCGCGGCAGAGACGGTGTTAAAAACGCCCTGAAATCCACCCATGGCGGTGCGCGCGGCGCCTGCGATTACGACCTCTTGCATCATGTCCTCCCATTTTCCTGAGCCATGAATACGAGATGGAAAGGTTTATCGTCCAGTCTTTGCCGAGTGTATGCGTATTTCTGCGGAGCGTGATGATGCGGCTGATCCACCAACTTGAGCGCAATTGTCTGGTTGTGACCCTTGAAGCCTCGCGCATTGATGCGGCAGTGGCGCTGGCCTTCAAGGAAGCAATGCGGGGATTGCCCGGAGACGGCGCGGTGGTTCTCGATTTGACGCGGATTACCTTTGTTGACAGCTCCGGCTTGGGGGCAATCGTGGCTGTGATGAAGGCTTTGGCGCCGCGTCGCCTGCATTTGGCGGGACTGACCCCAACCGTGGAAAGAGTGTTTCGCCTCACGCGGATGGACAGTGTCTTTCCCATCCATGTGTCGGTGGAGGCGGGTATAAGTGATGCGAGCTGAGGCGAGGCAGATGCGCGGACCAGTTGATGACAGCGGAGCCGACAACGCAGCGGGCGCGGAACGATTCTTTGCGTTGCAGTTCACGACCGGACCCATGCAGGTGCGCGCAGCCTTAGAGGAGTTGATGGCTTGTTTGGCGGCTTGGGCCATGCCGGGCGATTTGATCGAAGCGGCGGAGATTGTCATGGCAGAAGTATTCAACAACATCGAAGAGCACGCCTATGGCGCAAAAAACTCGGGGCCGATTTGGGTGAGTTTTCTGGCCTTAGCGCGCAAGCTTGTGGTGACGGTCAGCGATCAGGGACAGGCTCCGCCAGAGGACCTGATCCGCGGCAAGTGTTTGGCGGATATTGTGCCGGAAGCCTTGCCGGAAGGTGGCTTTGGCTGGGCACTTATTAGAGATTTGGTGCATGACTTGCGAATTTTCCGCCGAGATGGCGTCACCCACCTGTCTTTCACGCTCACTTTTGTGCCCGAGCGGATACGACCGCCTTATAGCAAGGGAGGAAAAAAGTGAGCCGCCACAAACATGCCTTAGTTCTTCCCAACGAAGGCCAGACTCAAACGTCATAAGGGAAGGGTAGCTGCAAATAGCTTCCCTCGGCACCGGGTGTTAACAGCCCCCACCCAGTGCTCGGTGTCGAGGAACTACACTCCCAGATCATTGCAAACCCAGCCGTAAAGACTAGTCTTCCGCTTGGGATCAGGGAGACAAACCAAAATGCGTGATTTTCAAAAGCCAGGCCGCAGCCAAGTGATTGCGGCAAATGGTATTTGTGCGACTTCGCACCCTTTGGCCGCCAAGGTGGCGGTTGAGGTTTTGGAGCGGGGCGGGAATGCGGTGGATGCCGCGATTGCTGGCGCGGTTCTTTTGGGAATTTGCGAGCCGCAAATGACCGGAATCGGCGGCGATTGCTTTGTCTTGATCAAGAAGCCCGGCACGGAAGACATTATTTCGGTCAATGGCTCGGGGCGCGCCCCCAAGGCTGCGGATGCAGCAGACCTAAGGGCGCGGGGGTTGACGGCTGTTCCGCTGCATGGGCCGGAAGCGGTGACAATCCCCACAGCAATTGATGCGTTTTGTCGCTTGTCGAATGATCACGGCAAACTTGGGTTGGATGCAATTCTGGCTCCGGCGATTCGCTATGCGGATGAGGGCGTACCAGTCGCTCCACGCGTTGCATTTGATTTGGCGGATAACACGGCGACACTCTCGGGACATGGGATCACGCATTATACCAAGGGCGGTGCGCCGTTTGCCCTAGGAGATATGATGCGCTTTCCGGGTCAGGCAGAGGTGCTGCGCCGGATTTCAAAAAATGGACGAGATGCGTTTTACACAGGCGAAGTGGCCGAAGATATGGTGGCGGCGCTGCGCGCGCGCGGCGGCATTCACACGATGGACGACTTCGCTGCCGCTGAGAGCCATTATGGCACGCCAATTTCTGGGACTTATGGGGAATTGGAACTCTGCGAGCATCCGCCAAATGGCCAAGGTGCCACGGCCATCTTGATGCTGAATATCCTTAAGCATTTCGACCTGAAATCGATGGACCCTTGGGGTGCCGAGCGCGCACATATCGAAGCTGAGGCTGCGAAGCTGGCCTATGATGCGCGCAATCGGTTTATTGCTGATCCAAGCCACACAACCCGCATGGAGTATATGATTGCGCCGGAAACCGCCGCGCGGCTGGCGGCATTGATTGACCGCGATCATGCGATGGCTGCGGCGGCGCCACTGACGGAGCAGGTTCACAAGGACACAATCTATATCACGGTTGTCGATCGTGACCGGATGGCTGTGTCACTTATCTATTCGGTCTTCCATGGCTTTGGATCGGGGATCGCCTCAGAGAAATTTGGTGTGCTCTTCCAAAACCGGGGTGCTGGCTTCACTCTGGAAGAGGGCCATGCCAACGAGATGAAGGGCGGCAAACGCCCGATGCATACGATCATCCCCGGCATGCTGAAAAAGAACGGCAAAGTGATCGCGCCGTTTGGCGTGATGGGTGGAGCCTATCAGCCGAACGGGCATACGCGGGTCGTGTCGAATATGGTGGACTACGGGCTTGAGCCACAAGATGCCTTGGACGCGCCACGCAGCTTTACCGATTTGGGCGTGATGAATGTCGAGCGCGGCTATTCGGACGCCGTGCGTGCCGAATTGGCCGCCAAGGGACACAAGGTTGCCACGCCAAAGGTGGCGATTGGCGGGGCGCAGATGATTTTGCTCCGCGAAGACGGGCTTTTGGAAGGGGCATCTGATCCGCGCAAAGACGGAATTGCTCTGGGCTATTGATCTGGGGAGGGCGGGTGCGACGTGCCCGCCCTTGACCGACGCGACGGTTCCGGCGACAAGCCGAGGGTCAATTTAGCCCTTGAGGAGACCGCGCGATGAGAACCGTTTATGTGAATGGCGCATATCTGCCCGAAACCGAGGCGACCGTCTCGATTTTTGACCGCGGTTTTCTGATGGCGGACGGCGTTTACGAGGTAACCAGTGTGTTGGGCGGTAAGCTGATTGATTTCGGCGGTCATATCGTGCGCCTGCATCGCTCGCTCACTGAATTGGATATGGCGACCCCCTGCACCGACGCGGAATTGCTGGAGATCCACCGCGAATTGGTGACGCGCAACGAGATCGTGGATGGGATGATTTACCTCCAAGTTACGCGCGGCAATCCCGGAGACCGCGATTTTGCATTCCCATCAGCGGATACCAAACCCACCTTGGTGCTTTTCACGCAATCAAAGCCCGGCATGGCGGCAAGCCCGATGGCAAAAATTGGGATGAAAGTGATCTCGATCGAAGATCAACGCTGGGCGCGGCGCGATATCAAGACGGTGCAGCTGTTGTTTCCTTCCATGGGCAAGATGATGGCCAAAAAAGCAGGCTGTGATGATGCTTGGATGGTGGAAGATGGCAAGGTGACCGAAGGGACTTCGAACAATGCCTACATCGTCAAGGGCAACAGGATAATCACGCGGGAATTGTCGAACGACATTCTGCATGGGATTACGCGCGCCGCTGTGCTGCGGTTTGCCCGTGAGGCACAGATGGAAGTCGAAGAACGCGCGTTTAGCATTGCAGAAGCGCAAGAGGCGGATGAGGCGTTTATCACGTCGGCCTCGACCTTTGTCATGCCTGTGGTCGAAATCGATGGAACGGCGATTGGCACCGGCAAGCCCGGCACTGTCGCCGCACGTCTGCGCGAAATTTACCTTGAAGAGAGCCTGAAAGCCGCGATTTGACGCGCTTCTGATTGCTTATCAATCCAGCGGATGCTGCGGCTGCAATGCCGCAGCGGCAAAATCGCCTTGCACATGGCCGCGCAATTTCCTAACTCTCCGGGCATCGAAACCGCAATTTCATTGCCGAATGACCCTCAACTGACCGGAGAGCGCCGATGTCCTTCCGCCTGCAACCTACGCCTGCTGCCCGCCCGAACCGCTGCCAATTGTTTGGCCCCGGCTCGCGCCCGGCTATTTTTGAAAAGATGGCGTCGAGTGCGGCAGATGTGATCAACCTCGATCTGGAAGATTCGGTAGCCCCCACAGATAAGGATCAGGCGCGGGCGAATGTGATTGAAGCAATCAACACTGTGGATTGGGGTAAAAAGACCCTTTCGGTGCGGATCAACGGGCTTGATACGCCGTTTTGGTATCGTGATGTGGTGGATTTGTTGGAGCAATCCTCGGATCGTTTGGACCAGATTATGATCCCGAAAGTGGGATGTGCGGCGGACCTTTATGCGGTGGATGCGCTGGTGACCGCGATCGAGCGGGCCAAGGGGCGCAGCAAGCCTATCCGTTTCGAGGTGATCATCGAAAGTGCGGCGGGTATCGCTCATGTGGAAGAGATCGCAGCAGCAACCCCGCGCCTTGTAGCGATGAGCCTTGGCGCTGCGGATTTTGCGGCCTCGATGGGCATGCAGACAACCGGCATCGGCGGCACACAGGCGAATTATTACATGCTGCATGAGGGCGCGAAATATTGGGCGGATCCGTGGCATTGGGCACAGACGGCAATTGTGGCCGCTTGCCGCACGCATGGTGTATTGCCTGTGGACGGGCCGTTTGGCGATTTTTCCGACGAAGAGGGATTCCGCGCGCAGGCCCGGCGGTCAGCGACATTGGGCATGGTGGGCAAATGGGCCATTCACCCCAAGCAGGTGACTTTGTCCAACGAAGTGTTCACGCCGTCAGAGGCCGCCGTAGCAGAGGCGCGCGAGATCTTGCAAGCGATGGAAGATGCCAAGGCGCGGGGCGAAGGCGCGACGGTGTACAAGGGACGTTTGGTGGATATTGCCTCGATCAAGCAGGCGGAAGTGATTGTCAAACAATCCGAGATGATCGCTGCAATTTAAGTCGATGCCGGGATGAAGTTGAGGACGGGGGCCATTTGGCCCCCGTTTTTAATTGGTGAGAAAGAGAACGCGCGGCGTAGTCGCGCCCTTTTTCTGGGGGGTTTACCAATACTCAGCCCGGGTGGGTGGCGACCATGGAGGGGCGCTGGGAGAAGGTGGCGAACCATGCCGCGAGATTGACCCGGCCTTTGCGCCACTCTCGGGCGTCGTGGCGGAAATCGAGATAGCCAAGCGCCGACGCGAGTGCGATTTGAGCGCCGGTCACGTCGCCTGTGAGGTGGCCCATCCAATGAGCGTCGATGTCGTCGAGCGCTCCACAGATCTTGCCCCATTGCGCCTCGACCCAAGGGCCGAATTGGGCTTCCGCGGGGCGCAGACGGGCCTCATAAACCATCAGCACGCCAGCTTCCATCACGGCATTCGCCATCGATTCGAGCATCATGGCGTCGAAATCATCGCTTGGGTGCAGTTTGGCGCCTGCGAGGCTGTCGATGTAGCGGCAGATCACGGCTGAATCGTGGAGCGCGCGCCCGTCGTCGCGGATCAGCGCCGGAATTTTACCCAATGGATTGGCCGCTTTGGCCTCTGGGGCGGTATTGAGCGCCGTCGTGGCCACAGGCACCAAGGTCACGCGGTCGGTCAGGCCAGTTTCGTGCAGTGTCACCATCACTTTGCGGACGAATGGCGATGCGGGTGAATGGATCAATTTCATGGGCGTCTCCCTCTAGCTCCCATGAGGACGCTAGAGCGGGGCGCGCGGAGTGTCCATGCGCGCGCGATCAGGACGGGGGATGACGCATCAAGGCAGCGAGCGCAGCGTGGCCCTGCCCCTCGAGCCCATCTGCTACACCAAGACGCGCGCTTTCCGGCTTGTTTTGACCCAGCTTCCACGTGGATTGGACCTCGCGGATATCAAGGCGGCAGGGCACAATACCGCGCATCATCCGTTCCATCACGCCATCAGACATTTTGTTGGAGGTCCAAGGTTTTTTCGGCAAAAGCCGGGCCTCGAAATGCGCTGAAAGGCGGTCGAGCAGATCGCGAAAGCCCTCCTCAGAGGTGAGAGCGGCGCGGCCGAGCACATGGACGGCAGCATAGTTCCAAGTAGGGACTTGGTCTTCGGCCCCATACCAATCAGGCGAGATATAACCTTCGGGACCTTCGACGATCAGCCGCACCTCAGCACCAGCCCCCAAGGCGCGTGTCATGGGAGAGTTTCGCACGAGATGGAACTCGATGCTTTGGGCATCGTGAGAGACGAGGAAGGGAATGTGGCTGGCCAAGGGCGCGTCAGCCCCCATCGCGGTGAGAATACCAAAGGAGCGCGCGCGCAGCAGAGCAAGATTTTGCGCGGCCTCGACACCACGAAAGGCGGGATTGGGATGCATCGGGAACTCCAAAAAGGGTTAAGCAGTCAGGCGGCTGCCGTGATGGCCAAGGATCTGCGCCGTAACAATCGAACCCTCGGGCTGGGCTTGGGCGAAGTCAACTTCGGCGAATTGTTCTGTGCGCCCCATGGTTGGGCTTTCCATCAAGACTTGGTGTGCGCGGCCTTTTTGTGCGCTCAGGTGGCGGGCAACGGCGACATCCCCGAGAGCGCGCAGGCGCGCCGCGCGTGCACGGATCACGCCACCTTCAACGGCGGGCATCCGCGCCGCTGGGGTGCCTTTGCGCGGGCTATATGGAAACACGTGCAACCAAGTCAGGTCGCACTCTGTCACCAGCTTGAGCGAGTTTTCGAAATGCGCGTCGGTTTCAGTGGGGAAGCCTGCAATAATATCGGCCCCGAAGGTGATGTCGGGGCGGAGGCGGCGGGCATCTTCACAAAAGCGGATCGCGTCGTCGCGCAGGTGGCGGCGTTTCATCCGCTTGAGGATGAGGTCGTCGCCATGTTGCAAAGAGAGATGCAGGTGAGGCATCAAGCGCGGTTCGGTGGCGATGGCCTGCATCAGATTTTCGTCTGCTTCGATCGAATCGATGGACGATATCCGCAGGCGGGGCAGATCGGGGATGAGGCGCAGGATTCGCATCACCAAATCGCCCAAGCGTGGCGTGGCAGGAAGATCTGCCCCCCACGAAGTAAGATCAACGCCGGTCAGCACCACTTCGTTGAAGCCTTTGTCCACCAACCGTTTGATCTGCTCGATCACCACCCCTGCGGGCACAGAGCGGGAATTGCCCCGGCCATAGGGGATGATGCAGAAAGTGCAGCGATGATCGCAGCCATTTTGCACCTGCACATAGGCACGGTGACGACCGAAACCGTCGATCAGATGACCTGCCGTTTCGGTGACTGACATGATGTCGTTAACTTGCACCCGCTCGGTTTCACCAATGAAGTCAGGGCCAAGGCGGGCCCAAGTGGCAGGCTCCATCTTTTCGGTATTCCCGATGACATGATCGACCTCGGCCATCGCGGCGAAGGTGTCAGGCTCGGTTTGTGCCGCACAGCCCGTGACAATGATTTTGGCATCGGGATTTTCGCGGCGCAGGCGGCGGATTTCTTGGCGCGCTTTCTTGACCGCTTCGGCAGTGACCGCGCAGGTGTTGATCACAACGGCACCATTTACGCCTGCCTGTTCGGCCAATTCTTTCATCGCCTCGGTTTCGTAGGCGTTGAGACGGCAACCAAGGGTGGCGAAAATCGGAGGGCGGGCTGTCATGCGATGCTCCGCAGAAATTCGTCGGTAAAGGTGCCATCGGCCACATGCATGGTGGTGCCGATCATCCACACGCCATCTGCGCGCCAGTCGATGTTGAGCGTTCCACCATCAAGATCGATCCGGACCTGACGAGAGGTGAGGCCACGCCGGGCGGCTGCAACAGCCGTCGCGCAAGAAGAAGAGCCCGACGCAAGTGTCACCCCAACACCGCGTTCCCAGACCCGCATCCGCAGATGATCGGGGGCAATGACTTGGGCGAATTGCACATTGGTGCGCTGCGGATAGAGCGGATGATGTTCAATCTCTGCCCCGCGCCGCGCAAGATCGACGGCGGCAACATCATCCACGAAGAACGTGCAATGCGGATTGCCCATGCCTGTTGCCGTGGGGGCACCTTCGATAGGCAGAGCGAGCGTATCCATGTCGTGCAGCAAAGGCACTTCGTGCCAAAGCAATTGCGGCTGGCCCATGTTGACGGCTGTGACACCTGCTCCCCGATCCTCGGCAAGCAAGGCGCCGCGATCCGTGGTCAGGGTCAGTTGCTTGCGCCCGGTTTCGTCCATCAGGTGGCGGGCAATACAACGGGTGGCGTTGCCGCAGGCAGCAGAGGTAGAGCCATCGGCATTGTAGAACACCAAATGCGCGTCAGAGGTGCCGCGTGTTTCGATTACGGCGAGTTGATCAAAGCCAATACCGCGATGACGGTCGGCGATGGCCATCACCAAAGCAGGGGGCAAGCCAACAGGCGCGCGGCGCGCGTCGATGACGACGAAGTCATTGCCCAATCCGTGCATCTTCATAAAAGGCAGTGCCATAGCGCGCATTTGTCCACAGGGTTATGAGCGGCGTCTATACTCCGAGAGGCGAGGGGAATCCAGCAAGCGGACAGGTGCCGCAAATTACTGTGATTTTCGGGGTTGACCCTCTCTCTGCATGTTCATAAACACCGCCTCCAGAGGGCCGTTAGCTCAGTTGGTAGAGCAAGTGATTTTTAATCACTGGGTCGCAGGTTCGAATCCTGCACGGCTCACCAGAATACGAAAAGGCCCAGCCCCCAATGGCTGGGCCTTTTTGCATGTTTTGATGGGGCATTTGGCGATTCTCAGAAAATGAAATTGTCTGAGACGAGGAAATCTTGGCCAAGTGGCGTTCCATCGAGAGTTTGGATTCGCACAGAGAGCTCGCCGAAGATCAGATCGGCCCCCGTGGGTCGGGATCTGAGGACCAATGCGCCCACATGGTAAATGTCGTCCCAGCGTGAAAGGTCGATCCGGTCAATACCGCGCTCGAAATCATTGATTTGGTCACGGCTGATATCTGAATCAAAAATAAAGATGTCAGCCCCTGCCCCGCCGATAAGCCGATCTGCACCACCCTGACCGAAAAGCAGGTCATCGCCCGCGCCGCCTGTCAGCGTATCGGCCCCGTCGCCACCAAACAAGATATCGTCACGGGCATCGCCTGTGAGTTGCTCGCTATGCGCCGCGCCCAGAATTGGCGGCGCGAGCATGCCAAGTGCGAAGGTGAATTGTGTGACGCCATGGGTCGCACCGGAAACAAAGATTTGCGCCTCATTGCCAACGACAGTGGCCGCTATTGCAGAAATATTGGTGAGCGTTTGGCCAGAGGATTGCGCCAGCGCTTGGTGATGGAAAAGCTGCCCGTCGGGCAGAATTTCAAGGAGCGAGAGGCCGTCATCAGAGCCGCCTGCAAGCACAAAGCCCCGCGTCGCAGCGGCAAAGCTGGCGAGTGCGTCCACTTGTGCGAACCGCGTGTAGAGGCTGTCGATGATATGATCTGAAACAAACATTACGCCCATCGGATTGACCCGGACGACCGACAGCGTGCTGGACAAAAGTCCGCCAATAACAAGGTAGCTTTTTCCATCCGCTTGGACGCTGACGATAGTGTCGAGGCCCGCCAGCCAAAGACCTTCTTTTGCACCGATTGTATCGACGAGACTGAGCGCGCCTGTCGCGTCTGACCGAAACGTAGAGAGCGCACCCTCTTGTTGCGACGCGGTGACGACAAAATTGCCGCCAGAATTGGTTAACACGAGCAATTCGCCCCCGTCCGCCACTGCGGATTTCGGGCTGTCGGCTTGGGTGGCGCTGAGGGTCGCGGTGCCGGAGTTGGACAAGCGGAAGCTGGTCATTCCAGCCACCCCCGGGGCATTGGAAAAGAGCACAGGATCGCCCGATGTTGCGAGTGTAGCTATGCGAGAGACCGCGGGCGCATTGGCGTCAAGCAAAGCGAAAGATGCCCCCAGACGACCGTCCAGCCCGATGTCAAACCGCTCGATATGCGGACTGGCCGTTTCGGCAACGATCAGGCGCGGAGCCCCGTTGATGGTGATCCACGCCATATCCTCCAACAAAAACGAAGACCCGCGACCGGGCACAGCCCAAGCGCCCAAGAAACTGCCCGATTGCCCCTCGGAAAGGGACAGGCCCAAAATACCGCCATAGGCTTTCGAGCCGATGTAGAGCGTTGTCCCGCCATTGGTGGGCACAATTTGCATCGAGGAAATACCTGTCAGGTACACCCAGCCGGGGCTTGTGAAGGTTTGTTTATGCTGAAGTTTTGGCATTGAGGCCCTCCATTATGGAGAGCTTTGCCAATTAAGCCGTACGTTGCGGCGGCGAGATTATGACCAAGGGATGAACAATCCTTGCGATTTTATTCATCCTTTGGGCGCCAAACGGCCAAGCCGGGCGGCACAGCGCGCCGCGAATCTTTCGAAAGGGTGTGCGCGTTGCAGCGGACCATCGAAGATGTGGTGCCCGCCAGTGGCGAGCGCGGCGCGGAGATCAAGAAGACGCGCCTCGGCCGTTGGGGTGAGGCGCGCGCGGGACGCGTGCAGCGCTTCGGCATGCAAGGTGATCCATTGTCCATAGCACCCGTTGAAAAGCGTTCGCAGGCGGCCGAGACGGCGGCGCAAGCCCGTGTTTGCCCCGAGTGCATTGGCATTGTGCTGACGGTAGAGCACTTGTGGAACTGGATCGAGCAGGACTGTGCCACCTGCACCTAGAACCAATTGGCAAAGCCACCAGTCATGGAATGGAGGGGCATTGGTGAGATCACGCGCGGCCATTCGCGCCAGCGATGCCCCGGCGCCGTTGAGCAAAATGGTGTTCCCGGCAGCAGGGTTTTGCACAAGGGCGGCGGCAAATTCAGGAAACAACGGGTAATGGACTGAGGAGCGGCGTGTGGAAAGGAAACGATCCGTTACCACACGGGCGCTCGCATAAAGAGCGGGTGTCTTGAGGGGCAAACCCGCAAGGGCGGCACGCGCGCGGGCGAGTTTTTCAGGGAGCCAGACATCGTCTTGGTCGCACAAGGCCACCGCACCGGGGGGAGCGCTGGCCAGGAGAGAAAGGACATTCGCCGCCACGCCTTGGCCGGGCCCACGCAAGATTGTAATGGGAAAGGGGGCCACATGCGCGAAATCCGCAATCTTTGCCAGCGTCGCATCGCGCGACCCGTCATCTGAAACGACGAGGCGCGTAGGCAACAGAGTTTGCGTGGCAAGGCTTTGGAGTTGCTCGAGAATAAAGGCTGCACCATTCAGCGTGGGCATTAACACCGTGACCGCACGATCGCGAGCAATTGCGGATGAAAGCGCGTCCATCTGATTGGTCAGGCGGGCGTGCGGTGTCATTTCAGCCATGGCGGAAGAGCACCTTTAAGTAGGTAATGGTGATGTTCAATCGCCCGCTCGACCCGCTGATAATAGAAGATGCGGCCATTTTCCAACACGGCGCCCGGCCCACAAATACGCCGCAGGAGATCGAGAGAATGCGATACGACAATAGCCCCGGCGGATTTCAAACGGTCTTGCAAGATTGCTTCGCTCTTTTCGCGAAACCCTGCATCGCCGACCGAAGTGACCTCGTCGATGAGGTAGGTGTCGAAGGGCACCGCCATGGAAAGGGCGAAAGCCAATCGCGCGCGCATACCGGAAGAATAGACGCGGACAGGCTGCCGTAGATGGGCACCAAGCTCGGCGAAGTCGGCGACGAAATCGAGAGTCTCACGGCTGTCACGGCCATAAAGGCGCGCGACGAAGCGGGTATTTTCCGCCCCCGTAAGATCGGGATGGAAGCTGCCTTGAAAGCCTATCGGCCAACTCACCGTTCCATGTCTACGAATTTCCCCTGTGTCGGGGCGCAAGAGGCCAGCAATAAGCCGCAAAAGCGAAGATTTTCCCGCCCCATTGCGTCCGAGAAGGCCCAAGCATTGGCCACTTGGAAAGCAGACCGAGAGGTCGCGCGCCACGATTTGGCGTGTTCCACGTGATGTGTATGATTTGTTGACGTTGATGAAGGTGATCATGGGCAGCTACATCCGATCCCTCAAGCCGTAACCTGCCAGTGTGAGTACAGCCCAGAGCATCATTGCAGCAGCGAGGACAGAGAAGAAGAGTATCGCACGTCGGGGCTCGACGGCGCTTTGTGGCGTAAGAGGCGGATCATAAACGGCAAGGTGGCGGCCTTGGCGGCGGGCTTCGGTGCGAGCGACTTCTTCGGCTGCGAGGGCTGCGAGATAGGATTTCTCGGCAAAGTCCAGTTCGACGGCGAGGCTTTCATATTCTGCGAGAAGCTTGGAATAATCGCGCTCTGCCAGACCACCGAACTTTTCCCGTTCCGCCGCGATGCGGTCGCGCAAGACAGCGATGCGCTTTTCGGTTTGTGCAATCCGGGCAGCGGCTACGGAATCGTTTCACGTTGTTCGCCGCTCCTCTGCATCGTTTCGCAACATGTCGAGGGTGACCGATTCGTCGGCCATGCGCCGCTGAAGGTCAGTTAAAACATTCATCTCGCCTGCGATATCTGCAGTGGGATCTACAAGGCGGCTCGTTGCCCGAAATTGTGCCATAGCTTGCCGCGCAGACGTGAGCCGCAAGACCGCATTTTCCCGCTCTTCCTTGCGTGAACGCAGGGCCTCGGCTTCTGCTTGACGGGAGAGCTCATTTACCAAGAGAGCGCTTTCCGCCTGAATGGCCAGAGCGATTTGGCGGGCATGCTGCGGCTGAAAAGCGGCGACTTTCAAGCCGATCAATCCGCTGCCAGGACGAGTTGAAAACCGCACCATTCGAGGCCAAAATTGCACCACATCTTCGAATGTCGCATTTGGTGAGAGAGCAAAAAGCCGATCTTGATCCGGCAGGGACCAAAGCGCGACAAGATCAATCTGACGTCCGACACGGTCGACAATCGCCGTTGAGCCCAAGAACTCTTCGAGAATCGCCGCATCAGGCGTGCTTGCCCCGGTCAGAGCCGCCAAAGCCGGCATGCCATCCGCAAGGCTTGCGCCGGGCACGCTGCTTTCGGCGCGCACGACAAAGCCCAAATGCGCGACATAGCGATCCGCTGCACGCTGGGTCAGATACCAGCCCGCCCAAACCCCAGGCAGGAGCACGATGCATAGAAAAGACAGCACGACGCCCCAGTGCCGCAACCTCATCCGAGCGAGGCCGGGGATAGCAGCCCACGGTCTTGGCGCCGTCACCTCGACGGGTGACAAGGGCGGGAAAGGCAGCGGAGGCGGCACATGCGGTTTCGCCAGCCCCATAGGGCCGATTGCGGACCGATCAGTTTTTTTCAAGACGGCGGGTGGCATATTTTCCTCCGATGCTAGGAGAATCTTCACGCTTCGAGACTAGACCTCGATCTGCAAAGATTTGCCTAACAGTCGAGCTGCCTCATGACGCATTTCACATCAATTCGAGCGATATTGGCCCTGTTGTTACGCGAAATGGCCAGCTCGGAGGGGCGATTGCGGGGCGGCTATTTATGGGTGATTTTCGAGCCGATTGCCGCTGTTTTGTTGTTATCGCTGGCGTTTTCAGCAGCCTTTCATCGCCCCCCCTTGGGGCAGGATTTCGCGTTGTTTTATGCGACAGGCTATTTGCCATTCGCGCTTTATTCGGATGTGGCGCAAAAGATTGGCGTGGCGTTGCGGTTTTCTCGGCCTTTGCTGGCCTATCCGGCGGTGAGTTGGATGGATGCATTGCTGGCGCGGCTCTTTCTGGCAAGCGTGACCCAGACAATTATCATCACATTGGTCCTTGGCAGTCTGACGCTTTGGAGTCGCGATATGATTGCGATTGATCCGATCCGTTTGGCGACAGGGTTTGGTCTGGCGCTGTTGATGGGGGCCAGCACGGGCGTGTTGAATGCCTATCTCTTTGGGGCTTTCCCGATTTGGGAGCGATTATGGTCAATCGCAAATCGCCCGTTGTTTTTGGTCTCGGCAGTGGTGTTTTTGCCCGAGACCTTGCCGCACCCTTATGATCACTGGCTTGGGTTCAATCCGTTGGTGCACGCGGTTTCGGAGGTGCGCGCGGGGCTATACCCGGCATATGAGGCGACCTGGACAGAACCGGGTTCTATGGCTTTGGCGGCCTTGGTGCCGTTGGCAATCGGATTGGCGCTTTTGTTGCGCCATGCTCATGAAATTCTGCATGAAGCCTAGTTCCGGAAACCTTGCGGAAACTTCTCTTCGGCAAGTTAGGGGCAGTTGCAGCCACAGGGAGTTTGATATGCAAAGTGCCGTTTGGTTGGCGCGAGTGAAAAAGGCGTTGCGGCTTTTCGGGTTGCGCGCGGAGGAGCGACGCTATCGACAACTGGCCAGCGCAAGCGGCTTGTTCGATGCATCCTTCTATGTGGGCGCGCATCCTTGGCTGCATCCGCTATTTCGGATTTTTCCGTTGCGTCATTTTATATTATGGGGGGAAAGGATGGGGCTTCAGCCAAATCCAGAGTTTTCACCCGCAAGCTATCTGACGCTAAATCCCGATGTTGCACACTCGGGACGGCCGCCCTTCTTGCATTTTCTGGAACGTGGTCAGACGGAAGGCAGACCATTGAAAAGCCACGCGCAGGAGAACCTTCCAAAGTACACCCTGCCGCCGCTTAGATTTGATCCGATGCGGGAAAAAGCCCCCTATGCGATTGCTCTCCATCTTTATTACCCCGATTTATGGGAGAGCTTTGAAGCGCATTTTGCGGCGTTGGATATCTCGTATGATTTATTTGTAACGTTGACTTGGCGGGGCGCAGAAACCGAAGCCCTGACGCGAGAGATCAAGAAGAGGTTTCCCTCGGCGCATGTTCAGGCCGTTCCGAATCATGGTCGGGACATATTACCCTTCATTCACCTGGTGAATGCAGGCGCTTTTGAGGGATATCGAGCAGTATTGAAGCTGCATGGGAAAAAGTCTCCGCATCGTCCAGATGGGGACCAATGGCGCGACCACCTTGTGGGGGGCGTTTTGCCAAAAGCTGGTTTGGCAAAATTACTTGATTACTTTTTGGCCGACCGAGACGCAGGTATCTGGGTCGCCGATGGGCAAAACTACCCAGTTAGTGCGTGGTGGGGAGGCAATCGGGGGAAAACCGAGGCCTTGTTGCAAAGGGTGGAAGCCGTCGAGGCAGCTGGCGCGTTTCGGTTCCCTGCGGGGTCGATCTATTGGGCTAAGCCCGCAATATTGCAGATGCTGCGGGCGCTCCGCATCGGTCCAGAATTGTTTGAGCCAGAAACCGGGCAGGTGGATGAAACGCGCGCGCATGCAGTGGAGCGCGTGATCGGCGGTTTGGCGGCGGCCGGGCACTGGCAGATTCGCCAGATGTCAGAATTGGCAGCCCAATCCCCAGTGGCTTTGCCAAAACCGCGCTTTGTAAGTGCGTTTTACCTGCCGCAATTTCATCCGATCCCAGAAAACGATCGATGGTGGGGGGCGGGTTATACCGAGTGGCGCGCTGTCAATCAGGCGCAATCGGCGTTTCCCGGCCATATTCAACCCATGCGTCCCGGCGCATTGGGCTATTATGATTTGCGTGCAACAGAGGTGTTGGCGGCGCAGGCCAAAATGGCGCGGCGCGCCGGAATAGATGCCTTTTGCGTCTACCATTACTGGTTTGATCCTAACCGTGTCTTGGAAGCGCCTTTGGACAACCTCCTGCATCGGCGCGAGATCGAGTTTCCTTTCTATCTCTGCTGGGCGAATGAAAGTTGGCGGCGCAATTGGGATGGGTTGTCAGGGGAAGTGCTCTTGAATCAGTGCTATGTGCCTGGATTTGAAGCGCGACTGGTGCATTCCACGCTGCCTTATATGCGCGACCCGCGGTATTCGCGACCAGATGGAACGCGTCCACGGTTCGTGCTTTATCGACCTGAGGATATGCCGGAGCCAGCAAAAAACATTTCCCGGATGCGCGCGGCGTGGCGAACAGCCGGAATTGGTGAGGTCGAACTGGGGGCAGTTGCGTTCCATGTGCGTGGCAAAGCGGCCGTGCCCGAAGGAAGCTTGGATTTTTATGTCGAGATGCCGCCGCATGGTTTGGTCGGGCCGGAGGAATTGTTATTTGGGGGCCCGCTGGGCAATCAAATGGGAGACGCGGGGCCCGCGTCTGGATTTCAGGGGTTGATCTACGATTATGCTGCCGTTGCCCGCAAATCGCTCTCGCAGCGCTATCGGTCTTCGTTACCGCAGAACACCATTGCTGGAATTATGCCCGCTTGGGACAATAGCGCGCGGCGCGGCCTGTCGGCGCATATTGCGCGCGGCGGATCGCCCGCGACGTTTCGTGCGTGGCTGACCGGGTTGCAAAAGCAAGGCTTCACCAGCTCATACCGTGGAGAACTATTTATCAACGCATGGAATGAATGGGCAGAAAAAGCGGTGCTGGAGCCGTCTGAAACCTTTGGCAGTGCGTATTTGGACATCTTGAGTGAGACCCTGCGCGATGGCTAGGCTGGTGTTGCACATTGGCACCCACAAAACGGGCACGACTGCGTTACAAAATGCATTTCATGCGAACCGGGACCTTTTGGCGCGTCACGGGCTGATTTATCCAAGTTTTCATCCCCATACCGGGCATCACGCGTTGCTTACGGATTATATCCGCTTGCCTTCTGCCTATTTTCACCCCGATGGCGGGGAAGCGGGCCTCAAACGGTTGGCGCAGACTTGGCAGGACAAGAATGTGACCCTGTTTCTATCCTCTGAGGAGTTTTCGCGTGGTGGCGGCGCTGGCGGGCAAGTGGATATGGCACAGCTACGGGATGTGTTTTCAGGCTACACGGAAGTCCGGGTAATTTGCGTGCTGCGCGGTCAATGGCAATTCCTTCAGTCGGTATATTTGGAAATTGCGCGGTCCAGGATCCCGCCTGCGCCACCGACATTGGTGGAGCTGGCGTTGAAAGATCATTTGATCGATGGTCTTTGGAGCGATTATGCAAAGATCTATGCCGCTGTAAGAAAGGGGTTTTCAGCAGCTGAAATAGAGTTTGTTGCTTTTGATCGCCTAAACAGGGCCCCAGGAGGGCTAATTGGGGCAATGCTCGCCTTTTGCGGGATCACTCTTCCAAAAGCCGAAACCGAAGCACTCACCCAAACGCGCGCCAATCCTTCACCAAATGCTTTGGCAACTTGGGCGGCAATGACTGTTGCAGGGGGCAAAATGCCCACGCAGATGTTGATTGATGCCGCTCAGATTGCCTTTTGTATTGAATACGGGCCGACCCGCGTCTCAACGATTTTTACGCGTTCGGAAATCGCAGCCCTTAATCGCCACTTTGCACCCAAAAATACGGAGCTCTTTCGACAGCAACGCCGCCGATGCCCGCCTCGTTTGGAGTTGCCAACCCAAGAATGGATCACACGTGAGTCTATCGACGTGAATTTTTGGGTGCGCGTGGCGCGGCGGATTCATCTGGGCTCTGGTCTCCCACAGGGAACAAAGCGTGAGTCTGTCTAAATTTATGTCAAGTGCGTAAATCTATGCCTGTTTTTTGATCCGCTGTTTCCATGCAGAGTTGCTGCAACTCACCAAAAAGATTATGAAGAAAGGGTTTTTATTAGCACCATCTATTAGATTGAGTCGAAATCGATGCGTATTTTTGAGCGTCTTCATAGTCTCCCGCGCCGGACCAAAACGGTTCTTTATTGCGTTATGGATATTGGGCTAGTGGGCATTTGCCTCTATCTCGCACATGCGTTGCGCTATGGCAGTTTGTGGCCAAGCAAAGTTCTTGACGGCGATCTTCCGCTTTTTTCTTTCATGTTACTTGCCGCTGCGGTGCTGTCGATTGGCTTCAGGCTGCCTTGGCTGAAGCTGACGGCGATGGAAGGCCGCGGAGCAGTCAGGTTGGCGGCCGCTGCAGCCTGCCTCTCTGCCGCTGCCATGATTTTCAGCTACTTGTTAGGGTTGTCTGGTCCCCGCTCGGTTCCAGTTATTTTTGGCGTTTTGTTTTTCTCGTCAGCTTTAGCCGCGCGGTATGGTGTGGTGTTTTTGCTGAGCTATTTCGGCGAGCGCAATCACGCCCGTAAACCTGTGGCGATTTATGGCGCAGGGGCCGCCGGGCTGCAGCTTTGTGCGGCTCTTCGCGCGTCAAGGGAGGTCAGGCCTGTCTTTTTTGTTGACGACAACTTGCACCTTCAAGGGCTGATGATGGCTGGTTTGGCGGTTTATTCACCGAAACGCCTCGCTGAATTGGTGGCCAAGAAAGGTGTCGAGCGCGTGCTCTTGGCTATGCCATCGGTCAATGGAGAGCGGTTGGCGGCGATTGCCGATTTGCTCAAGCAGCTTGGGGTGGATGTGCAGGTTTTGCCGTCCTATGTAGATATGATGTCGGGGCGCATGGAAGAAGCCCTTCGTACGGTAAACCCCGACGAATTGCTTGGTCGCACACGCGTTGATCTGGAAATCCAGAAATCGCAAAGGCCTACGCTGGGCGCGTGATCATGGTAACCGGGGCTGGAGGCTCGATCGGTTCGGAACTTTGCCGCCAATTGCTGGACTGCAAGCCCGCAAGGATCGTGCTTTTTGAGCAAGGCGAATTAGCCCTTTATCAGATTGATCGAGAGCTGCGCGGGCGCGCAGCGCAGGCTGGAATTCCCGTCACGACGCGGTTGGGGTCTGTTACGAACAAGGCGCGCGTCGCAGCAGTGCTGCGCGATGAGCGTGTTGAGATCGTTTTACATGCGGCCGCCTATAAACACGTTCCTTTGGTGGAAGAGAACGAACTGGAAGGGGCGCGTAACAACGTTATGGGCACACAGATCGTTGCAGAAGCCGCACAATTGGCGAATGTGGAGCGGTTCATTCTTGTTTCGACCGACAAGGCCGTGCGTCCGACCAATATCATGGGCGCAACCAAGCGCATGGCAGAGTTGGTGGTACAGGATTTGGCGAGCCGTGCACAAACAACCCGTTATGCGATGGTGCGATTTGGCAATGTGCTTGGATCGTCGGGCTCGGTTTTGCCGCTCTTTCAGCAACAGATCGAAGCAGGTGGGCCTGTTACAGTGACACATCCGGAGGTGACCCGGTTTTTCATGACGATCCCGGAGGCCGCTCGGCTTGTGCTACTCGCAGGCGCCTATGCGCGGGGGGGCGATGTGTTTGTTTTGGATATGGGCGAGCCTCGCCGCATTATCGATATTGCCAAACAGATGATACATCTTGCCGGGCGTCGCGTGAAAGATCCCGCGACAGGTGAAGGCGACATCGCGATTGAGATCACAGGCCTTCGCCCAGGTGAAAAACTGTACGAAGAGCTCTTGATCGACGATGCCAGCCTTCAGGCAACGCCGCATAACAAGATTTTGCGCGCACAAGAAGCACGGCTGAGCCAAATTGAAGTCGCGGCAATGCTGAAAGAGTTGAATGCCTCGATTGACGCAGGAGATGCAGAGCGGCTTCGCGCGCTCGTTTCGACGCGGGTCGATGGGTATCATCATCAAGAGCTTGAAGGCAGCATAGTTTCGCCGACAGCGATCGCGTAAGCCAAATCCGACAAACGGATGCGTAGGGCGTGCTAGACAGCACGGCCTTGTCTGCGCTAGGCCCGCATAAGTAAGTTTTGGAGGTTTGATGACCCGTTCTCTTTTTGGAACCGATGGCGTGCGCGGTCGGGCGAACACCTATCCGATGACCGCAGAAGTCGCTTTGCGGCTGGCTGCTGCTGCAGGGCGGCACTTTCGTCATGACCAAGCCGAGCATAGGGTAGTGATAGGGAAAGATACCCGACTTTCAGGCTATATGCTTGAGACCGCTTTGACTGCCGGGTTCACGTCTACTGGGATGAACGTTTTTTTGCTGGGGCCTGTCCCGACACCGGCTGTGGGATGGTTGACCCGGTCTATGCGGGCTGACTTGGGGGTGATGATTTCTGCAAGCCATAACCCCGCCGATGACAACGGGATCAAGTTTTTCGGGCCTGACGGATTTAAGCTTTCTGATGCGGATGAATTGTCGATTGAAGCGCTTTTCGCCGCTGGCGTTACGCCTGCACAACCACAAAACATTGGCCGCGCCAAACGGCTTGACGATGCTTTGGGCAGATACGTGGAATATTCCAAAACAACCTTTCCACGACAGCTTCGGCTGGATGGCCTCAAGATTGTGTTGGATTGCGCCAATGGCGCCGCTTACCGCGCTGCGCCGACAGTATTGTGGGAATTGGGTGCGGAGATCATCACGATCGGGGTGTCTCCAAATGGTCTGAACATCAACGAAAACTGTGGCTCAACCCATCCTGAGGCTGCGGCCGCAAAGGTACGTGAGACTGGAGCACATATTGGTTTGTGTCTGGATGGCGATGCGGATCGGTTGTTGGTGATTGACGAAACCGGGCATGTTGCGGATGGCGATCAGATCATGGCGTTGATCGCGACACGCTGGGCTAAAGAAGGTTTGCTAAAAGGTGGAGCCGTCGCGGCGACTGTTATGTCGAACCTCGGATTCGAACGGCACTTGAACAATTTGGGCGTTGGACTTGAGCGCACAAATGTAGGGGACCGCTATGTTGTTGAGCGGATGCGCGAGCTGGGGCTAAACCTTGGTGGCGAACAATCCGGACATATCGTGATGACCGATCACGCGACAACGGGCGATGGTTTGGTCGGCGCCCTGCAGGTGCTGGCGGCCTTGATTGAAAGCGGCAAGCCTGCCTCGGCTTTGACACGGGTATTTGCGCCTGTACCACAAAAACTGGTCAATGTTCGCTATAAGCCCGGGCAAACACCCTTGGAAAGCGACCGGGTAAAGGACGCGATCCATGCCGCAGAAACCGCTTTGGGCCAAGGCGGGCGTATCTTGATCCGGAAGTCGGGCACGGAGCCCTTGATCCGGATTATGGCGGAGGCCGAAAGCCAGGGGATGCTTGATCAAACCATTGACACGATCAAGACGGCGGTTGAGGAAGTCACCACCTGAACCTGAGGTAGAGTGCTTATGAAATCGCTATTTTCTCGGTTCACGCGACGCGATCGAACAGTCGAAGGCAGTTCGTCTGTGCCTCCTGCGCTTGCCTATGAATTCCCGGTTGCGCCTCTTGAGCCATTTGTAGCGATTGGTGACGTGCATGGCCGTGATGATTTGTTGGCTGCACTTCTGGCCGAGCTGACACGCGCGGCTCCTGCTGCTCCTTTGGTGCTCTTGGGT
Organism: Paracoccaceae bacterium; assembly: GCA_003512825.1. GTDB lineage: Bacteria > Pseudomonadota > Alphaproteobacteria > Rhodobacterales > Rhodobacteraceae > UBA9554. The sequence goes on along the minus strand of DOOI01000213.1, from coordinate 34,588 downwards.
GACTTGGTGGACCGCGGGCCAGACAGTGCTGCCGTGCTGACACGTGTGAAGGCGATGTGCGAGGCGCATGCATCGGTGGTGTGCCTGAAGGGCAATCATGAGCAGATGTTGCTCGACTTCCTAGATGATCCGGCAGGTCGCGGGCTGAAGTGGCTTGATTTTGGCGGGCGAGAAACCATGCAGAGCTTTAAGCTGAAAGCTCCCGCTGCGAAGGCCGACTTGGAAGATGTGGCAGAAGCGGCAGAGGCGCTGGAAGATGCTATGGGCCGCGATTTGATCGCTTGGATGCGCCAACTACCCACACGCTGGATGTCGGGGCAGGTGATTGCAGTGCATGCGGCACTAGACCCTGCACGTGCCCCGGTCGATCAAAGCGACCGTTCGGTGCTTTGGGGGCATCCGGAGTTTTTCACCAAGACACGCACAGATGGGCTTTGGGTGGTGCATGGCCACACGATTTTTTCTGAGCCTTATGCGTCGTCGGGTAGGATCTCGTGCGATACTGGAGCCTATCAAACCGGAAGATTATCGGCGGCTTTGATTGGATCTGGCGCAGCCGATGCAGCTGTACAATTTTTACAGGCTTAGTCGTTATCAGAAAGCCCGGCTCCGGCACCTGCAATGCGACTTGCTTCGGTTGCAGGCGCGTAGGTGCGGAGCTCCAAGCGGCGCAGCGCCGCGAGTGTCTCGGGATCAGGGGCGGCGCGGCTTTGGCGAATGAGGCGCTCGCCTGTTGGGGTGCCCCCACATTGGAAAGAGGGAGCAGAACCCATTGACGGCGCGCGCCAGACCGAGCCGTCAGCCGCAAGAGCATAGCATGCCATCGGTCCAGAAAGCGTGCATGTCTTGCCAAGGCGCTGTGCGGCGATCGCGGCGAAAGGCAAAAGCGCTTCGAAGGCGGCGATGCGAGGAAGAGCTTGATCGCAGGGAAAGTCGGCCAGTTTGACGCCGACACCCAACGCCTCATCCCCCGGAGCAAGACAGCTATGGATCAACTCGGCTCCCTTGAAGCCGTGGGCGCACAGCCAGCGCGCTGCACGGCCCGCTTCCTCGGCAACGCCCCAAGAATGACCCGCGCCACGGGCGGCTTTGCGGCAAAGAGTTTCGATTTCACCCAACGCATAAGTCATACGGGATATGCCCATAAGTCGGATTCTTCTGCAGCGATTTCATGGGGGAAAGGTGCGCCGCGAAACATGTTGATGCGAACCCAGCGGTCTGACCGGGGGTCGAAATGGGTCGCTCCGAAAAAGGAAAGTTTGGCACGCAGAAGATCAATGGGGAGCAGTTGGTCGGATATCGTGTTGTCGTGAATTTCGGCATAGGGAAAGCGGCTGCAGATCTGGACGCGACGGATTGCGTAACGATGTTCGGGGTAGCGGAGCACAAAGGCCGCGACCGTGCCCTCGACGCCGACAAGCGCCCGTTCAAGCATGGCGACATCGCGCCCCGGCTGAAGGGGTTGTTCCCACTCTGCAACATCTTCTTGCCAGCGCTCGCCAAGACGCGGCTCAAGCTTTTCTTGAGAGACATACCAAACTCGCGCCTGAGCGGGCTTTGCGCTCCAGTCCATCGACAGGGCCCAGCCATAATGCGTGACAATTTTCTGACGCAGGGCCGCGACCGATTGGGCGCCATCGAGAGGAAACGAGGCGGCCTCATCTGCTGCCATGCACTCTGCCAACCCATCCACTAAATCAGGATGCACTTCGATCAAGAGCGAAGCCAACGCCTCTTGGCCTTCTTCACTCAGAGCGGTTTCGGCCCAAACCCAGAGCGTGTTCCACGGGGCGTGGGGCGCAAGACCTTCGGCCACTTTTGCGGTGAGACGCGACAGGTCTTCGCGCAGGGCCGCAAGTTTGACCATCTGTACCGGATGGGAGGACTGCCACTCGGCTGCATTGCGCGCAACACGTGGCACAAGCGCGTTGAAACGGTCGATTTCAGGCGCCGAAGGTGTGCTGACTGAGCGCACCCGCGCCAAAGCCCATTCACGCGCAGCAATCCAATTGTTGAGCAGAACCGGGTGGGTCATCAGAAACGGAGCCATTCCCAGACCCGTGGAATTTCCGATCCCAAAGCGGCGGCGCAGGGCTGGCTCAATCGGCACAGCGGTAGCGCCCCCCTTCGCGCGGGCCATGTGTTCGACAAGGTCCATAACAAAAGTGCGAATGAGCCAGACGGTCAGCATTTCAACTTGAAAAGGGGCCGCGCATTCTGGGCGTGCGGCAATTACGTCGCGATCTGCGGCGCCAAACTTGGAAGACCCGTACACCGCAGTGGTTCGCATCAAGTAGCCTACATCAAGAACCGTTTGCAGATCGGGTTGCGCGCCCGCAGCAAGGCGATCGACGACGTGGTCCCATAGGCGCACCGAGCGATTGGCGCGCGCGAGGCAAAGTTCGCGCTCACTGATCCGACCCGCTTCTTGCAGTGGAACATTCGCTTCCAGACGATCAAGATCAGCCGCAGACGGGATCCCGTCGAAGAGAGTAAACGTTGCGTCCCATGCGGTAGCAATCACGCGGTCTGAACGCTGTTCTGGGGGGAGGTCATGAGCAAAAGCGACGAGCGAATATGCACGCTCCGGCCCTTGGGCAGAATAGACGGCGCGCCCCACACCTTGGGCGTTGATCGTCCAGACTGGTTTTGAAACGCGCCAGCCTTCCGCTGTGATGCGGCGCAACAGAACGCGCATGAAGGAAAGGCGCGATGCGTGAAAAGAGCCCATGCGCGAAAGGCGCATGACAGTTTCGGGCGCGCGGGGCGTTATGCCTTCGGCGATGAGCGGGTCGGAGGAAACTGCGGCCAGAAGGGCGGGATATGCGTTCATTTCGGCTCAAAGCCTTCTGCAAAGAAGCGATGCCAGTTGCCGCCTAAAAGCGCCTCAACCTCGGAGGGGATGAAACCTGCCGACGCAAGACCAGTGGCGAAATTCGGGAAGTCACGGTTGTCTTTGTAGAAATCAGGCATAGGGGGGAACCCTGCATTCGTCGCAGAACCCTCGCCATAGTCGATGCGTTTCGTCCAGCGCCCGACGCGCATCCACTCGACCACGCTATCGGGGTGATCTTGGCACAAGTCAGTGCCTATTGCGAGGTGTTGAACCCCATAGCGCTCGGCAGCGCGGGCGATCATCTCGCAAAAGTCACTCAAGGTGCAGGCCGATCCATCTTTCAGATGATGCGGATAGAGCGAGAAGCCCAGCATGCCGCCGCGCTCGGTAACCGCACGGATCACCGCGTCACGCTTATTGCGCTTGGCAGGGTGCCAATCATAAGGGTTGGCATGAGTAATCGCGATCGGACGTGAGGAGATTTCAGCGGCTTCAATTGTTGAGCGGTCGGCAGAGTGGCTCATGTCCACCACCATACCAACGCGGTTCATCTCGGCGATCACCTCACGGCCCATGCGCGTGATCCCGGCATCTTCTGCCTCATAGCAGCCTGTGGCGAGCAGGGATTGGTTGTTATAAGTCAATTGCATGAAGCGCAGCCCCAAACGGTGAAGCACTTCGACAAGGCCTATATCATCTTCGATTGGTGACGGGTTTTGTGCACCAAAAAAAATCGCCGTGCGGCCAGTCTCGCGGGCTTTTGCCACATCGGCGGCGGTAAAGCCCTGAAAAATCAGTTCGGGAAACGCCTCAAAAAAGCGGTTCCATTGCTCAATCCGCAAGACCGTTTCGCGGAATGTTTCGTGGTAAGCGATTGTCACATGAACGGCATCGAGCCCGCCTTGTCGCATCTGGCGGAATATCTTTTCCGACCAGTTGGCATATTGAAGCCCGTCGATACGATAATTCATGTGCAGTCTCCCTTGAGGTCAACCTAGCCTGAGCACGCAATGCGGCAAACCAATTTACGACCCTTCAATGTCTGTTCTGTCACGTCTGATCTGGCTCTTCTCGTGAACGCCGCTAGTCTTGGATCAAAGGAACGAGAGGACATGACCATGGAAGACCTGTTTGATAAAGGCTTGGCCCAGCGCAAAGCGACACTCGGCGCGGAATATGTCGAGAAAAATCTAGCGGCCGCCGACGAGTTTAGTCGCCCTTTTCAAGAGGCGATGACGGCGTGGTGCTGGGGCTTTGGGTGGGGTGATGACGCCATTGATGCCAAGACGCGTAGCCTGATGAACCTCTCGATGATCGGAGCGCTTGGCAAGATGCATGAGTGGGAAATCCATTGCCGGGGAGCGCTTCGCAATGGGGCGACCAAGGAGCAAATCCGAGCTGCGGTGCATATCGTGGGGATTTATTGCGGTGTTCCGCAAGCGCTAGAATGCTTTCGCGTTGCGCGCAAAGTTCTTGAGGAAGAGGGCCAGCTTTAACGGCTGGCCACCGGAAGAGTGAACGCATGTTTTCCAGACGACAGTCCTTTGGGGGCCGCTGGAAAACGTGCGCGGCTCACCGCAGCTAACGCTGCCTGATCCAACACAGCATGCCCAGACGAGCGGGCAATGCGTGCGCCAAGCAGGTGCCCTGCGGTATCTATCGTCAAGGCAAGAGTAACCGTGCCTTTGGGCAGGGACTTGCCACGCACAGATTGCCGCGCAAGTGCCTTCATGATCCCTTTACCCCAAGCGGACATCAGCGTTTTCTCGCCCCCGCCTCCCGCAGCATCTTGTTGCTTTTGCGCGGGAGCCGTTTGAGTGGCTTTGGGGGTTGGTAGGGTTTCCGGGCGCTCTTTCTTCGCTTGTTTTTTCTTTGGTGCAGGCTGTGCTTCGGCCTTGGCGCGTGGTGGTTTGGCGGGAGCAGTGTCAATATTTGGCACATCGGGCGCACTGGCCTGAGGCGATAGGGTTTGCAAGGGAAGGCGGGGCAAGGCCGCGAGGGCGGGCGGGGTATCCGCAATTGGCGGGAGAGCCACATTCTCGGGTGGAGCATCTGGGCCAAGCAAATCTGGTGCCGCGCTGCTTACGTCTGGTGCCGCAGTCCAGCGCTGCACAAGCGCGGCCAGCTCGATGGGAGCCGCTTCCATGATCACGGCGGGGCCGTCCATAGCAGAACCGGGTCCCGGCGCGCCCCCAGTGATGCCAAATACTGCGAGATGGCCTGCAACCGCGAGCGAGCCAAAGATGAGATGCTCGGCAATCCGGATCATGGGCGCGCCCCTTCAGCGGTTACTAGGCGAACATCGCCGACACCAAGGACAGCAAGACGCGGCAAAAGACGCGCGACTTCGCGCGCCGCAACAGAGGCATCCGCTTTCAAGACAACCTCCCCTTTCCCCTGCAGCTGGTCCTGCTCCAAGATTTGCGCCACAAGCGACAGAAGTGCCGCTTCGCCATACACCACACCTTGAGGCGTGTTGAACGCCAAACTGCCATCAGACCCCATGTAGAGCGCGCCATCTTGCGGCACCTCGGCGCTAGCATCCGACAAGGGCGGGCGCACATCGAGAGGGTCTGGCGGGGCGATCTGGGCGGTCATCAGGAAAAAGATCAACAGCAAGAATACGACGTTGATCATCGGAACAATACTCTCGGGCAGGTCGCGGCGGCGGGTGGGGGTAAAATCCATCTGCTTACTCCACGACCAGAACGCGGCCCGCACCGGCGGCCGTCAAGATTTCACTGGCAGCAACAAGTTGTTGCAAGTTTGCGCTGTCGATAGGGCGCAAAATGACTGTGCCCCCAGCTGGCATAAGAGGACGAAGAGCCGCTTCAAGATCTTCAGGGTTAATGCTCACCCCATTGAGGCGTAAGCCATCGGGCGAGACATCAACCAAACGCGGCGCGCCTTCCCATGCGACCGATCCTGTTCCCGCAGAAAGCACGAGGCTATTCTCGAACCCAAAGCGTGCCGCCAGCATGAAAAATACCAAAAGCAAAAACACGACGTCGATCATCGGCGTGAGAGACACGCGGCGACGAGACCTTGGGCGGGCGAACTCCATCATCCATGGCCTCCCGGAGTGTTTTCGTTGATCCGTTGGGGGCCCCGGGTAAAGATACGGGTCGCGGCAGCTTCCATACGCCCCTGCATGGTTTCGGAAATTCCGTCAAACCATGACAAGGCCATCGCAGCGGGAATGGCAACGCCCATACCGGCAGCCGTGGTCAAGAGCGCTTCCCAAATACCGCCTGCCAAAGCGGAAGGGTCGGCACGGCTGCCCGCGGCTTGCAGGGTTTGAAAGGCATCGATCATGCCCAAAACGGTGCCGAACAAGCCGAGCAGGGGTGCAATCGTTACGATCAGTTCCAGTGCGCGCAGGCCGCTTCGCAGATCTGCCACCATGCCTTTGGCAAGGACGGTCACCTCGTCACGCGCCGCAGCATCACTCAGGTGCGGATCGAGGCGAAGTTTCATCGCTTCGCGCACGAGACAGTGCAGAATGGCGCGCCCGGTCAAACGCGCGGCGGCGTTTTTATCGCCCTCAATCCACTGCTGGAGTGCGACGTCTACTTGCCCACCCGGCTTGGCAGAGCTCCATACTCCCGCTTGGACCAACCGCCAGACTTTCCACATGACAACCGCAGCAGTGAACACAGAGAGCAGAGCGATCGCCCACATTGCGGGACCGCCCATTTGCAAAAAGTTGCCAACAGCGCTCATGTCCATCCCAGTTCCTCCTGTGCAATGCCGGGTGCCTTGGGATAGGCCTGCCGCCACTCTTTCGCACCTTGAAGCACCGCCTGATAGACGGCGCGCCCGGCAGCTTCGCCCAAGGCCGTGTGCAGGCCTGCATAATTTGTTGGCCCTTCCGGCGCGGCGACGCCGATGCAATCCGTGCCTGTACCTGTGGCACGCCCGGTGGGCAAAAGAACCCCCGCATCGATCACTGCCGCAGTGCGGGCCTGAACAGCGATCGCCAATAACTCGATCAATCCTGCTTCGGAAAGCCCCTCCGAGACCTTCAGCCCAACATTGATCGTGCCCCAAGAGCCGTTCCAATCCCGGCTTGAATAGTCGACACGCGCGCCCACGCGCTCGCCATTTGACAGGCCTACGGTGGCCACAGCATGGGCGGTCACCCCTTCAACGGCGGCTTTAGCCTCAACCCATGTGCTGATATCGCGCGAGGTCAGAAAGGCCACAGCCGCGCCCCAGCCTTTTTCATCAAGGGCGCGGCCATACCAATCATTTACATCAAGATCAGGTGTAAGGTCGCTGTTTTTGACCTCGCGCCAAACCATCGCGTTGCTGGTGACAAGACCGGGGTTCGTCAAGGACCACGAAAGCACGCGCAGAGGCGCGCCCAAATCAAAATGCAGCCAAACGCCGTCTTGGGTCACGCTCATCGGATCACCTCCAGCGGCTGAAAAATCGGACCCTGCGAGCCTTGAGAGACAAAAGCCGTGATACCAAAAACCGAGCGCAACCGATCTGGCGTAAGCACATCCAACGGTGCGCCATCCGCCACGACTTGACCTGCCTGCATCAAGATCAAACGCGTACAATGGCGCACAGCAAGACCGAGATCGTGAAGCGAGACGAGGACACTTCGGCCCTCTTTTGCCAGCGCTTCGAACACTTGCATTGTCGAGATTTGATGAGCCGGATCAAGTCCGGCGACCGGCTCATCCGCCATCAGCAAGGGCGCATCTTGGGCAAGCATGCGGGCAATCAAGACGCGCGCTTGCTCGCCGCCTGAAAGGGCTGTTGCCGGACGATCTCGCATAGCGCCGATATCCATGCGCGCCATGGCCGCATCCACCAGATCCTGACCCTCGTCGCCATGAGGCAATCGCCCGAGTCGCACCACCGCCTCGACGGGCATTGGCCATGCGATATCGCGCTGCTGCGGCAGCCATGCAGCGGCCTTTGACCGTGCCCGTGGATCCAAAGCAGCCAGAGACGAATACCCGGAAGCCGCTATAAGCCCCAACGCCCCGCGCATTAACGTGGTTTTCCCTGCTCCATTTGGCCCCAAGAGGCCGATGACTTCACCGGGCTGCACTGTGAACGACACATGATCGACGACCGGGCATTTACAGCGCCGCACGGTCAGATTCTCGAGCGAAAGAAGCGTCATATCTGGCCCCTCCGCATCTTCCAGATCAAATGCAAAAAGAGAGGTGCGCCTACGAGCGCCGTCAAAACACCAAGCTTTAGATCGCCAGTCGGCAAGAGAACACGCACGGCGACATCAGCGGCAAGAACCAAGCCAGCACCGCCCAAAGCAGACGCAATCAACAGCACCGAAGGCCGCCCCGCTACCAGTGGGCGCAAGAGATGCGGCACAACCAGACCGACAAACCCCACAGCGCCTGCAACGGCCACCCCAGCCCCCACCACGGCCGCTGTGCCCAAAACAAGCCACAAGCGAACATGCGAAAGGCGCAACCCGAGGCTTTCGGCGGCATCTTCGCCTAATGTGAGCGCGTCCAAGGCCCGCCCCTGTGACAGCAAAATCCCTGCACCGATCAAGATAAAGGGGCAGGCGAGTGCCACATGCAGCCAAGAGCGATCGGCAAGCGAACCCATCATCCAAAAAACGATCTCGTTTGCAGCCCATGGATTGGGAGCGAGATTAAGAACAAGCGATGTGAACGCCCCGGCCAATGCCGAAATGGCTATACCCGCAAGAATGAGCGTCACCGACCCACCGCGCGACCCAGACAGAGCAAGAATAAGCGCAACACCCAGAACCGCGCCTAGCAACGCTGCAAATGGCAGCGCCAATGGCCAGAGTGCGGCAAGGCCAAAATGGATGGAGATAACCGCACCCAGAGCGGCCATCCCAGACACACCCAAAATGCCCGGTTCTGCCATTGGGTTTCGTAGATACCCTTGCATCGCAGCACCGGAGAGCCCCAATCCGGCACCGATGAATACCGCGAGAATAGCGCGCGGCAGGCGAATTTCCCACAAAATGAGCGGCATCGGCCCACTCATATGCCAAAGCCGAGCAAACCCGGCAGGCCCCACCGAGAGCGAAAGCGCAAAGAGTGCAATGACCACCGCGGCAAGGGACAGGTGCAGTTTCATCCACGCCCCTCGCTTGACAGACGGGCTGCGCGCAAACTCTTCACGGCGCGCAAGATACGTGGCGTGCCGCAGACCCAATCACGATCGGTTACAGGTGCAGATTTCGTTCCATTGAGGGCTGCCACAACAGGATGACGCATGATGTCTTCTGCGCGTGATGACCCAGGATAGGATTGGCCAGTAACGATCACATCTGGGTCGAGAAGAACCAACTCCTCAAGCGACAAAAAGCCTGTGCCAGAGATCCCGGCTTCAACGGCGATGTTGGCATAGCCCGCGGCATCGAGAATTTGCCCCGCGAGAGTAGCAGGCCCGGGAGCGTAGCCATTGGCAAACCAAAGCGCCGCCCTTGGACGGGGGCCATTATCTTGCAAGGCCGCGAGATCGGCATCGAACTGTGCGATTACGGTTTCCGCAGCGCCCGCGCGCCCCAAGAGCCCACCCATCTGCCGCAGATTGGCGCGGATATCGTTCAGCGACGCAGCCGGCTGAAACACCTCAACCGGGTGCCCAAGACGCTTGAGCATATCAACAGTCGCCCCCCCCGAATACGCACCCGCAAGAATGAGATCAGGCGAAAGCGCATGGACCTCTTCCGCCATCCCGCCGTTAATCGCCACACCATCGGGCACGTCGACATCATAAGCGGGATCAGCGGAGAGTTTGGACACCGACAAAATCTGCCCCGGTGCGGCCAGAAGTAGTGCCAATTCATCGGTACAAAGATTGATCGATACCACCCGCCCCGGCGTATCCGCCAGGGCGTTGGTGGCTCCCACAAGCGCAAGAGCCACAGCGCAGAGATTAAAACGACGCGCGGACACCGAAATAGGCCGCCCGGCCAGAGGAGTTATAATTTTGCACTGACTGATATTGTTCATTGAAGAGGTTTTCTACTCGGAAGTAGGCCTCAACACTGTCAGAAAGATCGTAGGCCATGCCCAGATTGACAACGGTGTAATCCGGCACCGCAACCGGAGCCCCTTGCCAACCATCGAAGCGGTCTTTGACGTAATTCAGCGAAACCTGCCCCGAAAGACGCGTGGAGAAATCAGCAGAAACCCCCAATTGTAAATCATGACGTGGCACTCGGACCAAAGCAGTGCCATTTGCGCTGATCGCGTCGGTCAACGTGTAATTTCCGAAGAAGGACACGGTTTCGCTCAAGGCGGCGCGACCCGACAGCTCCAAGCCCTTCAGATTGGTTTTCCCCAAAGCCTGCTGATAGGTATTGGTATTAAAGTCATAATCGATGCGATTACTGACTTCGGTGGCAAATATGGTGGCCTTAACAAATCCAGACTCACCATAGCGTTTTTCAAGGCCTAGCTCAAAACTTCTGCTGTTTTCAGGCTGTAGAGCTGGATTGCCATATGTTTGGCTGTAAAGTTCATAAAGCGATGGTGCCCGGAAGCCTGTAGAGAAACTGGATCGCAAAATGATATCTTCGCGCAGTCGCCACGCCAGCCCAAAGCGCCCCGTCGTCTTGCCGCCAAACACAGAATGATCATCACGACGAAGCGCAAAGGCGAGGTCGACGTCTTCATTTGGCGCGTAAAGAACCTCGCCAAAAACGGCCCCTAATGTCACGTCTTGTGATGTGTTCAAAATGGTAAAGGCAGGGGGGACCGTAGTGATGACCGACTCGGTCGCACCAAAGCCTTCGCGCTTCCATTGCGCCCCAAAGTTAATCTGCGTGCTTTCGCTTACGGCCCATTCGCCAGAATAGTCCACAGCGTCGCGCTGGCTTTCGAAATTGCCATCGCCCGCAGTGTAGTTTCCAACGACAACGGCGGTAAAGTTGGGCGGAGGGTAATCTTCGATCAACCGGGTTTCGGTGCCCAGAAAATCACGCTGGCTAAAAAAGCGAGACACAGAAAATTCGTGGCGCACAGCGCCAGTTTGCAGTTCCGCAAAAATTCGAACTCCGCGCTCTTTGGCAACGGCACGTTCGTCAAACGTCGCGCCATCACCGCGCGGAATAGAGAAAGAGAGGGTCGGATCCGCGTAGAATTGCGGGTCATATTCTGAATCACTGGATTTTATGGAAGTGGAGAGCCCAATCTTCAAATCGTCCGCAACTTGATACGAAGCGGCAAAAGTCAGCTGCCCGGACTGCGCGCCATCCGCTTCCGTGCCGACTGCGAGGGATGAAAAACCGTCCGTTCGAAGGCCATTGATACCCAGCGCCAACTCAAGACGATCGGCCTTTAATCCCAACGACAAGGCAGTTTGGACAGTCCCGAAGCTACCGAATTCAAGAGAGGCAGCGCCGCTCGTGCCTTCTTTTGACGCGCCCAACGTTGTGATGTTGATTACGCCGCCAACGGCATTTGCCCCATAGGCAGCAGATTGGCTGCCCTTGAGCAATTCAATCCGCGAAACATTGCTGAGAGTGAGTGTCCCCCAGTCGAACAATGTCTGGGTTTGTGAGGCATCCGTCACGTCCAGCCCGTCAATCCGTACGGCCAGATATTGCCCTCCCAGTCCCCGCACGCGCAGAGTACCTGTTCCACCAACACCGCCAGCAGTCGTTGCGGAAACACCGGGCAAACTCGCAAGGTAATCGACCAATCGTATGTCAGCAGCCTTGTTGAGATCAGAGCTTTCCACCACGTCTACACTCGCACCGGTCCGGGCGGTCGAGATAGCTGTTTGGTTGGTAAAGAGCGTGATCTGACCCAACTGAAACGCATCTTGGGCAGATGCGGATGTGCCAATGGAAAGCGCCAGAATACTGGCGGTAACGTATAGTTTCATATCGTCCTCTGTGCCCCTATTTCGGGGGCCATGAGCATCAAGAATGGTCAGACAGAGGACAGGTGGCCCTCCGCAGACGGTGAAGGTCGTCACCTCTACGGAAAACCCGCAGCCCGCAGCGCGCCCCGCGCACGGACAAGGTGATCACTTCGGCAGGTCTCCTGACTTGCGGGTCGATGCTTTGCCGGGCCTTCCCAATCCGCTCTCACGAGGGGACCAGTGGCATATGCCGACATCACTCGCCGCTTACAGTTGCGGGGGCAGTCCGGGAGTTGGGCTTGCGCCTTCACCCGGTTCCCTTTTCATCCGGCGCGGTGACGCCGGAACCGAAGCCCTTTCTGATTACTCTGGACGCTTTCAAGACGCAATGCGGGATGCGTCGCCCTCAATGCTGGAAACGACCAATGGGAGCCGCAAGCAAAAAGGGGGGGCGCTTGCCCCCCCTGTCCGTCTCCGCTCACATGGGTCTTCCATGCAAGAGCCTGACTTTGCAGGCTTGTGGTGGGATCAATCCGCGACTTTTACAATCTGCTTGCCGCGATTTTTTCCCTGCAACAGACCGATGAACGCTGCTGGCGCAGCGGCAAGACCCTCGGCGATATCTTCGACATATTTGACCTGACCAGAGGCCAGCATCGGGCCAACAGCGCCAAGAAAATCTCCGAATCGCGCCCAATGGTCGGAAATGATGAACCCATGCACATGCAGACGATTGACGAGAATCGTGCGCCAGAGCTTTGGCAGCTGATCCTTTTCGCCCCCGGCGTTCAGACCGAGGCCACCTTCATTGTACCAAGAGATCATACCGCAAACCGGGATACGACCACCTACATTCATCAAGGGGAGCACCGCATCCAAAACCTTGCCCGCAACGTTCTCGAAGTAGATATCGACACCTTTTGGGCAGGCGTCTTTCAGTGCCAAGCGTAGGCTCTTGGCATCCTCATAGGCGCGGTGGTCGAGGCACGCGTCAAAGCCAAACTCTTCGACGGCCATTTTGCACTTGTCCGCCCCACCCGCGATGCCGACAACCCGTAGGCCCATTGACTTGGCAACCTGCCCGACCATCGATCCGACAGGACCTGTTGCAGCGGCAACAACGAGTGTTTCTCCGGCTTTGGGGCGGCCATATTCCATCAGACCGAACCAGCCTGTAAATCCTGGCATGCCCAAAACCCCAAGCGCGGCATTGACTGGTGCTTGTTTTGGATCGAGTTTACGGCACATTTTCGCATCGATTGACGCATGCGTTGCCCAACCAAACATGCCAAACGCCCAATCGCCTTCTTTGAAGTAGGGGCTGTTGGAGGCAATCACTTGACCTACAGAGCCACCTTCCATCGTTCCACCTAGGGGCACGGGCTGGGCATAAGATTTCGCATCATCCATACGCCCCCGCATATAGGGATCAAGCGACATGGCCGTAACGCGTACAAGGATTTCCCCTTCCGCCGGGGTTGGGATCGGCGCGGCTTCCAAACGGAAGTTTTCCGGTGTGGGTGCGCCTGTTGGTCGACTGACCAAGACGATACGCTGCATTTCAGTGCTCATGTTCTTCCCCTACTTCAGTTATTTTCCGCGGTAACGAAACACGCCTGTTGCTGTTGCAACCAATGTTCCTTCGTCATCCGTAATGCGCCCTTCGGCAAAAAACGTTTTTGCGCCGCCACCGGTACGCTTGCCGGAAGCAATAAGGCGCGTGCCCTTGGCCACCGACAGGTAATTAACGCTCAGATTCAATGTCATCGCCATCTGTGGCTTTGCAGGATCACCAGTATAGCAGCCCGCAAAACCCATCGCCGTATCGAGAATTGAAGCTAAGACGCCGCCATGTGGAATGCCGTAGCGATTGGCGTGTTTGTGCTCAATCTTAACAGTCACTTCAGCAAAGTCCGGGCCCCAATCGGTGACATCAAATCCAAGAGTTTCTTGCCAAGGATAGGGGGCTTCTTTCACGTCCGACTGAGTCATCCAACGCCCCTTGCGGCAATCAGACCCGCTTCGGCAAAGGAGCCCACGAAACCGCCCAATCGCTTGGCGCGTTCTGGATTGGAGGCATTCCCGTCGAGCGCGCGTTTGTACACACCCTGAATGATCGCCCCCATCCGGAAATAATTGAACGCAAGGTAAAATCCGAAACGGTCGATGCCCGCAAGGCCGCGTCTCTTGCAATAAAGATCAATGAATTCTTGGTCAGCCATCAAACCTTCAGCCTTGCGATCAATCCCAGCCAGACCGCGCCCTTCGCTTCCGGGCGGCATGCCCCATTGCATAATGACCGCACCAAGATCAGCGAAGGGATGGCCCGTCGTTGATAACTCCCAATCCAAAACGGCGGCACAGCGCGGCGCGTCCTGAGCAAACAGCATGTTGTCGATACGGAAATCGCCATGAACCAATGTGCGTTGCCCATCTTCGGCGGGCATATTGGCCGACAACCACGCGATCAGGTGCTCCATCGGCTCAATCATTTGTGTCTCGCTGGCACGATACTGTTTCGTCCAACGACCAACTTGGCGCTCGTAATAATTGCCCTCTGGCCCGTAGTCGGCCAGTCCTTTCGCAACAAGATCAACATCATGGATCGCGGCCAAGACACGGTTCATCTCGACAAAAATCGCATGGCGATCATCTGTTGCCAAAGCATCTAGCGTCGGCTCGCCAAAGTTTCGCCCCCGCACCTCTTCCATGACGTAAAACATGGACCCGATCACGTTTTCATCGTCGCAAAGCACATGCATTTGCGCGACTGGCACATCGGACTTCCAGAGCGCCTTTTGCACCCGAAACTCCCGATCCACAGCATGCGCCGATTTTAGAAGTTGCCCCGGCGGCTTGCGACGCAGCACGTAAGATCCCGTTTGAGTGTTCAAACGAAAGGTCGGATTTGACTGCCCACCCGCGAATTTTTCGGCTGTTAACGGGCCTTTAAAGCCCTCCATATGCTCAGAGAGCCAGCGTGCGACGGCATCGGTGTCGAATTGGGCGGCAGCATTATTCATGGCGCGTTCCCCTCAGCTATAAGTCAAAAACCGCGAATTTGCGGCGTCGATATGTGGCGTTTCGTTAAAAGTTGACAGGTGTTCACCGCCCGAACTGCCAACGATAATCCGGGAGATCGAGCAGTTCTTGATTTGCAGCTGCAAGCGGATCATTGCATCGGCGGGCGCCGCCATCACCTCTGCCACACTTTGCCCAATGGCCCCACCGGAGGACACCACCATCACACGCGCGCCACCTTGAGCCGCGAGGGCACGGGCAGCGCGCACACGGTTGGAAAAATCAGCAAAACGCTCTGGAGGCGAAATGATTTCATCTTTCTGCCATTCCAACACCGTTTCCCGAAGCATTTTGAAATGTGTTCGGCGATCACTATGAAGTGCCTCCGGGCGCTCTTTGCCAGCATAACGAGCCTCAAGAAGGCCCTTGAAGTCAAACTCGTTAAAGCCCGGCAAGACTTCTGGAGACGCCGTCAGCCCAAGGGCGACATTGATGCCTTCCCACGTTTCGCGGTGACGGCGCTGTGCGCCGATAAAGACTGCGTCCGGCATCAAGCCAAAGGTTTTCAATGCCGCGCCCAAAGCGCACGATTGTTCATGGCCAAGCTCTGATAGCTTGTCATAATCGGCTGCGCCAAAACTGGCTTGCGCGTGGCGGATGAGCCAGAGTTCACCCATTAACGACGCTCTGAAACGCTTGTTTTGCAGCACTATACTCGCGCGCTAGGCGCGCCACCAAATCAGCGGTAGGCGCAACAGATTTCACAGATCCAATGCCCTGCCCTGCGCCCCAGATCTCTTTCCACGATTTTGGCTTTTGTCGGTTCGCCCCAAAATCCATCTTTGTCGGATCGGATTGTTCAAGATTGTTCGGGTCTAGCCCGGCCTTGGCGATAGAAGGCTTGAGATAGTTTCCGTGCACTCCGGTGAAGAGGTTGGAATAGACAATATCCTCAGCCCCCGAAGAGACGATCATGTCTTTGTAATCCGGGACCGCATTGGCTTCGTTTGTCGCAATGAACGGAGAGCCAATATAGGCCAGATCCGCGCCCATGGCTTGAGCCGCAAGAATAGAGCGTCCAGTGCTGATCGCTCCAGACAGCAACAATGGGCCGTCAAACCAATCGCGGATCTCTGAGATCAGCGCCAAAGGCGACTGAGCACCAGCATGCCCGCCCGCGCCAGCCGCAACCGCAATAAGGCCATCTGCGCCCTTCTCGATCGCTTTTTTGGCAAAGGTGTTGTTGATGATGTCATGCAAGGTGATCCCCCCGCAGGCATGCGCGGCTTGATTGACCTCCACGCGCGCACCGAGCGAGGTGATCCAGATTGGCACATTCCAGCGATGACAAATTTCCAGATCCCGCTCTAGCCGAGCGTTAGAACGATGCACGATCTGATTAACAGCATAAGGCGCGGCAGGCGTATCAGGATTGGCTTGGTTATACGCATCCAATTCTTCAGTGATCCGCTTGAGCCAAGCGTCCAGCAAGGGTGGCTCGCCATCGGTCTCACGTGCATTGAGCGCGGGAAACGACCCAACGATGCCAGCCTTACACTGAGCAATCACCAAGTCCGGATTTGAAATGATGAAGAGCGGCGAACCTACCACAGGCAGCCGCAACCCTTGCAATTGTTTTGGAAGCGCCATCAAAATTCCCTTTTTTGAAAAGCGGCTTCTTGCCGCCTAAGGTCAAAAAGGCGGGGAGCTGTTCCCCGCCCAGTCATGAATTCACAACACTTCAAACAGGCCTGCGGCCCCCATGCCGCCGCCGACACACATGGTGCACACCACATATTTCACGCCGCGACGCTTTCCTTCGATCAAGGCATGACCCACCATTCGCGCGCCCGACATGCCATATGGATGACCGATGGAAATCGCACCGCCATTCACATTGAGACGATCCATTGGAATCCCCAAAACACGCGCGGATTGCAACACTTGGCTCGCGAAAGCCTCGTTCAGCTCCCAAAGACCGATATCTTCGACTTTAAGGCCATGCGCCTTGAGCAGTTTGGGCACGGCATAAATCGGGCCGATACCCATTTCATCTGGCTCGCAACCTGCGGCCATGACGCCCACGTAGCGCCCCAGCGGCGCAAGGCCGCGACGCTCGGCTTCTTTCGCTTCCATAACAACCGCGGCAGACGCGCCATCGGAAAGTTGCGATGCGTTGCCTGCCGTGATGAAGCGGCCTTCCTGCACCGTTTGTCCGCCCTTGAACACCGGGCTAAGACCCGAAAGGTCGTCGAGTTTGGTTGAGGGACGGTTGCCTTCATCTTTCGTCAGCGTCACTTCGCGCTCGCTGATCGCTTTGGTCTCTTTGTCTTGCACGAGCATCTTCGTGGTTATCGGCACGATCTCGTCATCGAACTTGCCTCCCGCTTGACCTGCGGCAGTGCGCTGTTGGGATTGCAGTGCATAGGCATCTTGGTCTTCGCGGCTCACGCCGTAGCGGTCTGCCACGATCTCGGCGGTTTCCAGCATGCTCATGTAAAGCGCAGGTTTGTTGGCTTTGGTCCATGCATCAGCCAGCCAATCCATCCGCATTTTGTCATTCTGTACCAAGCTGATCGACTCTACGCCTCCGCCGATCACAATATCCATCCCATCGGTAATGACCTGCTTGGCGGCTGTTGCGATTGCCATCATGCCACTGGCGCATTGACGGTCCAACGACATGCCCGCAACCGTGACCGGAAGGCCCGCGCGAATGGCAGCTTGGCGCCCGATATTGCCACCGGTCGAACCCTGTTGAATGGCCGTGCCAATCACGCAATCAGAAATCTCACTGCCATCGAGCCCTGCGCGCTCTACCGCAGCGCGGATCGCATGCGCGGCCAGTGTTTGTGCTGAGGTGTTATTGAAGGCTCCCCGATAGGCCTTGCCGATCGGAGTGCGGGCAGTGGAAACGATAACAGCGTCACGCATGAGAAATTCCTCTCTTACTCATTCCAAAGCATGGGCAATCCGCGCAATTCGGCGGCCATGCGGGCATATTTTCGGGTTTGGGCGAAAGCGTTTGCCATCTCTGTCTGGCCCGCTGTGTCGCGAATGCGGCTGAGATTTGCCATCACTGCCTCAGGTGATAGATCCTCGTCCGCCAAAGCAACTCCAACCGTTTCGTGGATCTTGGTTTCCGTAAAACAACCGCCCCCTGCCCCAAGGATCATCTTGGTTGGCGCATCTTCCGAGACAAGCATCAACAGACCGGGAGTAATGGTTTCGGGCCGCAACAGCTCTAGGGCTTCGGGAGGCAACAGGCTCTCGGTCATCCGGGTTGCTGCTGTGGGTGCAAGCGTGTTGACCCGCACATTGAATTTCGCGCCCTCTTGAGCCAGCACGTTCATCAGTCCCACGACACCCGCTTTCGCAGCGCCGTAATTTGCTTGCCCGAAGTTGCCATACAGGCCCGAAGCAGAGGTGGTAAAGGCAATCCGGCCATAACCTCTTTCGCACATATGACGCCACACTGCGTGCGTGCAAAGCGTTGCACCCATCAAATGCACATCCAGCACCAGACGGAAATCCGGCAAGCCCATTTTGCCGAACGTCTTGTCGCGCAAAATGCCTGCGTTATTTACCAAGATGTCGACATGACCGAACTCGGCAATCGCCTCATCAATCATAGTCTGAACCTGCGCTTCGTTGGTGACATTCGCGCCATTGGCAATTGCATGACCGCCCTTCGCACGAATTTCCTCAACGACACTGCGCGCAGCTTCGGAGGATGCGCCCGAGCCATCCGTGGCGGCACCCAAGTCATTCACGACCACTTTTGCTCCGCGAGCCGCGAGGCCAAGCGCATGTGAGCGACCCAATCCAGCGCCAGCGCCAGTAACGATCGCCACACGTCCGTCAAATCTTATGCTCATCTGATCCCCCTCAGAAATAACGACGCCCAAGCCATTCAGCCACAAGCGCGGGCTTGGTTTCGCCCTCAATCTCGATGGCGACATCCATCGTAGTTTGTACTTCACCGGGGCGAATTTCTTCAAACTTAGTGAGAACAAACCGCGCCCGAATGCGCGCACCAACCTTTACCGGTGACACGAAGCGCACTCGGTTGAAGCCATAGTTCACACCCATCCGCACCCCTTCAATCGAAGGCATTTCATAGATCATCGCCGACAACATCGACATGGTCAGAAACCCATGGGCGATGGTCGTCCCAAACGGGCTTTCCTTTGCCTTTTCGGGATCGACATGGATGTACTGCCAATCCTCGGTGCAATCAGCAAAGGTATCGATCCGATCTTGCGTGATGACGAACCAACTCGATACCCCGATTTCCTGACCTATCATCGCCTCAAAGTCGGCGCGTGCCATACTCTTGCCGGAAGGAAGCGTCATCTCAGAGGTCCTTGTTGAAAAGATTGCCCGGTGCGTTCGATTGCATCCCACCCGACAAGGGCAGGATCGCCCCCGACACATAGGCGCCACCACGTCCGCAGAGGTATTGCAGCGCACCGGCGATGTCTTCGGGCCGTCCCACACGGCCCAGCGGCACGCCCTTGGCACTCTCCGCCTGACCTTCTTTTGTGCCAATTGCGAAGGCAGTCATTTTGGACACGAAAGGCCCCGGCGCAATTGCGTTCACTGTGATCCTGCGATGCGCGAGGTCATTGGACAAGACGCGTGTCATATGATGCACCGCGCCCTTTGAAACCGCGTAAGAGTAGGTTGCCGTGCCTTTCGGAATATCTCCCATGACCGAACCCACGTTAACAACACGCGCCGGATCATCGTCACATGCTGCGGCTTCAAGAAGCGGGAGCAAGGTTTGGGTAAGATGAAACATGCCCGTTACATTAAGGCTCAAGAGCTTTTCCCAAGCCTCATAAGGATGTTCACCAATAGGTGCCCCCCAAGTGCGGCCTGCGTTGTTGATCAAGATGTGCAGCTTGTTCGTGCGCTTGGCCACCTCTGCCGCCAAAGCCTCGACGCCCGCCTTGGTGCCAACATCACCGCCGAAACCTTCAGCTTGGCCGGGCAAACCCATAGCGTTTAACTCCGCAGCGACGGCGATACAGCCATCAGCTTTTCGCGAGGCTATCAACACGCGCGCACCTGCAGCAACCAAGCCTTCTGTAGCCATCCGACCGATGCCAGTGGCACCTCCTGTGACCAAGGCCACCTTCCCTGTCAGATCAAACAGATCATTCGGTCGCATGCTCATCTCAAAACCCCCTTGCGGCCGCGACCCGCGCCGCGTGATAGCCATAATCGCCCAGCCATTCCGCAGCGACACGAGCACGTTTCATGTAAAATCCGATGTCATAGGCATCGGTCATGCCAATGCCTCCATGCATCTGCACCCCCTCGCGCACTGCCAAATCCGCAGTCTTGGAGGCGCGCGCTTTGGCCAGTGACACCGCCATTTCCGCGGCAATCGGATCCGTATCCAGCATACGCCCGGCATGAGCGACGGCGGAGGCGGTCACTTCGATCTCGCTCCAAAGATGGGCCGCTCGATGTTGCAACGCCTGAAACGATCCTATGGTGCGATCGAATTGCTTGCGCTCTTTCAAATATCCCAATGTCATCGCGCAGGCTCCACCTGCCAAGCCAAGCATTTCCGCTGCAATACCTGCTTGCCCCGCGCGCAATGCGGGCGCGAGTACAGCCATCGCATTGTCTACATCCCCCACGACATCCTCACCCGTGGCTTCAACACTCTCTATCCGCAGTTCTGCATGGTCGCGGCTATCCACCGTTGCCCGCGGCATGCGGCTCAATCCTATGCGATCTGCATCAATGTCAAATAGCGTGAGGCCCAGCGCCTCGCCCGGCGCACCGCTGGTGCGCGCCAAAATCAAGACCCGTGCCGCAGCAGAGCCATCTGCAACAAACACCTTGGTTCCAGAGAGTCGGAAGCCATTGCCAATCCTGTCGGCATAGAGGCTTGTCCGTTCTGGCGCATGCTTTGTTGCCTCATCAACCGCAAGCGCATAAATCACCTCACCCGCAGCGATAGCTGCAAGTTTTTCCTGTGCACCTTGCAGCGCTGTGGCCGCAATGACGGCTGTAGAAAGAAAAGGCGAAGCTGTGAGACCAAAGCCCATTTCCTCTGCCAGAATTCCAGCAGCGCGATGCCCCATGTCTGCGCCGCCAGCACTTTCCGGCGCCAAAACACCCGCCCAGCCCATCTTGGCCATCTCGCGCCAAAGACCGGCATCAAAGGTTTGCCCCCCATCACGCATCTTTCGCAGGGCTGCGATTGGCGCATGATCCGCGAGCCATCCCCGTGCGGAATCGCGCAGCATCGTTTCGTCTTCGGTTTCCAACAGGCTCAAGCTCATGATGACGGCATCCCCAAAACGCGCTTCGATAGAATATCGAGCATCACTTCGCTTGTGCCGCCTTCAATCGAGTTCGCCTTTGTCCGCAGCCATTCTGGGGCAAGACTGCCATGCGGTCCGTCCCATTCCACACCTGCGCTACCCGATGCACTCATCAACAGCTCATATCGCCGCTTGTTCAGCTCCGTGCCGTAGTATTTCAGCATCGCCGACGCATCCCCCACGCCTTTGCCCCCTTCGGCGCGATCCTTGTAACGCTCCATCGTAAGGCCAAAGGCGAGGCTATCAACTTCCAAAGCCATTGCTTCGGCCCGGATCACTGGGTCTTCTGCTACGCTTTCTTCAAGCGAGCCAATAAATTCCCCCAGAGAACGCCCCCCCAAAAGCCCTCGCGCGCCACCACCGATCATCTCGCGCTCATGGGTCAAAAGGTATTTTGCCACATCCCAACCACGGTTCAACTCACCGACAATCGCCGATCCACCAGCACCATAATCTTTGGGGACTTTCACGTTATCAAAGAAGGTTTCGCAGAATGGGGACTTGCCAGAGATCAGCCGGATCGGCCGCGTCGTCACGCCTTCGGAGCGCATGTCGATCAGCATAAACGAGATGCCTTTATGCTTCGGCGCCTCGCGATCAGTGCGAACCAGTGCGAAGATCCAATCAGCTTTGTCTGCGTAAGAAGTCCAGATTTTTTGGCCATTGATCAGCCAGTGATCCCCCATATCCTCCGCGCGCGTTTGTACATTGGCAAGATCTGAGCCCGCGCCTGGTTCGGAATAGCCCTGACACCAACGCACTTCGCCACGGACCACCGGGGGCAAATGCATGGCCTTTTGCTCGGCCGTGCCGAAATGCAACAAGGCTGGGCCAAGCATCCATAATCCGAAGCTTTCCAAAGGAGGTGGCGCATTCATCCGCGCCATTTCCTCGCGGTAGATCTTTTCTTGAGGGCGTGACAGACCTGCGCCGCCTACATCCTGCGGCCACATCGGTGCCGTCATACCTTTGGCAACAGCGGCATCAAACCATGCCTTTTGGTCAGGGTTCGCGAAAGTCCAATTTCTGCCGCCCCAAACAATGCCATCTTCGCCAATTGCCCCGCCCCGCAGCGTGGCTGGGCAAGCTGCTTCTATCCAATCCGCGATTTCCTCACGGAAGGACGCCAAACGCGTCACCTCGTCTGTCATCTCTCCCTCCCTCAGGGTCTTTCGCATTGCAGAATGATTTTCCGCTAATTGCAAGTGCGGATCGGCGGCGCGCCCCTACGTCACCACAAAGGATCGCGGAGGGGCGACGGATGATTTCAGCGCAAATCAGGCAGCCTGTAGTCCGCAAATTGCTGGCGCAGGGTTAATTTAGAAATCTTGCCTGTCGCCGTCAGTGGCAGCGCATCGACCCAAATGATGTCATCAGGCAATTGCCACTTTGCGAATTGGCTCGACATGTGGCTGTGCAACTCTTCAAGCGACAGCTTTGCCGCGCCGGGGGCTGCAACTGCCACCATTACCGGGCGCTCGTCCCATTTCGGATGCGGCATTGCGATTGCAGCAGCACTGGCGATTGAAGGGTGCGCGACAGCTAGATTTTCTAGGTCGATAGATGAAATCCATTCGCCTCCCGACTTGATCAGATCTTTTGAGCGGTCTTGCAGGCTCAGGAAACCATCGGCATCGATCGTCGCGATATCACCCGTGCCAAACCAGCCTTCCGCATCAATCGATTTCTTGGAGGCTTCCTCATTCTCGAAATATCCTGACACGATGGTATTGCCGCGCACATAGAGCTCGCCCATCGATTTTCCGTCATGCGCGACGCGCTGTCCGTTGTCGTCGACGATCTTCAAATCCACCCCAAAAGCACGCCGCCCTTGTCGTGCCTTATAGCTGATCATCTTATCAAAAGGCTGTTCCATCACCCACTGCGGCATCACACCATGGGTGCCAATGGGGCTCATTTCGGTCATGCCCCAAGCATGGTTTACGTTCACACCAAGCGTTTCGAATGTTTCGATCATGGCGCGCGGAGCGGCAGAACCACCCACGACCACTTCGCAGAAACCGGAAGGCAGGCGCCCTTGCGATTTGATCTCGCCCAAGAGGCCCTGCCATACGGTCGGCACGCCCCATGCCGACTGCACGCCCTCACTCTCCATCAGTTTGAAGAGGCTCGCCCCATCCAATGCGCCACCCGGCATGATCATCGACATGCCAACCAAAGGCGCAGTGTAAGGAAGACCCCACGCATTCACATGGAACAAGGGCACGACGGGGAGCACCTTGCGCCCCTCACCCAGAGTTTTCCCCATCACCAGCGCGACCACCAGCGCATGCAATACCGTTGAACGGTGCGAATAAAGCGCTCCCTTGGGATTGCCCGTCGTCCCCGAGGTGTAGCACAGACCGGAGGCGGTGTTTTCATCGATCTGCGGCCAGTCATAGGCTTCGTCTTTGCCCGTGAGCAATTCTTCATAGCAAAGCGCATCAAGGCTGTTCTCGGGCATATGTGCGCGATCGGTCATGATAACAAAGCGCAGATCACGTGGCAGATGATCTTTGACCGCCTGCAGGACCGGCACAAAGGTCGTGTCGACAAACAGCAATTTGTCTTCGGCATGGTTAACGATATAAATCAGCTGCTCCGCAGAGAGGCGCGGATTGATCGTATGGCAAACAGCGCCCATGCCAGAAATCGCATAGTAAAGTTCGAAATGGCGGTAACCATTCCACGCCAGTGTCGCTACCCGATCTCCCAATTTCACGCCATGCGCTTCAAGCCCATGCGCCAACTGCGCGACACGCCGCGCAGTCTGACGATAGGTCTGGCGATGCACATCGCCCTCGGTTCGCACCGACACTATTTCCGCACGCGGATGTTGTTCGGCGGCATAGTCCAAAATGCTGCTAATCAGCAGCGGGCGATTCATCATCAGTCCCTGCATGACAGGTGGTCTCCCCTCGAATTTCCTCACTCGACAGGGAGACTAGCGTGGAGGGGTGGCAATCCAAAGCCCCTTCTTCTACCGCGATGCGGATATTGACGCCGCGTCGCGGGATTTGATGTTGCGTGAGATCACACCGCGCCTATGCTCCGCAGCAACAGGCAGGAGGATCATTATGAAAGCCGTCATCTGCAAGGGCTTTGGCCCGCTCGAAAGCCTAGAATATGGCGAAATGCCCGATCCTGTGGCGGGCAAGGGCGAAGTCGTGATCCGCACTGAAGCGGCTGGCGTCAATTTTCCGGATGGGCTCCTCGTGCAAGGCCTTTACCAATTGCGCCCCGAAGCTCCGTTTGTGCCCGGCATGGAAGCGGTTGGCACAGTTGAAAGCGTTGGCGCAGGGGTCACAGGCCTAAAGTCAGGCGATCGTGTGGCCACAATTTGCTCGCTGGGCGGTTATGCCGAAAAAGTGGCGGCCCCCGCGAACCGCGTATTTCCGATTGGCGCGATGGACGCCGCCGATGTCTGTGCGCTGATGGTTGCTTACGGCACATCGCATCACGCCCTCAAGCAGCGCGCCCAACTCAAGGCAGGCGAAACCCTCGTCGTCTTGGGCGCAGCAGGTGCCACAGGGATCGCAGCGATCCAGATCGGCAAGATCATGGGCGCGAGGGTCATCGCGGTTGCCTCTTCGGACGAAAAGCGCACTCTGGCCCGCGAAAATGGCGCGGATGACGCGATTGGTTATGAAAACCTCAAAGAGACACTAAAGGAGATGACCGCGAACAAGGGTGTCGATGTGGTCTATGACGTGGTGGGAGGCGACCATTTTGACGCGTGCGCCCGCTCCATGGCGCGCAATGGTCGCCTGCTTGTCATAGGCTTTGCTTCTGGAACCATACCAAAACTACCGGTGAACCTGACTCTGGTGAAGGAATTCTCGGTCGTAGGTGTGTTTTGGGGGAATTTCACTCGGTATGAGCCAGAGGTCTACGCCGACAACATGGCGGAGCTTTTGGGTTGGTACCAGAGCGCCAAGGTCAAACCGCTGATCGAGGGCCGCTACCCGTTGCAGGACGCGCCCGCGGTTCTGGCCCGCGTTTTGGGGCGCGGCGCGGTTGGGAAAATAGCGCTGATCCCCTGAGGCTCAGCCGCCCTGCAACAATCGCAACACATCTTTCGACGGAAAGCCATCAGCGGCCACCCCGCGGCTTTGCTGATAGGCCTTGATCGCGCCCACGGTTTGCGGGCCGATCACCCCATCCACCTTTTCCAAGCCATGGCCCGCACGGATCAACAAGCGCTGAAGTTCCATACGCTCGTCAAAGGACAAAGGCGCATAGCCACGTGGCCAAGGACGCTGAAACTCGCCGCCCCCCTTCAACCGATCCGAAAGGTGCCCCACGCCCATCACATAAGCGTCGGCATTGTTGTATCGCGAGATAACCCTAAAATTATCAAAGATTAGAAACGCGGGGCCCGCC
>DOOI01000213.1:0-8883 GCA_003512825.1 Paracoccaceae bacterium | reverse complement strand
TAGAAACGCGGGGCCCGCCGTACCCGCCGGCAAGAAAACAGACGCATTGCCGTAGTTTTTCACCGCTCGCCCGTTCATTCCGACCACACCCAAGCGTGCCCACTCACCGGGGGATTTCTTGATCTTTTTGCCTGCCTGTTTGGTGCTGAACCCTTTCGGCAATTGCACCTCGACCCCCCAAGGCTGACCACGCGTCCAGCCATGCCGCGCCAGATATGCCGCTGTAGACGCCAAGCCATCCGACGGGTCATCCGACCAAATGTCACGCCGTCCATCGCCCGTAAAGTCAACGGCATATGCGAGGTAGGAAGTGGGGATGAACTGCGTATGCCCCATTGCACCGGCCCATGACCCCATCATTTTACCGGGCGCGATATCGCCAGATTGCAGTATTTCCAGCGCCGCAGTCAGCTGTTTTTCAAAAAACGCGTCGCGCCGTCCATCATAAGCCAAAGAGGCCAAGGCTTCGATCACATTGAACGTGCCGCGCCGCTCGCCATAGGTGCTCTCCATACCCCAGACCGCAGCAACCACTTCTTTTTCAACGCCGTACTTGGCCTCTATCTGATCCAGCGTGCGGCCATACTTCCGCAACGCGGCCTTGCCATTCTCAATGCGAATGGGTGAGGCCGCAAAATCAAGATAGTCCCAAATTTCTCGTTTGAATTCAGATTGGTTGCGATCCTTGGAGATTACTTCTTCATTATAACGCACGCCGCGAAAGGCCTGGTCGAGGACACGCCGGGACACGCCCTGCTTTTGCGCGCGCGCTTTGTATCCCTCCACCCAGCGGTCAAACCCCGCGGATTGCGTCGAGACGACTACCCGCACCTCTGGCCGGAGTGATTCAGTCGGTGGATTGGCCAAGACAGGCGTCCAAAGCCCGCCACAGACTAGGACCACACTTAGAACGGACGACACTGCTGCGCGCATGGGAGTTTTCCCCTTTATCTGCTCATTTTGAGGAGATGTTAGCGCGAAAGCTGAGCCCGGGAAAGCGATCCGAAAGAGAAGCGCGATGTTCTGCCGATGGAGGCTATCGACGGCTTCGCTTCACCTTGCGCGCAATCGATTTATCCTTTGCCCGGGCTGCCCCCTGACGGCGCTTTATCGGCCGACCCCGTCCACGCTGCGTGCCGCGCGACATTTCTTCGCCTTCCAACGTGAGCAATTCAAGCAAAATTCCACCTGTGATCGGGGTGGCCTCTGACAGCTTCACGGTCGCTCGCTGCCCCAAAGTTACAACGCGTCCACTCTCGGCCCCCAAGAGGCTTTGTGTCTCTCGTTCGTAATGGAAAAACTCTCCACCAAGAGCACGCATCGGCACCAATCCATCCGCACCTGTGCCCTCAAGCTTCACAAACACACCAAACTTGGCGATGCCACTGATCCGCCCTGAAAACTCCTGCCCAACCCGGTCGGCCAAAAAGGCGGCAAGATATCGATCGGTCGTATCCCGCTCAGCCAACATCGAGCGGCGCTCAGTCTCTGAGATGTGGTTCGCCGTTGCTTCCAGCTCGGCCATATCCGCTTCAGACAGCCCGTCTTTGCCCCATTTATGGGCCTTGATCAAAGCGCGGTGTACCACGAGATCAGAATAACGCCGGATCGGCGAAGTGAAATGCGCGTAAGATTGCAGAGCCAAGCCAAAATGGCCAAAATTCTGTGGACTGTAATAGGCCTGCGTCATCGCCCGCAGCGTGGAGATATTGATCAACTCGCTCACATCAGTGCCTTCTGCTGCCTTCAGAAGCTTGTTGAGATGAGCAGTTTTCAACACCTGCCCCTTCGCCAAAACCAATCCCGCCGCATCTGCGGTCTCGCGTAGGGCATCGAGCTTTTCTGGACTTGGCTCTTCGTGAACGCGGAAAAGCAAGGGCGTCTTGGCCTTAATCAAGGTTTCCGCCGCTGCCACATTGGCGAGGATCATGCATTCCTCGATCAAACGGTGGGCGTCGAGCCGATCCTTGAACGCAACTGCAATGACCTCACCGGCCTCAGATAGCGCCACCTTCCGCTCTGGCAGATCAAGATCGAGCGGTTGACGCTCTGCACGCGCCGAGACCAGTGCTTCATAGGCCGCATAGAGCGGCGTGATGACCGAGGCCATCAAAGGCGCACATTTCTCATTCGGCGCACCATCTTGGGCGGCCTGCACCTCTTCATAGGTGAGAGAGGCGACGGAACGCATCAACCCCCGAACAAAGCTATGCCCTATTTTCCGTCCCTTCGCATCCAACTGCATCCGCACCGCAATACACGCGCGCGGCACCCCTTCGTGGAGCGAACAAAGATCGCCAGAGAGACGGTCAGGCAACATCGGCACGACGCGATCAGGGAAATAGCTGGAATTCCCCCGCTTGCGTGCTTCGTGGTCCAACGCAGAGCCCGGAGTTACGTAATTTGCCACATCTGCAATGGCCACCCAAACAATGTGACCGCCGGCATTCTTAGGGTCGTCATCGGCATGGGCCCAAACTGCGTCATCGTGATCGCGCGCGTCGGAAGGGTCGATCGTGACAAGCAACATATCCCGCAGGTCTTCGCGGCCAGTGAGTTCAGCGGGTTTCATTGCATCAGCTTCTGCGATCACATCATCCGGAAAGTCATCCGGAATACCATGCTGATGGATAGCAATCAGGCTAACCGCCTTTGCGCCAGAAGGGTCGCCAAGGCGCGCGACGACGCGCGCGCGCGGCAGGCCCATGCGCCCTCCCGGGCCAGATTGCTCGCCCTCCACCAACTCGCCATCCTTGGCCCCGCCTGTGGCCCCCGGCGGCACGGTCCATTCCTTGCTCTCGCCCTTATCAATGGGAAGAATACGCCCACCCTCGGCGGTTTTTTTGAACACGCCCAAAACTCGGCGGGGATTGCTGCCGATCTTTCGGATCAACCGGCCTTCGTAACCATGCGCCTCGTCGTTGACTTCTGTCAAACGGCCCAAGATCCGATCGCCCTGACCCAAAGCAGGGTCGCTGTCGCGAGGGACCAATAGAATTTTCGGCGCCTCGCCTGTGCCCTGCCATTCAAGAGGCTTGGCCCAGAGATCGCCACTCCGATCTGGCGCTAACACTTCCAAGACCGAGACCGGCGGTAGACGATCAGGGTCGCGATACGTCTTGTTGCGCTTGGCTAGATGCCCCTCTTGCTCGAGGTCCTTCAAGACACGCTTCAACTCGATGCGTTCCGCACCTTTAATGCCGAAGGCTTTTGCAATGTCGCGTTTCGCGGTGAGGGTCGGGTTGTCCGAAATCCATTGCAGGATTTGGTCTTTTGTCGGGATCTGGCTCATTCGCATGCCCTATCACGGCGCGCAGGCGACGTCATGAGGGAAAAGGGGGGCGCTGCCCCCCTCGGCCTTTGGCCTCACCCCCCGGGATATTTTCAGCAATGAGACCTAGGCAACTTTTAGGACGATTTTGCCAATATGGCCTGAGCTTTCCATCCGAGCATGGGCCTGCGAGGCCTGATCCAGAGGGAATTCACTATCCATGACAGGCGCGACTTTTCCCGCCTCGAGCAAAGGCCAGACATGGGTGAGCAGATCTTCCGCGATGCGCGCCTTGGCGAGCTCGGATTGAGGACGAAGGGTTGAGCCCGTGATGGTAAGACGACGCGTCATGAGTTGAGCGAAGTTCACCTCGACTTTTGGGCCTTGTAAGAAAGCGATTTGCACCAGTCGCCCATCATCGGCCAAAGCCCGCAAATTGCGTGGAAGATACAGCCCGCCCACCATATCAAGGATAAGATCAGCACCGCCTTCGGCAGAAAGAACTTCAACAAAGTCCTCTTCTTTATAGATAATCACCTTTTCAGCGCCCAAGGCCGCGCATGCCGCGGCCTTTTCTCGCGTTCCGACAGTCGTGAACACGCGTGCACCAAAGGCGCGCGCCAATTGGATAGCCGTAGTACCAATTCCCGAGGACCCACCATGCACAAGGAAGCGGTGGCCGGGTTTTAGGGATCCTCGCAGAAATACGTTGGTCCAGACGGTGAAAAAGGTCTCTGGGAGGCAGGCGGCCTCCTTCAGCGTTAACCCTTTTGGAATCGGAAGACAGTGGGCGGCGGGGGTTGCGACGAACTCGGCATAGCCCCCTCCCGGCAGGAGGGCGCAGACTTCATCGCCGACTTTCAGGTTTGAAACCCCGGGACCAATTTCTGCGACCCAACCCGCGCATTCGAGGCCGGGCAGATCAGATGCGCCGGGCGGGGGCGCATATGCGCCTGCGCGTTGCAGAGCATCGGGGCGGTTAACGCCCGCATAGGCGACGCGGATCACCACTTGGCCTTGGCCTGCGGTGGGACGGGGGCGTTCGACCGGGGTGAGCACCTCTGGGCCGCCGGGTTGGCTGATTTCAATCGCGCGCATCAGGTCTGTCATGGATCTTTCCTATTTCTATCGAGAGCGCGTCAGGCGCTCGGGTCGGTGTTGGACCAGCGGCCGGGCATATCGGGACGCGCGCCCGGGGCTTTGATGCGGCCCAACAAGGCTGTGGGGCCCGCGAGCAGACCCGAGAGAAACTTGTTTCCCCGCACCTGCGCTTTCACTTTTTCGATCTGCATCACATTATCGATCCGACGTTCAAGAAAGGCCCATGTTGCGGAATGATCCTCGGACTGGTCGCCCAGCCAAAATAGCACGGTCGAGCCATAAACCCCTGAAAGCGTGGCGCGTTTCGTATACCAGTTGACATCGTCGGAGGTATCGCCAAGCGCCGTCCAGATGTGATCTGCCGTGCCCCAGATGAGCCGGGCACCATCGGCGGCGTGATGCGGCAGGGCAAAGAGCGTGGTGCCACGTCGCACGGCTTCGCGGTCTTCGGCGGCTTCAAGCCGGGCACGCACGGCGAAGGCCACGCGGTCGCGGTAGCGCATGGGGCTCAGGTCGGTGGCGTGCAGGCGCGCGCGCATGGCGCGATCCCCACGGTGGTGATAGGCAATCGCCAAGTCCACGGCGCCCCGTGGACAAAGCGCCTGCGCCACGGCCAAATCCAACCCCGAATCGGCAACGGCCTCGGTGAAGGTTGTGGGCGTCCAGCCTTCGAAGGCGACGTGAGACAGGGCGGCATCGAGCAACTGGTCAAGCTCTGGGGATGGGTTCGTCATCATAATCTCCCGGTGTTGAGGGCACTCTAGACATTTAGCACGACGGTTGCTATAGACCCGCGTCCTGCAATCTTTTGCAACTCAACCTAGAAAGGTGGTGAAAACCACATGCAGGTAAGCGTACGCGACAACAACGTCGACCAGGCCCTTCGGGCCCTGAAGAAAAAGCTGCAGCGCGAGGGCGTCTTCCGCGAAATGAAGCTTAAGCAACATTTCGAGAAGCCTTCCGTCAAGAAAGCACGCGAGCAAGCCGAAGCGGTCCGTCGGGCCCGGAAGCTGGCGCGCAAGAAAGCACAGCGCGAGGGTATGCTCTAAGCAGCTCTCTGGCGGCATTTCTGATGACGCAAGATGACCCCCGTGGCCCTGCCTCGGGGGTTTGTCTTTGTCCGCGGGCGTCATGCCCGAAAGCCTTGCTCAGCCAAAACAAACGGGCAAAAACTCTACCTTAGGGAGAGTGATTTGAACGATTTCATTTGGTAACTCTGGCGCGCCGCTGTATTTATCGCGAAATTACAGGAGGGCTTTATGGAAGAGATTATCGGCGCCAACTTGGGCCTATTGGCGGTTGCCCTTGTTATTATCGTCACGCTTGCGAAAGCGATCCGCATTGTTCCTCAATCGGAAAAATTCGTGGTGGAGCGCTTTGGGCGGTTGCGCTCGGTTCTGGGACCAGGCTTGAATTTTATCGTTCCTTTTCTGGATATTGTGGCACATCGCATTTCCATTTTGGAGCGCCAATTGCCGACTGCCGAGCAAGATGCAATCACCTCGGACAACGTCTTGGTTAAGGTGGAAACCAGCGTCTTTTATCGCATTACCGAACCGGAAAAGACGGTTTACCGGATCCGTGATGTTGATGGGGCGATTGCCACCACAGTCGCGGGCATTGTGCGCTCGGAGATCGGCAAGATGGAGTTGGACGAAGTTCAGTCGAACCGGGCCGAGTTGATCAACAAGATCCGCGAAGCAGTGCGTGCGATGGTGGATGATTGGGGAATTGAGGTGACGCGGGCCGAAATTCTGGACGTCAATCTAGATAGCGCGACCCGCGCGGCGATGCTGCAACAGCTCAACGCAGAGCGCGCGCGCCGGGCGCAAGTCACGGAAGCGGAAGGCAAAAAGCGGGCCGTGGAGTTGAGCGCAGACGCGCAGCTATATGCGGCAGAGCAAGAGGCCAAGGCGCGGCGCATTCAAGCAGATGCAGAAGCCTATGCAACAGGCGTGGTGGCCGGAGCGATCCGCGAAAACGGGTTGGAGGCAGCGCAATACCAAGTGGCACTGCGGCAAGTCGAGGCATTGGAAGCTGTTGCCGCAGGACAGGGAAAACAGACGATCATCTTGCCTGCCGCCGCTTTGGAGGCCTTTGGTGATGCCTTTAAGCTGTTGAAAGGAGGCAAGTAATGCTGATGGAAGCCTGGACGCTTTGGTGGGTTTGGCTGGTGATGGCGGCAATTCTGGGGTTAGCCGAGATGTTGCTGCCGGGCTTTATCTTGTTGGGTTTTGCGCTGGGGGCCTTGTTGATGGCAGGGCTGACGGCAACCGGATTTTTTGGCGCGAGCTTTGCGGGGACGGTGTTGGTTTACGCCTGTTCATCCGTGATTGCGTGGTGGGCGCTGAACCGGCGTTTCCCGCGTGAACGCGGCTCGGTGCGGTTGTGGAACCGCGATATCAACGACAACTGAGGCCGCGATTTGTGACAGGGGCGCGCGCGAGATTAACCACCGGATGTGAGGCCTGTTTCGACGTATGATTTGCGTATGGTTGGTGTCTGGCTGACGTCATGACGTAAATCTGCCCCGCCTGTGTTAACGTTTTGGAACGGTGCACATCCGTCCGATACCAGCCGCGCCCGATTCTGTGAGGGCGCAGGCGCGACGGGTCGGTCTGATCGAAAGGAAGGGGTGCTTGCGATGCCAGAAATCCGCCATCCACCAATCGAGACAATCGAAGATGCGCTGACGTTCAAAATTGCGCGTTTCGCCGCGATCAATGCCGCCGATGGCGCGGTGATTTTCAGCAAGGCATTGGGGCTGACGCTCAATGAATGGCGGGTCTTGGGGCTGGTCGGGGCGCATCAACCTGTAACTTTGGCGCAGATTGCTGCGCGGTTGTTGATGGACAAAGGGCAGTTGAGCAGGCTGTTGCGGGGGCTGCTTGCGCGGGGCCTGCTGACATCTGAAACGCGGCTGGCGGATGCCCGGCAATCTGATCTGTGCCTGAGCGCTGAGGGCGTGATGCTTCATCAGCGTGGTTTGGCAATCGTGCAAGACCGCAATGACGAGGTGGTGGCGCCGTTCAATCCGATCGAGCTGGATCAGTTCATGGCGTTGCTGGATCGGTTGATGCTTTATAATGAAGAGTTGGTGGCGAAGGCGGGCAATCTTTAGGCCGCTTTATTTGGTCGCCAGCAGCACGGCTTCCACCCGGCGATTGGCCTCTCGGCCTGCTTCGGTGGCATTTGCCGCAAGCGGGGCGAGATAGCCCACGCCGCGCGATTCGAGTTGTGCGCGCAGCACGCCGTGGCCCGAGACAAGGCGCTCGAGCACTGCGGCGGCGCGACGTTCAGACAGGGCGATATTGCCTTCGAGCGAGCCCGTGGCGTCTGTGTGACCAACAAGGGCGATGCGGCGTGTGGGCTCGGCTCGCAGAAACGCGGCAAGGGCTGTGAGGCTGGCATAGGGGCCGGGGCTGAGGGTGGATTTGCCGCTCTCGAAGGAGAGGTCGCGCAGAACGGCGCTGCCACGGGTTTGCAAGGCCTCTTCAATAGAGCGGGGCTGGGCGGCGGTTTCGCTGGGGGTGGTGGGCGTGGCGCTGGGCATATCCGCGGTCAGGCTGGATTTGGGCACGCCAACGCCGGGCGGCGCGATGTGCATCAATTGCACAAAGCCCAAGGTGCCTGTGCGACTGACCAGGAGCGAAAGCGCCTCGTCGCCGCGCTGGGCGGCGAGGAAGCGGAAATTGCCGATGTCGACCTGCATTTCGGGGGCGGGCACCACGGGGATGGCAAAGCGGAAGTCAAAGCCACCACAGACAAGGTCGGCACAAGAAAGGCGTTCCTGGAACCCCGCATCTTTGAGGCGGGCCCGCAAAGGCGCGATGATCTGTTCTGTGGTCAACCCCTGAGCTTGGGCGATACGCCAGACGCGGGTGGTGAGCGTGCCTGAGACCTCATCGGTTGGCACGCTGCCCGCAAAGGGACCGATGGGCAGAGCATAGCTTTCGCCCGGCGCGGTGATCTCCAGTGCCAAACGAGATTGCTTGGGCAAGGGCAATACATAGGCCTCTTGGGCATGGAGGGACGTCACCCCTCCGACAAGGAGCGCCAAGATGAGCGCAAGACGCGCGGCTATGATGGCCCGGCCTGTCATCTGTGTTGCGCGTGATACTCGTCGTTCGGGCGCATGTCCGTAGCGGATGCCACGCGATTGGTCATGTTAAAGAAGGCGGCGACATTGGCGATGTCCCAGATATCACGATCGCTGAAGCCATGGTCGCGCAGGCCTTGGCGGTCGGCCTCGGTCACTGTGGCAGAGGCCAGCGTGACCTTTTCGGAGAAGGTCAGCATTGCCTTTTGCTTTTCGGTGAGCGGCGCAGTGCGCCAGTTCATCACCATCATCTCGCCCAAGATGGGATCGCCAGATAATTCCCGCACGGCTGCGCCATGGGCGGTGAGGCAATAAAAGCACCGATTGAGCGCCGAGACAGCCACCGCAATCAGTTCGCGCTCCAGCTTGCTCAAGCCGCTCTCGGCCAGCATCAGCAGATCGGAAGAGCACA
>DOOI01000204.1:6125-6331 GCA_003512825.1 Paracoccaceae bacterium | reverse complement strand
TTTGGAGACGGTCCGGGCGGCAGCAGAGGCGGCGGCGCTGGGCGGCGGTGCAAAGGCGCGCGAGCGGCATGTGGCGCGCGGCAAGATGCTGCCGCGCGAGCGGGTGGCAAACCTACTTGATGCGGGGTCGCCATTTCTGGAAGTTGGGGCCACGGCGGCGCATGGGCTTTACGACGGGGCGGCACCGGGGGCAGGGGTGATCACCG
>DOOI01000204.1:5691-5819 GCA_003512825.1 Paracoccaceae bacterium | reverse complement strand
GGGCAGGGGTGATCACAGGGATCGGTCGCGTGATGGGCCGCGAGTGCATGATCATTTGCAATGATGCCACAGTGAAGGGTGGCACGTATTACCCGATGACAGTGAAAAAGCACCTGCGCGCGCAGGAA
>DOOI01000204.1:858-5645 GCA_003512825.1 Paracoccaceae bacterium | reverse complement strand
CGGCAATGAAAAGTCGCGCGAACGCCACACGAGCCGCGGCAAGCTGCTTCCGCGCGAGCGGGTCGAACGGTTGCTCGATCCGGGTTCGCCCTTCCTCGAAATCGGCCAGCTCGCAGCAGGCGACATGTATGAGGGCGAGGTTCCCGGCGCGGGCATGATCGCGGGCATCGGCCGCGTCTCGGGTCGGCAGGCGATGATCGTGTGCAACGACGCGACGGTGAAGGGCGGCACCTACTACCCGATCACGGTCAAAAAGCACCTGCGCGCGCAGGAAATTGCGGAAGCCAATCATTTGGCCTGTGTCTATCTGGTGGATAGTGGCGGGGCGAACCTGCCCAATCAAGATGAGGTTTTTCCTGATCGCGATCATTTCGGGCGGATCTTTTTCAATCAAGCCAACATGAGCGCCAAAGGCATTCCGCAAGTGGCTGTCGTGATGGGCTCTTGCACGGCGGGCGGAGCCTATGTGCCTGCGATGTCTGATGTGACGATCATTGTGAAGGAGCAAGGCACGATTTTCCTTGCGGGGCCGCCCTTGGTTAAGGCCGCGACAGGCGAGGTGGTGACAGCGGAAGACCTTGGGGGCGGTGATGTGCATACGCGGCTATCTGGCGTGGCGGATTATCTCGCCGAAGATGACGCCCATGCATTGGCGCTGGCGCGACGTGCGGTTGGGAATTTGAATGGAGGAGCGAAATTCGCCCTGCAGATGCAAAGCAGCGAGGAGCCTGCCTATGATCCTGAAGAAATTCTGGGTGTCGTTCCGGGAGATTTGCGGACGCCTTACGACATTCGCGAGGTGATTGCCCGGGTGGTTGACGGCTCGCGGTTTGACGAATTCAAGGCACGGTTTGGCGAGACTTTGGTGACGGGGTTTGCCCATCTCAAAGGCATGCCTGTGGGGATTATTGCCAATAATGGCGTGCTGTTTTCGGAAGCGGCTGTGAAGGGCGCGCATTTTGTCGAACTCTGCAGTCAGCGGAAAATTCCCTTGGTTTTCTTGCAAAACATCACCGGATTCATGGTGGGGCGGAAATATGAAAATGAGGGCATTGCCCGGCATGGGGCCAAAATGGTGACAGCGGTGGCCTGCACGCAGGTGCCTAAAGTGACAATGTTGGTAGGCGGGTCGTTTGGGGCGGGCAATTACGGGATGGCCGGGCGCGCGTTCAGTCCACGGTTTTTGTGGTCATGGCCCAATAGCCGGATTTCGGTGATGGGGGGCGAGCAGGCTGCGGGTGTTTTGGCCACTGTCAAACGTGAGGGGATGGAGCGCGCAGGCGCGGAATGGTCGGCGCAGGAAGAGGCGGAGTTCAAGCGGCCTACGATCGAGATGTTTGAGGAGCAGTCCCATCCGCTCTACGCCTCGGCCCGGCTGTGGGATGATGGGATTGTTGACCCGCGCAAGACCCGCGATGTCTTGGCGCTGTCCCTGTCGGCGGCGTTGAATGCGCCCATTGCAGAAACACGCTTTGGCGTCTTTCGGATGTGAGGGTGTGATGAAAAGCTTGCAAGAAATCATTGATGCGAACCCGGAGGCCGAGACGTTTCGGTTTGGCGACAGCCGGGCCTTGTGTGACGAAATTCTAGCTCTGGTGCGGTCAGGCAAGAAGACCGCAACCTGTGAGGCGGCGCATCATTACGGACCGGATGGGGATGCATGGCCCGAGATCGGACGGCGCGATGTGGCTTTGGAATGGGATGGGCGGCCTGCGGTGATGATTGAGACCATCGCCGTGGAGACCCGGCGCTGGGGAGAGATGGATGAGGCGTTTGTCGCAGCGCAGGGCGAGTTTCGGGATCTGGCCCACTGGCAGGGTGAATATCGCAGATATTTTGAGCGCAGCGGTGGATGGTCGGCGGATATGAAGATCATGTGCGAGCGGTTTCGCGTTGTGGAAGATTACGCGATCGGGCGGCGATGACCCTGTTGCGGGGAGGCCGGAAAGAGGGGCTCTGCCCCTCGGCCTTTGGCCTCACCCCGGGATATTTGCAGCAAGAAGAAACAGGCGAGGCAGTGCGGCACGGGCCGCAGGTGTCGCGATACGAAGCGAGACGCAGCGGCCCTGAGGGGCGCGTTGCGATAGAGGAGTAAGGCGATGTTTAGGACGATCCTGATTGCGAACCGAGGTGAGATTGCCTGCCGGATTGCGCGCTCGGCGAAAGCGCTGGGGGCTCGGGTGGTTGCGGTGCACTCGGATGTGGATGCGGGGGCCGCGCATGTGGCGGCGGCGGATTTGGCGGTGAATATCGGCGGTGCGCGACCAGCAGAGAGCTATCTGCGCGGGGATCGGATCATTCAGGCGGCTTTGGAGACTGGGGCGGAGGCGATCCATCCGGGATATGGTTTCTTGTCGGAAAACCCTGAGTTTGTGGAGGCCGTCGAGGCTGCGGGTTTGGTGTTTATTGGTCCTTCGGCTGCGGCTATTCGGGCCATGGGGCTGAAGGATGCTGCCAAAGCCTTGATGGAGGCGGCAGGTGTGCCAGTGGTGCCGGGCTATCATGGCGCGGAACAGGCGCCGGAGTATTTGGCGGCTCAGGCGGGGGAGATCGGTTATCCGGTGTTGATCAAGGCTGTGGCGGGGGGCGGCGGCAAGGGGATGCGGCTGGTCGAGCGGGCCGGGGATTTTGCGGCGGCCCTGGAGAGCGCACAGGGAGAGGCACGCACGGCTTTTGGCAATCCCGCTGTCTTGATCGAAAAATACATCGAGCAGCCGCGCCATATTGAGGTGCAGGTGTTTGGTGATGGTCTGCGGGCTGTGCATTTGTTTGAGCGCGATTGTTCATTGCAGCGCCGACATCAGAAGGTCATCGAAGAAGCTCCGGCACCGGGGATGCCGGAGGCTGTGCGCCTTGCGATGGGGCAGGCTGCAGTGAAGGCGGCGGAGGCGATCGGCTACAAGGGGGCGGGCACCATTGAGTTTATCGTGGATGGGTCAAATGGGCTTCGCGCCGATGGGTTTTGGTTCATGGAGATGAACACGCGATTGCAAGTGGAGCATCCGGTAACAGAGGCGATCACCGGTGTGGATCTGGTGCAATGGCAATTGCGGGTGGCGGCGGGCGAAGATTTGCCTTTGCGGCAGGAAGAGTTGAGTATTCGGGGCCATGCGTTTGAGGCGCGGCTTTATGCGGAAGATGTGGCTGCGGGATTTTTACCGGCGACGGGGCAATTGGCGCATCTGGCGTTTCCAAACGGCGTGCGCGCCGATACCGGCGTTCGGTCTGGGGATGTGATTAGCCCTTGGTATGATCCGATGATTGCCAAGGTGATCGTGCATGGGCCGACGCGCGATCTGGCGTTGAGTGCCTTGGCCAAGGCATTGGAAGAAACCCAAGTCGCCGGGACAGTGACCAACCTTGGGTTTCTGGCGCGTTTGGCGCGACATGATGGGTTTCGTCGTGGCGAGGTGGATACAGGCCTGATTGGCCGCGATCTGGCGCAGTTGGTGCCGGAGGGGGCGGAGGATCTGGCCTCGGATGCACTGGCGGCGATGATCTTGGGTGCGTTTGGCTGCGAGGGGGAGGCGGGATTTGCGCTTTGGGCGCCTCTGGTGCGGCGGGTGGAGTTGATTGCGGGGGAGCGGGCGATTTGTGCCTTTGTGAGCTTGGATGCGCTGGGCGCTGAGGTGCAGTTGGGCGCGGAGCGCGTGCGGGTGGCCCGCGGGCCCACTGGATGGCACATGGCGGGGCGCATCGCGGTTGAGTCGCCGGGGGCTGTGCATGTCTTTGACGGCACGGGTGCGTGCCGAAGCTATGCAATGGCGGATCTTTTGGCGCGCAATGTGTCAGGGGGGGCGGCGGCGGGTGTGACGCTATCGCCAATGCCGGGGCTGGTGAAGGCCGTCTTTGTGGCGGCGGGAGAGCCCGTGGTTGAGGGCGCGCGATTGGCGGGCTTGGAGGCGATGAAGATGGAACACACGCTGGTTGCTGCGCGAGATGGCGTCGTGGCTGAGGTGCTGGTGGACGCGGGAATGCAGGTGGAAGCGGGGGCGGCGTTGATCCGGTTGGAGCAATGATTGTTCTCCATCATGTGCCGCAGTCGCGGTCGATGCGGGTGTTATGGCTGCTGAACGAGTTGGAAGTGCCCTTTGCGGTGCGGGTGCATCCCTTTGATAAGACATTGCGTTCGCCCGAGTATTTGTCGCTTTCGCCGGCCGGACGCGTTCCGGCGTTGGAAATCGATGGCGAGCGGATGTTTGAGAGCCTCGCGATCATGGAGTATTTATGCGAGCGCTTTCCGGAGGCCGGGTTGGGGCGGTTGCCGCGCGATATGGATCGGATGGGTTTTCTCACGTGGTTGCATTTCGCTGAAACGGTGAGCCAGCATGTTGCGGCATTGACGCAGCAGCATGTGCTTTTGCGCGAAGCATGGATGCGGTCCGAGACAGTGATGCGGCTTGAAGCCAAGCGGTTGGAGAAATGCTATGCGGCGATTGAGGCGCGGTTATCGACACCGATCGAGAACCGCGACTACTTGCTGACAAGTGGCTTTTCGGCGGCGGATATTGCGACGGGGCAGGCGGTGTGGTTGGGGCGGCATTTTGTGCCGACCGAGCCATTCGCTGAGGTGACGCGTTGGCTCGCACGGTTGATGGATCGAGACGGCTTTCAAAAGAGCCTGCCTGCGGATGGGGAGCCTGTCATTTACGAGCAGGATTACCCGATGCCGGAGGCGTGAGATGGCTGAGTTTGTTGAGATTTTTGAAGTAGGGCCGCGGGATGGTTTGCAAAATGAGGCGCGGCTGATCCCGGCGGCGGAGAAAATAGCTCTTGTGGATGTGCTG
>DOOI01000204.1:0-608 GCA_003512825.1 Paracoccaceae bacterium | reverse complement strand
GCGGAGAAAATCGCTCTTGTGGATGTGCTGTCGGGGGCAGGGTTTCGCCGGATTGAATGTGCGAGTTTTGTATCGCCCAAATGGGTGCCGCAGATGGCGACTTCGGCGGAGGTCTTGGCGGGAATTACCCGTGTGGAGGGGCTGCGCTATCCGGCACTGACACCTAATCTCAAGGGGTTGGAGGGGGCGATTGCCGCAAAGGCCGATGAGGTGGCGATCTTTGGATCGGCGTCTGAGGGGTTTTCCAAGGCCAATATCAATACAACGATTGCAGAGAGCCTTGAGCGGTTTGGCCCGGTTGCCGAAGCTGCGCGGGCGGTGGGGCTGCCTGTGCGGGGGTATGTCAGCTGTGTGGTGGAGTGCCCGTATGATGGGGCGGTTGCGCCTGCCGCCGTGGCGCGGGTTGCGGGCGCGCTCTTGGCGATGGGATGCTATGAAATCAGCTTGGGCGACACGATTGGCCGGGCGCGCCCCGAGGCGGTGGCGGCCATGCTGGAGGCCGTTCTGAGCGTGGTGCCCGCTGATAAATTGGCAGGGCATTTTCATGATACAGGCGGCCGTGCGTTGGAGAATATTGAAGTGGCGCTGGGCTATGGGGTGCGAGTGTT
>DOOI01000061.1:4363-13087 GCA_003512825.1 Paracoccaceae bacterium | reverse complement strand
GCACCCTCGGGGGCCTTGAGCGGCTTCACATCGCGCGACAACGTCGAGCCTGTCATGGCCGCAGCCAAAATCTCGGCCATGAGGCCAAATCCCCAGCCTTTGTAGCCACCCGCACTGGCCAACGACCCTTTCAACGCCGCGTCCGGGTCTGTCGTCGGTTGACCCTCCGCATCCAAGGCCCAACCTTCCGGAATAGCCTCACCCGCTGCTTTCGCCATTGTTATCCGGCCCAAAGCCACAGCCGTGGTCGATTGGTCAAACGCCATCGCCACGCCCCCGGCCCCGTCGGTCACAGCAAATGCGACTGGATTTGTCCCAATCACCCGCGCCTTACCGCCGGGCGGCGCCACGATCGGCGAGGCATTCGTTGCCCCCAGACAAACAAAACCCGCCGCCGCAATCTGCTCGGTAAAATATCCCAGCGCCGTGCAGGTATGGGCATGCGACACCGCCAATTGCGCCGTGCCATTCTCTCGCGCGGCCGCCAAGGCTTCCGGCAAAGCCCGTGCGAAAGCGGTCTGTGCAAATCCATATCCTGCATCCACCCGCACCGTGCCAGGGCGTGGCCGCGTTACATCTGGCTCCACATGTCCCTGCACCCGACCCGAAGCCAACTGCTGGCAATAGCTTTCAAGATAGTAGAGCCCACAAATGCGATTGCCCCGTGCTTCCGCCCATGCCACAGCCCGCGCCAAATCCGTCGCTTGGGCGACGCCTGCACCATGTCGGGTCAATGCGGATCGGGCTTTGGCTTCAATTTCGGAAATGGCAATTTGCGGCATCTGCGGCTCCTCTTTTGGCGCAGAGTGCGCTTATTGCCGCACAAGGTCAAACTGCCCAGTTTGGTGCAATTTACACTACGAATGACCCGCGCTCGACAAAGGAAATCAGCGAGGCAGGCACGGCCTCCGGGGTCTGTACCGTTGCCAATTGGATGGTCGCACCATTCGACAAGGTGATCCGCACTCCCGTATCCGTCAGCACCTGCTCTGTCACGCTCAAGACCTGACCCACCTCCGTCTCAATGATCAACTGATCCTCCGTGACATCAAAATCGGTAACAAGGACTGTCCCAACCAATTGGTTTTGAATGATAAAGCTATCCGAACCAGCACCACCCGTTCCGCTATCACCCAAACCAAGCACCAGCCTGTCATTGCCGGCGCCCCCTTCCAACACATCTTGCACTTCGTCGTCTGCGCCTGTCGGACCTTGACCAAAGAGCAAATCCGCACCGTCACCGCCCGCAATCTGGTCGGCATCCGCGCCACCAATCAGCGTATCATCCCCACCAAGCCCCGCGAGTGTGTCTGCCCCTGCGCCGCCATCCAATGAGTCATCGCCCAACCCGCCGCTTAGACTGTCTGCGCCTATGCCGCCCAAAAGCGTGTCATTGCCCGCCTCACCCGTAAGCGTATCATCCCCCAACAGGCCTTGTATGGAATCTGCCCCAGCCGTGCCCGTCAGCATATCTGCGCCCTCGGTGCCAACCAGCGGGGTTTCTTCAATCGGATCCGTAACGCTTGTCTCGGCTTCGGTTTCTCCGCCCAACCCCGTCACGCCCAAAAGCGCGGGAAGAAACCCAAACAGCAGTAAAATTAGTTCGGC
Organism: Paracoccaceae bacterium; assembly: GCA_003512825.1. Taxonomy (GTDB): domain Bacteria; phylum Pseudomonadota; class Alphaproteobacteria; order Rhodobacterales; family Rhodobacteraceae; genus UBA9554. The sequence continues at coordinate 11,479 of DOOI01000061.1, read as the reverse complement.
GGACATGGCGAGGCTCACTCATTACCCTTCAACAGAATTAGAGCAACTCGCGCAAAAAGATAAAGCATCCAAATGTAAACAACCGCTACGACCAACTGGCCGCGCGTTTTTTCCGCTCACGCCTCGGTCAACCGCCCCTGATCAAGCCGCAGCCGCCGATCCATGCGTGCCGCCAACTCCAAATTATGCGTCGCGATCAATGCAGCCAGCCCGGTGCTTCGCACCAAATCCATCAGCGCCGCAAATACAGTCTCCGACGTCGCAGGATCTAGGTTTCCCGTCGGCTCATCCGCCAACAACAAGCGTGGTTGATTGGCCAAAGCCCGACAAAACGCCACGCGCTGCTGCTCACCGCCCGACAAAGCCGCAGGGCGATGCTCGGCTCGCGCCCCCACACCCACAGTCGCCAATAAATGCGCCGCCCGTGTCTCTGCCTCAGCGCGCGCCACACCATTCGCCAACTGTGGCAAAACGATATTCTCCAACGCCGTGAACTCGGGCAGCAAATGATGGAACTGATAGACAAACCCAACCTCATCGCGCCGCACGGCGGTGCGCTTGCGATCCGATTGCCCTACCATTTCGCGCCCACCAATCTTCACCGATCCCGCATCCGGCGTGTCGAGCAGTCCCGCGATATGCAACAGCGTCGATTTCCCAGCCCCTGACGGCGCCACCAGCGCAACCACTTCCCCCGGCGCCACCTGCAAGGATACATCCTGCAAAACCTGCACGGCATTGGGCCTGCCCGCATTATAGGCCTTCGCAACCCCGGCCAAAATCAACGTCGCCTCACTCATATCGCAACGCCTCCACCGGGTTCATTCGTGCTGCCCGCCGCGCGGGGAAAATCGTCACAAGAAAAGAGAGGCCCAATGACAAAAAGACCGCCGAGGCCACATCGTCAAATTCAAGCTTCGCAGGCACCGAATAAATTCCCCGGATTGCCGGATCCCAAACGCCGCCACCCGCAATGTAATTCACCAAACTGAAAATCTGATCAATGTAGACGGCGAAAAGGCACCCCAAGATCACGCCCGCCACTGTGCCGATCAACCCGGTGAATGATCCACAAATAAAGAACACCCGCAGGATCGATCCTTCCGAAAGCCCCATGGTCCGTAGAATCCCAATGTCGCGGCCCTTGTTTTTCACCAGCATAATGAGGCCCGAAACAATGTTCATCGCCGCAATCAGAACCAAGATCGCCATGATAATGAACATCACATTGTCTTCAATTTCCAAAGCCCGCAGAAACCCGCCCGAAGCATCGCGCCAACTCCAAAGCTGAGCACCATCGCCCCCTGCTTGCAGCAGCGCGAGCGACATGGCCTCAACACCATCCGGATCACGCACCATCACCTCAATTTCATCCGCCACGCCCTCGCGGTTGAAATAGCTCTGCGCCTCCCCGAAAGGCATATAAACCCTCGTGCGATCAATATCCCACCGTCCGGCGGTGAAAACATAGACCACCTCATAGGCTTTCACCCGTGGACTGGTGCCAAAGGCGGTTTTCACACCATCAGGCGAGATGATCCGGATCCGGTCGCCCACGCCCAAACCCAGCTCCCGAGCCACGCCCGATCCGATTGCCACGCCCTCGCCAAATCGTGCAATGTCACCATAGGCATCTGCGCCCAGCCCCACGCGAGGAATGCTCTCCAAATCGGCCTGCGCGATGCCATAAACCTCAATTCCTGCGTTGCGACCATTGGCATTGGCCATCACCTGCCCCTTGATCAGCGGGGCGGCGCGCGTCACGCCGGGCACATCGCGCAACCGCGCAGCGGTGGCTTCGAAATCCACCAGACTGCGATCAATCCGCCCCGAAACCCCATCGACCCGACCGATCGAATACACCGTCACATGGGCATTCGCGCCCAAGATCGTATCGACGAATTCCGCCCGAAACCCAGAGCGCACCGCCAAAGTCGCAATCAATGCAAACACCGCCAGCGTGATGCCGATCAAACTGATCCATGTCATCACACTCACACCCCCCTCGGCCCGCTTTGCCCGCAGGTATCGCCACGCGATCATCCATTCAAACGCTGCAAAAGGGGGGGGAGTGCTCGCCATCACCTGTCTCCGCAAGGGTTGCGCGGACCATGGGTTTTTCCACCTCCTGCGTCAAGCCTTGCCCCGGCAAAAGCGCCCCTCCCTTTGCCCTCTTTTCAATCCCCAACACTCCTGCCATGGTCCCGGAATGACACGCGCTCTTCGCCCGAATTTCTGGGAAAATATCCCCCTCAACCGCCTCTCCCCCGACGAGTGGGAGGCGCTCTGCGACGGGTGCGGCAAATGTTGCTTGAACAAGCTAGAGGATGAAGACACCGGTGAGGTCGTGCTCACCCGCGTCGCTTGCCGCCTCTTGGATGGCGAAAGCTGCCAATGCGCCAAATACCCGATCCGCCACCAATTCGTGCCCGAATGTATCGTGCTCTCTCCCAAAACCATCGAGAAAAATCTCTATTGGCTTCCCGAGACCTGCGCCTACAAATTGCTCTGGACCCACAAACCCCTGCCCGCATGGCATCCCCTTCTCACGGGCGACCCCGAAAGCGTGCATGCCGCAGGCGTCTCTGTGCGCGGTCTTACCATACCAGAATTCGAGGTTCCCGATGAGGAATGGGAAGAGCACATCATCGACGAACCACTCGGCCACTAGGCCACTTCTTCTGTGATCCCTATCAAAGGAAATTCCATGTTCTTTGCCTCAGATAACGGCGGCCCGGTGCATCCCGCCATTCTTGCCGCCCTTGCTGCCGCAAATACGGGCAATGCCTCCGGCTACGGCAGCGACGCGCTGACGCAATCCGCTCAAGACATGGTCCGCGATATTTTCGAAGCCCCTGACGCCATGGTGCATTTCGTGGCGACCGGCACCGCGGCCAATGCCCTCGCGTTGGCGTGCTTCTGCCCGCCATGGGGAACGGTGTTTTGCTCGCCTGTCGCGCATATCCATGAAGACGAATGCAACGCACCGGAATTTTTTGCGGGCGGCAACAAGCTGACCATCGTTCCCGGCCACGACAAAATGACCCCCGACGCACTCCACGCCACCATTGCAGCCGAAGAGAGCCGGGGCGTGCACGGCCCGGCGCGTGGCCCGGTCTCCATTACCCAAGTCACCGAACGCGGCCATGTCTACTCATTGGCCGAGCTCGCCGCTTTGGTTGACGTGGCCAAATCCTTCGGCCTTCCTGTTCATCTCGACGGGGCGCGCTTCGCCAATGCCTTGGTCGCACTGGGGTGCACAGCCGCCGAGATGACGTGGAAACTGGGGATCGATGCGGTGTCCTTCGGGGGCACCAAAAATGGCTGCATGGGCGTCGAAGCCGTTGTCATTTTTGATAAATCCAAAAATCAAGAATTCGAATACCGCCGCAAACGCGGCGCGCATCTTTTTTCCAAACACCGCTACCTTGCGGCTCAAATGCAAGGCTATCTGCAAGACGGTCTCTGGCTCGATCTGGCCCGCACCGCCAATGAGCGCATGGCGCGCCTCGCGCGCGGCTTGGGCCAAATTCCCGGTGTGACCTTCTCGACCGAACCGCATGCCAACATGCTCTTCCCACGGCTTCCTCGCGCCATGCATCGCCGCTTGATGGCGCAGGGCGCCTATTACTATCTTTACGACGGCACGCTGGAAGATGGCCCCGATGAGGCTCCCATCACCTGCCGCCTTGTCTGCGACTGGTCGGTGACTGACGCCACCATCGACCGTTTTCTGTCCGTCGCCAGAGACTAAGCGCAAACCCCAGCCAACCGGAGCGCCCCAATGACCACAAACGTCGCCATCATCGGCCTTGGCATCATGGGCCGCCGCATGCTTGAAAACATGCAGCGCCATCCGGGCTATGCCGTCACCGCGCTTTGGGACCCCTCTTCAACCTCCTGCCAAAACGCGGCGCAAATGGCCCCTGAGGCCTGCGTCGCCACCTCTGCCGAAGCCGCCATCGCGCTGGCCGATCTGGTCTACCTCGCCTGTCCCCCTGTTCCGCGCAAAGCCTATGCCCTGACCGCAGCCGCAATGGGCAAAGCAATCTTTCTTGAAAAGCCCCTTGGTGTGAACGTGGCCGAGAGCGAAGCACTCGTTGCAGGCCTCAAAGCCAGCGGCGTGCCTGTTGCCGTTAATTTCACGCAAGCCGCAGGTGCCGCGATGACAGGGGTATCCGCCGCAGCGCGAGACGGCTCTCTGGGCGAGCTGTGTGGCGTTGATATCGTCGTCACCTACGCGCATTGGCCGCGTGCGTGGCAACAGGCCGCCGATTGGCTGCGGTTTCGCGACGAAGGCGGGATGACACGTGAAGTCCTCTCCCACTTCCTGTTCTTTTCCGAACGCATCCTCGGGCCGCTCTCGGTCTCATTCGCCCGCCCAAGCTACCCTGCCGATCCTGCCTTGTGTGAAACCCATCTCTTGGCCCGACTGGAAAGCGTAGAAGGCCGCGTCGTCAGCATTCTTGCCACCACAGGCGGCGCACAACCAGACCGCCAAGAACTGACCATCAAAGGCAGTTCCGCCAGCTATAAAGTCACTGATTTCTATGTAGACGCGCTTTCCAACGGTGGTGCTTTCACGCCTGTGGATCGCGGCCCCACCGACCCGCGCACCGCCGCACTCAAACATCAGCTCGATGACCTACTCTTGTGCCTCAACGGCCAACCCAACCGTCTCGCCACCCTCGACGAAGCGCTCCGCGTTCAAAAACTCGTCGAGACCATGCTGCAAGGTCGTGGCTGATCCTCCATCGTTCAGGCATCCAAGAAACAGGTCAACGGCGTGTGGCTCCGGCAGACATGCTCGACTGCGCCTCAAGTATCGAAAATCGTGGCCCCATGCTGCGCGAGATAAATCCGCACCCATGGCGTAAACGCCTCTGGCTCTGCGGCCATCCGCGCCTCCAAAGCTGCACGCGTCAGCCACTCCACAGCCATCACTTCCTCTGGGTCGGGCGCGAGCGCAGGCCGCTCCACGGCCACAACGCGAAAAAGATCGACCACCTCATGCTCGATCATCCCGCCGCCCACTTCGGCGCGATACTCCACCTGCCCGCGCGCTTCCGGCACCACCGCCGTGATCCCCAGCTCCTCACGCAGCCGCCGCACCGCGCAGGCTGCCGCCGTTTCTCCCCATTCAGGATGGGTGCAACAGGTATTCGCCCAAAGCCCCGGTGTGTGATATTTTCCCAAAGCGCGCCGCTGGATCAGCACCTCGCCTCCTGCGATTACAAAAACCGACACAGCCTTGTGGCGCAATCCTTTCAGATGCGCCTCCAGTTTTTCGACAGGGGTAAGCACCCCGTCGACCCATGCAGGGATTGTCACCGTCACACTCACCGCCACATGCTCCGCGTCACACGCGGAAATGCGTCTCGTAAATCGGCTCCAGCGTATCGGTTTCGAACAACGACGATACCGAAGTGCCATTCCAGATGTTCAAAATCGCCTGAGCAAACATCGGCGCCGTCGGCACAATACGAATATTGGGCGCATTTTTCACCGGATCCGTCGGCTCGATCGAGTCGGTAATCACCAATGACTTCATCACCGAATTGGAAATGCGCTCCACCGCCGGGCCCGACAAGACACCATGCGTGATATAGGAATGCACTTCCTTTGCGCCGTTCTCCATCAAGATCTCCGCCGCTTTGCACAGCGTGCCCGCCGTATCACAGATATCGTCGACGATGAGGCATACCTTGCCCTCAACATTCCCGATCACTGTCATCTCAGCAATCTCGCCGGGCTTCTCGCGGCGCTTGTCCACAATCGACAGCGGCGCATTGATCCGCTTGGCCAGTTCGCGCGCCCGCGCCACCCCACCCACATCGGGCGAGACCACCATCAGCTCATCCATTCTGCCCATGAACTGTGTTTTCACATCCAGCGCAAAAATCGGCGACGCATAAAGGTTATCGACCGGGATGTCGAAAAACCCCTGAATCTGCGCCGCGTGAAGATCCATGGTCAACACCCGCTCAATCCCTGCGGTCACCATCATATTGGCCACCAGCTTGGCCGAAATCGGCGTGCGTGCCTTCGTGCGGCGATCTTGCCGCGCATAGCCGAAATAAGGGATCACGGCTGTGATCCGCTGCGCCGATGAGCGCCGCAACGCGTCTGCAATGATCAACAACTCCATCAAATGGTCATTTGACGGGTTCGATGTGGGCTGGATAATGAACATATCCTCGCCACGCACGTTCTCGTAGATTTCCACGAACACTTCTTGATCGTTAAAGCGCTGCACCCGCGCATCAACCAGTCCCACGCTCATCCCGCGATGCATCGACATCCGCCGAGCAATCGCTTTGGACAGGGACATATTCGCATTCCCCGAAATCAGTTTCGGTTCAGTCATGGCGGGCATGGGCAGGCTCCGGCAAAAGGTCAGTGACAGATTCGTAACGTTGACACTGCCTATCACCCGATTACCGTCATAGGAACCTCACCAAAAGGGACGCGCGCAAAATGCCTCACATTGATTATTTCTTCGTCACCCTCAGCCCATGGACCTATCTCGCGGGGTCTCGTCTCGAAGAGATCGCTGCGCGCCATGGTGCCACCATCACCTACAAGCCCGTCGATATGGGCCGGGTCTTTGCCGCGACAGGCGGCTTGCCTCTGGGACAGCGCTCCGAGGCACGCAAAGCATATCGCCTGCAAGAATTGCCGCGAACCGCCAAGAAAACAGGGCTTCCCCTTACCTTGCACCCCGCGCATTTCCCCACCAATCCCGCGCCGTCCTCCTATGCAATCATCGCCGCTCAAAAAGCGGGCGGCGGTGATATTGGGGCCTTGGTGCGATATTTGCTCGCCGCTTGCTGGGCCGAAGAGAAGAATATCGCCGAAGATGACGTGATCCGCGCCTGCCTGAGCCGCGCTGGTTTCGACCCCGCATTGGCCGACAAAGGCCTGCTTGATGGCGCAATGGCCTATGAGGCCAATACCGATGAGGCCATCACGCGCGGTGCTTTCGGCGCGCCCTTCTACATCACCGACACAGATGAACGCTTCTGGGGTCAAGATCGTCTCGAAGATCTCGACGCTTATCTCGCAGGCGCCCTCTGATGGCATCTCAGACATTGGCGCTCGCAAGCCAAACCTTGT
>DOOI01000061.1:2392-4098 GCA_003512825.1 Paracoccaceae bacterium | reverse complement strand
AGACATTGGCCCTCGCAAGCCAAACCTTGGGCGCCGGGGATATCCCCGGCGCGCTCATCCACTGCACCCTCACGCATGGCGGCGTGCTCAAGGGGCTGGCAAATGCGCTGCCTTCACACCACTGGCTTGCCCCTGACCTGCCCAACCATGGCCGCAGCCCTGATTGGCCCGCAGGTGCCCCCGGCATGCAAAAAGCTTCTGCCGAGGCAATCGCCACTCTTTTCGGCCCCACCCCTCGGGATGTGATTGGCCACAGTTTCGGCGCCACTGTCGCTCTGCGTCTGGCGGTGCTTTTCCCTGAAAAAGTCCGCTCGCTCACCTTGATCGAACCCGTTCTGGGCGCGATTGCGCGCATCGATTCCCCCGAAGTTGCGGCCGCGCATGAAACCGAAGCCACACAGATGCTCGCCGAAATTCACGCGGGCCGCTATGCCGAAGCCGCCCAGCTTTTCACCCGGGATTGGGGCCTTGGTCGTCCATGGGACAGCATTCCCGAAGAAGCCCGTACCCGCATGGCCGCGCAAATGCCCTTCGTCGCCGCCTCACAAGCCGAGATTTTCGAAGACAGTCCGGGCCTGCTGCAAAGCGGTGCCCTTGAGGCGCTCCGTATCCCAACTCTGGTGCTTGAAGGGGCCGAAACCGCCAAACGCCACCCCGTGATGCGCGTCATCTGCCAAGGCCTTGTCCGCCGCATTCCCAAGGCGTCACATTCCCTTGTCGACGGCGCAGGCCATATGGCTCCGCTTACGCATCCAGACGCAGTGGCTACGCTCATCCGACACTATCTTCCAGATTTTGACACGCAACTCAGCGCCGCTGCGCGCTGAGTTTACTCCGGGCTATGCCCCGACGCCGAGACTTCAGCGGCCTTCGCATCTCGTCCCCAGCGATTAAGGCGCAACACCTCAAAATTCAGCGCCGCCGCGATACTCACCCAGACCAGATAAGGCACCAGCATCACCCCCGACCACAGGTCCAGCGCGAAGGCTTCTCGCACCAACCCCGCCACCGAGAACCACAAAAACACCATCACACCCATCGCAAGGCGCATCCGATGCGCGCCAAAGAAAACAGGGGTCCAAAGCGTGTTGAACGCAATCTGCGCCGCCCAAAATGCCAGCGCCATGCCCGCCCCCGGCACTCCAGCCAGCCGCGCTCCCGCAACGGCAATCAGAATATAAAGCGTGGTCCAAACCACCGGAAAAACCCAAGGCTTTGGGGTCCAGCGTGGTTTTTGCAGCCCATCATACCAGCTCCCGGGCTGAAAAATCATGCCCGTGGAGCCCGCCGCAGCGGTTGCAACAAAGAAAATGGCGAAAAGCGTCCAATCCATGGATCTTACCTACGCTTCCCCCCTGCCAATTCAACCCCCCTTCCCCGCTTCGAGTGCGCCTTCGCGACTTTCCCCCCTTCCCTCTCGACCGGATCTCGCGCAAAACTCCGCCAACCAAAGGAGGACCGCATGTCAAACCAACTCGAAACAGAACGCGCCCGCGCTGCTCAGTGGTTCCGCGACCTCCGCGACCAAATCGTTGCCGCCTTTGAAACCCTTGAAGACACCCACTCCCAAGGCCCCATGGCCAAAGCAGCACCGGGCCGCTTTGAAGTCAGCCAAACAAAACGTCATTCCGATGATGGCTCCGATGCAGGCGGCGGCTTGATGAGCGTCATGCGCGGCGGTCGCGTTTTCGAGAAGGTGGGCGTCA
>DOOI01000061.1:1288-2141 GCA_003512825.1 Paracoccaceae bacterium | reverse complement strand
CGAGAAGGTGGGCGTCAACGTCTCCACAGTATTTGGCTCGCTCAATCCGCGCGCTCAAAAAGCCATGGCGGCCCGTGGCGTGCCCGGCATCGATTCCGATCCTCGGTTCTGGGCGTCCGGCATCTCCCTTGTCGCCCATATGCAAAACCCCCACGCACCCGCTGTCCACATGAACACCCGCATGTTCTGGACCCCCGGCGCTTGGTGGTTTGGCGGCGGCTCCGATCTCAACCCCTGCCTCGAATATCCCGAGGATACCGCGCATTTCCACGCCACCCAAAAAGCCCATCTCGACCCGCATGGCCCAACGCTCTATCCCGAACTCAAGGCTTGGGCGGATGAGTATTTCTTTGTCCCCCACCGGGGCCGCGCGCGTGGCGTTGGCGGCATTTTCATGGACGATCGCAACACAGGCGACTGGGAAGCCGATTTCGCCCTCACCCAAGACATTGGCCGCGCCTTTTTGCCCGCCTATGTGCCCTTGGTCGAAAAACGCCGGGGACAGAACTGGTCAGACGCCGACAAAGACGCCCAACTCGTCCATCGCGGCCTCTATGCCGAATATAACCTCGTTTATGATCGGGGCACCAAATTCGGCCTTGAAACCGGGCATGATGCCAATGCCGTATTGATGAGCCTGCCGCCCTTGGCAAAATGGATCTGATCTCGCTTTCCGCAGCCACGATCGCAGGTTTCGCGCTCACCTCATTTCTCATCGAGCTTACCCCCGGTCCCAATATGGCATGGCTCGCCATTGCCACGGTGACAACAGGCCGTGGCAACGGCTTTGCCGCTGTGGCGGGTATCGGCTTGGGCCTCTTGGGTGTGGGACTTGCCGCGGCTCTGGGCCTTG
>DOOI01000061.1:439-1098 GCA_003512825.1 Paracoccaceae bacterium | reverse complement strand
CTCTTGGGTGTGGGCCTTGCCGCGGCTCTGGGCCTTGCCGCTCTGCTCGCCGCCTTTCCCGCCTTGAGCCAAGCACTGCGTTGGGGCGGTGTCGGCTATCTTTTGTGGCTCGCCTATGACGGCTGGAAAAGCGCCGATGATCCCCCCGACACAGGCCTCTCCACCCATGCCCGCGCACTCTATTTTCGCCGCGGCCTGATCACCAACCTTCTCAATCCCAAAGCGGCCGTCTTCTACCTCGCGATCTTGCCACCGTTTCTGCCGACAGGCGCAGGGCTGCCAGAGACGCTGACCCTGTCACTGGTCTATGTCGCAGTCGCAACGGCGGTGCACGCAGGTATCGTGGCGCTGTCCGCCGCCGCTGCGCCTTTGCTGACCAATGATGCCAAACGTCGGACCACAGCGCGCGTGCTCTCCGCTCTCCTCGCCCTCGTGGCGCTCTGGTTCGCGTGGAAAACCCGGGGCTGAACGCCCCCCTTGCGCTCCTGTCCAACTCAGGCTTCCATACCGCCAGAATTCAGGGAGCCACCGATGACCAAACTTGCCCTCGTCACAGGTGCCGCACGCGGCATCGGCCTTGCCACCTCCAAACTCTTTCTGGCCGATGGCTGGCATGTCGTGATGCTCGACCGCGATGCCGATGAACTTTCGGCCGTCAC
>DOOI01000061.1:0-128 GCA_003512825.1 Paracoccaceae bacterium | reverse complement strand
CAAGGGCTCGCCGGGGCCACACCACTTGTCGCCGATGTATCGCTCCCAGACGCCGTAGAGCAGGCCTGCGCCGAGGTCACGCGTCTCGCTGCCAGCCTCAAATCACCGGGCCTCAACGCCTTGGTCAA
>DOOI01000121.1 GCA_003512825.1 Paracoccaceae bacterium | reverse complement strand
GAAACCCGCGAAATCCCGCCGCTCGATTATGATTTGGTGCAGCGCATGCGCGTTCTCTTTCCCTGCCTGCACCTGTCGGTCAATGGCGGCATCGCCTCGCTGGATGCCGCGCAAGCGTTTTTGGACGCGGGTTTTGATGGCGTGATGATCGGGCGAGCCGCCTATCACCAACCTTGGGACATCCTTGCCAGTGCCGATGCCCGGCTGTTCGGGGGCGCAGCAGGGCCAAGCCCTGAAGAGGTTGCACGCGAAATGATCCCTTATATTGGCGCGCATTGTGCCTCGGGCGGGCGGGTGCATCAAATCACCCGGCATATGCACGGGCTCTTTCATGGTCGTCCAGGCGCGCGCAGCTGGCGTCGCATTCTCTCGGAGGGGTGCAGTCAGCCCGGCGTCGGTGTAGAGCTGATCGACATCGCGCTCGAGGCTGTGCGCGTGGAACAAGACAAAGCGGCCAGCGCCGCCTGACGCATCGGGTCTTTCGGTTTTCCCAATATCCACAAACTGAATGCGTCGGCTCGCGTGCGGTTTGAAGGATTGCGACATGATCTGTCGTGTTCGGGCAGGAGGAGGCTCTGCCTGCGTGGTTCAGTCGTAGCGACCGGATGACCGACCCGCAGCCCGAGGAGACCGCCATGGCCGACGCAAAAGACGCAACACCTGATGCTCGCCGTCGTCGGGGGGGTGGGCGTGCTGGCAATGCGGCACGACGTGGAACCGCCGCGATTGAGCAGATGTCGTGGCGCCTGCCGATCAACCAAGACCGCCCCATTGAACCGCTGACCGAGGACGGCGTGCTTGCCATTCACGATGGGGCGATGCGGATCCTCGAAGACATCGGCATCGAGTTTCTGAATACCGAAGCGATTGCGCTTTTCAAGCAAGCAGGCTGCAAGGTGACGGGCACCAATGTGCGGATGAGCCGCGATTGGGTGATGGAAATGATCGGCCACGCGCCTGCCAGTTTCACCATCACGCCGCGCAATCCCGACCGCGAATTGATTATCGGCGGCAAGCATATCCTCTTTGGCAACGTGTCTTCACCGCCGAACTATTTCGACCTTGAAATCGGGCGCAAGGTGCCCGGCACGCGGGAAACTTGCCGTAACCTTCTGAAACTGACGCAATATTTCAACTGTATTCACTTCGCTGGCGGCTATCCTGTCGAGCCTGTCGATATCCATGCTTCGGTGCGCCATCTGGATGTGCTCTTTGACAAGCTGACCTTGGGCGACAAGGTGGTGCATGCCTATAGTCTGGGCAAGGAGCGCGTTGAGGATGTGATGGAAATGGTCCGCATCGCAGGCGGCCTTAGCCATGATGATTTCGACGCCAAGCCGCGGATGTATACCAATATCAACTCGACCTCGCCGCTCAAACATGACGAGCCGATGATCGACGGATGCCTGCGATTGGCCCGACGTGGTCAGGCGATTGTGGTCACGCCCTTTACTTTGGCGGGGGCGATGGCCCCGGTTACTATGGCGGGTGCGGTAACGCTGTCGATTGCCGAGGCGCTTTCGGCGATTGCCCTGTTCCAATTCGTTCGGCCTGGCATTCCCTGTGCCATCGGCACTTTCACATCCAATGTCGATATGAAATCCGGCGCACCCGCCTTTGGCACCCCCGAATACATGCGGGCAACGCAAATGACCGGGCAACTGGCGCGGTTTTACGGCTTGCCAATGCGGGCCTCGGGTGTTTGTGCGGCCAATGTGCCAGATGGTCAGGCGATGTGGGAAACCTCAAACAGCCTTTGGTCCGCAGTCCAGTCGGGCACAAATATCGTCTATCACGCGGCGGGCTGGCTCGAAGGCGGATTGATCGCAAGCCCGGAGAAATTCGTCATGGATTGCGAAGTGCTCCAGATGATCCAACGCTACATGGAACCCGAGCTTTGGGCCACCGGCCCCGAAGACATCGCGCTTGACGCCATTCGCGAAGTCGGGGCCTCGGGGCATTACTTCGGCATTGAACATACGCAAAAGCGCTATGAAACCGCGTTTTATCAGCCGTTTGTCAGCGATTGGCGCAACTTCGAAGCGTGGGAAGCGGCAGGATCTGTGTGGACACCAGAGCGCGCGCACCGGGTGTATAAGTCTATCCTTGAAGAGTTTGAGGAACCACCGATGGAGGCCGGCATCCGCGACGAACTCAGCGATTTTGTCGCGCGTCGGAAAAGCGAGGGTGGAGCGCCAACCGATTTCTAATCCGGTCTCGGGGCAAAAATACTTCGGATTTGAGATGTTCGCCGCCTGTTAACCGGGGCTCGGCCATGATGGTCGTGGAAAAATCGGTGAAGGACGCAGGGCATGCACGGTCTGATCAACCGCGCGATTCAGGATTTCGTGCGCGATAGTTTTGGAGACGCGACTTGGGCGAAAGTGGCCGGTCAGGCCGGGCTTGAGCCCCCCAGTTTCGAGCCGATGTTGAGCTATGATGACCAGATTACCGAACAGGTCATCGCCGCCAGCTCCGGCATCTTGTCGCGGCGGCCCTCGGATGTGCTGGAAGACATTGGTCACTATCTGGTGACCCATGAGCGACTGGCACCGCTGCGCCGCCTGTTGCGTTTTGGCGGCGTTGATTTCGTCGATTTCCTCCACACACTGGATGACCTGCCCGATTGGGCGCGACTGGCCGTTGACGATCTGATCTTGCCGCCCATCACCTTGATCGAGGAAAGCCCCGGCGCATGGCGGCTTGAATTGAGGGGCGCACCGCGCGGGGCAGGGCATGCGGCTGTCGGGATGCTGCGGGCGATGGCGGATGACTATGGCGCCTTGGCCTTGGTAACGTATCGCGGTTGGCAGGATGGGCGCGAGATTATCGATATCCAAGCCCTCGATATGGGCCATGCAGCGGCGCGTGACTTCCGGCTCGCGGCAGGAGAATGACCATGTCCGCCGACAGACGCCGCATGCTCGATCAGTTCTGCCCCATGCATGTCGAGATCGACCCGCAAGGCAATATCCGCCATGCCGGCCCCACATTGGCTCGGGTTTGGCCAGAGGATCCGAGGGGGCGCCACTTTCTAGAATTGATCGAGGTGCAGCGCCCACAGGGCGTCACAGATACACCCGGCCTTTTTGCGATGGCGGGGGTAAAGCTACATATGGCCTTTCGCCGCGCGCATCGAACCGGGCTCAAAGGTCTCTTGGTGCCCATGCCCGAAGGCGCGGTGATTAACCTTTCCTTCGGGATTTCGGTCATCGAAGCGGTGCGCGACTATGCGCTCACAGCCGCTGATTTCGCGGCAACCGATCTGGCCGTTGAAATGCTCTACCTTGTCGAGGCAAAATCCGCCGCGATGGAAGCAAGCCGCAGGCTCAATCAACGACTGCAAGGGGCCAAGATCGCCGCCGAAGAGCAAGCCGTAACCGATATGCTCACCGGGCTTCGCAATCGCCGGGCCATGGAGGGGGCGCTTGAGCGGCTTTGTGCGGGCGACATGCCGTTTTCCGTCATGCATATCGATCTCGATTATTTCAAACAGGTCAATGACAGCGCCGGGCACGCCGCGGGTGATCATGTGCTGCGCCACGTTGGCCAAGTCCTGCGTGAGGCAACGCGACAGGGCGATCTTGCTGTGCGGGTTGGGGGCGATGAATTTGCGCTTTTGTTGCCGGGGTTGACCGAGCCTCGTAAAATCACCGATGTGGCCCGCCGCATTATCGCACGGTTGGAAGAACCCATCTCTTGGGACTCAATAAGCCTGCACATCTCGGCCTCAATCGGCACGGCCATTTCGCCGGGGCGCGGCGGGCCTGATTCTGCCCGCCTCTTGCACACCGCCGATCTGGCACTTTATGCCGCCAAGCGCGCCGGGCGCGGGCGCCATGTGTTGCATCGCGCTCTGACGGTCTTGCCTGCCTCTTAAAGCAGCACAGCCTCATCCTGAGCATGGTTCAAAAAGATGGATATGAATTATACATTTGGATATTTTCACCATACCCCATAGGATTTTTTGAAAGGCTTTATAAACGAGGACGGCATGGAGTATCGCGATACCCCACCTATTCGGTTTCTTGGTATCGGGCTTGTTGTGCTCATTCTTATGGTCGGGTTGGTCACGTGGATCAACCTTGCGCGCCCTTGGCTGGGGGTGCGCTTTGAGCCCACGTCTGCCGGAGCAGTAGAGATTGCCGCGATCGCACGTCAAAGTCCACTTGCACGAGAGGCAATGGGTGCAACAGTTGTGCAAATCGCAGCAGGCGGGGCCACAGGTGGGGCCGCAGATGGAGCCAGTGTGCCGCTGATAGCCACAGACCTGACAGATGAGCCCGACAAACTGATCACCTATGAAGCTTACAACGATTTCCTCGCGCGTCAGGGCCGTCTGGCCGGGGTGCTTGCCGCCCCCGAGGTGACACTGGTGTTGGCGGATGGGCGTGCGCTCACCGTTCAACCTTTGCCCAAGCGCCCCTTGGCGGATTTGCCCTTGGGCTATTGGATCCAGATTGGGGCTGGAACAATCGGCATCCTTGTCGCGGGCTGGGTGCTTGCGCTGCGCCCAAACGATCTGGCGGCGCGCTATTTGATGTTAACCGCCGTTGCTCTGGCGCTGGCAGCCTTTACCGCCGCCACCTATTCGAGCCGCGAATTGGCATGGCCCGCCGCGGCGTTTTATCGATTATCCTCGCTCAACAGCCTCGGCACGCTGAGTTTTGGCGGTGGGATGATCGGGGTTTTTTCCTATTACCGCAGTGCCTTACTGCCACATTGGGTCATGCCTCCGATTTTGCTTGTTATCTGCCTTTTGACTTTGGCCCATGTGACACAGGTCATGCCCAATATCTCGATCGGATTGCACGCGATGATCGTCGGGCTCTTGGTGGCCATTCTCGTGGCGATTGGCGAGCAGTATCGCCGCAGTCGCGGCGACCCGGTGGCGCGTGCCGGGGTGCGCTGGATTGGACAAAGCTTTTTGATCGGTGTTGGCGGCTGTGTCGCAATTATTTCCACACCGCCGCTCTTGGGGGTGGAGTCCATCTTTGATCAAAGCTTGGCCTTTGGTTTTCTGATTGTGCTTTTCGTGGGCATCGCAATCGGTGTGGCCCGTCACCGCCTGTTTGACCTTGAGGGCTGGTCCTTCAGCTTGCTGTTTTACCTGAGTGCCGCCTTTGTCTTTCTGGGGCTTGATGCGCTCTTTCTTTATGTCCTCACCCTCGACCGTGTCCCGGCACTGGCTTTGGCGCTTTTCGCCGTGGCCTTCCTTTATCTCCCGGTCCGGGATTGGCTGTGGCGGCGGTTGATGACACCTGCAGAAACCGAGAATGATGCCCTCATGTTCCGGCTCGCGGCGGTTGCCTTTGCCACTGGGCCAAAGGAACGGCAATCGGAATGGGGCACGTTGTGGCGCGACTGGTTCCAACCGATGCGCGTCGAAGTCCTCGAAGCGCCCATTCCCGTGACCCCAAAGGTTGCCGCAGGGGGGGGCGAGCTTTTGGTGCCGGGCTTGGGGGATTTGCCGGGGCTGCGGTTGATCTGGAAACGAAAAGGACGGCGGCTCTTTTCGCCGCGCGACGCCGAGACGGTGGAGCGTTTGATCCGTCTGCTGACCGGGCTGAGCGAAACGCGCGACAGCTATCAGCGCGGCGTTCTCGAAGAGCGGTCGCGGATCTCGCGCGATATGCATGATAATATCGGCATCCAGCTTTTGGGGGCGCTGCATTCGGGCGAGCCTGCGCGCAAGGATGGGATGATCCGCGAAGCCTTGGCGGAATTGCGGGTCATCGTTTCGGGTGATCTGCCGGGGCAGACCGGAGAGATGGGGCAGGCTGGCGATGTCTTGGGCGAGCTGCGCCATGAACTGGGCGAGGTGCTGGCGGCTGCCGGGGTTGTGCTCGACTGGCGCTCCACCCCCGAGGCAGATAGGTGCAGTTTGCCCTCGGCACAGGCGCTAGCCCTGCGCGCGGTGATGCGTGAGGCGGTTTCAAATGTCTTGGCGCATGCGGGCGCGACGCGGGTCGACGTTCGCACCACAACCCGAGATGGTGGCATACACCTCTCCTTCGAGGATGACGGCAAAGGCCCGGCAATCGGGGCTGTTGCCGCGCCGAACCGTGGCAATGGCCTGAAAAACATGCGCTCACGTATGGAATCCTTGGGCGGAAAGTTTCTTGAAAGTCATCGCGAAAGCCCACAAAGCCCCGCGGGCATGCGCCTTGAGTTTTCGTTGCCTTCCGCAGCATCGGGTGGAGCGGCTTGATGCAAATCTTGGTGCTCGAAGATATTCCCGAGACGCGGGACTGGCTGATCCGCATTCTGGCTAAGGCCTTTGGCGCGGATCTCACCATAGAGGCCGCAGCCACCCGCGCCGATGGGCTTGCCCGTGTTCGCAAGTCGGTTTTTGATCTGGCGCTTATTGATCTGGGTCTGCCCGACGGTGATGGGCTTGATGTGCTGCGCGCCTTGAAAATCACCCAGCCCGAGACGCTGACGATCGTCACCACCATCCTTGCGGATGATGCCTATATCGTCGCGGCGCTGAGTGCGGGGGCAGAGGGCTACTTGCTCAAAGACCAACCCGAAGACGTGCTCATTCATCAGCTGCGCCAACAGCGCGATGGTGTGCCCGCCCTCTCGCCGCGCATTGCACGCCGCATCATGGAGCATTTCCGCTTCACAGCCAGCCCAGACGACGACGCCTCCCTGCTCACTGATCGTGAGGCCGAAGTGCTTGGGCTTATCGGTCGTGGCTTTCGCAATGCCGATGTCGCCAATGACCTTGGCCTGACCGAAAACACAGTCGCGGGCTATATCAAGGCGGTGTATCGCAAGCTCAATATCTCGTCGCGCGCCGAGGCCAGTTGGCATGCCAATCGCTTGGGTCTTTTGTGGAAACGCTGAAGCGGGCTTGCGCTTTTTTCCTGCATCCGCTTTCGTCGCCTCCAACAAGGAGATGCCGATGACCCGCACCATTTATGTTCTCAATGGCCCAAACCTCAATCTTTTGGGCAAACGCCAACCCGAAATTTATGGCCATGACACGCTTGAGGATGTCGCGGCCGCCTGTGCTAAAGTCGCGGCCGAGTTTGGTTTGACAAGCCAGTTGCACCAGTCAAATCACGAAGGACAGATTGTGGATCTGATCCACGAGGCGCGTGAAAAGGCTGTCGGGATCATCATCAATCCCGCTGCGTTCACGCATACTTCTGTGGCTATTCTCGATGCGCTTCACACATTCGAAGGCCCCGTTCTGGAGGTGCATATCTCCAACGTGCACAAACGCGAAAGCTTTCGCCATCACTCCTATGTCTCGCTGCGCGCCGAGGGTGTCATCGCGGGGTTCGGGGTAGAAGGATATGCATTGGCCATGCGCCGCATGGGCACACTTCTGGCCGTCAAACCCACCTGATTACTCGCGAAATGCCCGGTCCTTTACCCGGATCACCGGGCGCATCAGATATTCCAGAACTGTCTTGCGCCCGGTCAGGATGTCCACTTCGGTCACCATGCCAGGGATGATTTCCACCGCAACGCCGTCCGCATCCAGAATGGTGCCTGTGGTTCGAATTTCCACCACAAACACCTCTTCGTCATTCCGCTCAGAACGCGTGACAGCGTCCGCGCCGATCCGCACGATCTCGCCATCAAGCCCACCATAGCGCGAATAATCATAAGCCGTGACCTTCACCTTCGCGGGCTGGCCGTGGCGCAAAAAGGCGATGTCGGCAGGGCGCACATAGGCCTCAACCAAAAGCGTGTCATCTCGTGGCACCAGTTCCAACAGATCCTCGCCGGGGCGCGCCAATGAGCCGATGGTCGAGCGGTGAATGCGGTTGATCACCCCGCGCATCGGCGCGCGCACCTGCGCGCGGTCGGCGCGCGCCATGAGCGCAGGCAGCAAGGGGTGCAAGGCCGCCAACTCCGCTGTCGCCACCGAAAGATCCGTCAGCGCGGCTCGCGTCAAGACAATGATCAATTGATTGGCGACAGCGCCAACAACCGCCTGCAAGGCATGGGCGGCAATGACACGCTCGACGGCGGTGTGGGGGGCGATGATACACTCGAGGGCGGCGACGGCGCTGATACCTTCGTCTACCAAGGTGGCCATGATGTGATTGTCGATTACGACGCGGATCTTGATACGATCCAACTCGATCTCGACACCTTCACCGATGCCCAGATCCAAACCGCCTTCGCAAACGCGGCCGATGGCACCACCGCAGGGGATGTCATTGTCACCTTCGGCGCCAATAATTTCCTGACCTTCAAAACCGCGCTCGTCGAGGATATCCGCCAGATCGTTCCAAGCGACGGCCCCTTCATCCCGACGGCGCCCGCGCGTCCCCCCGCGTGGACTGTTGGCGACCCCCATCTTCAGACGTTGGACGGGGTGGGGTATGATTTCCACGCCGTTGGGGAATACGTGCTGTTGCGCGGCAAGGAGGGCGGCGTGCTCGATGGCCTCTTCGAGGTGCAATCGCGCATGGCCAAAGTGGAGGGCGTGGCGGGCGTCTCGGTCAACGAGGCCGTCGCTGTCCGGCTCGGTACGCAGATCGTGATGATCGACGCCGCCGATGCCAATCCGGTCTGGATCGATGGGACCAACACAACAGTGGCCGATGGTGCCGTGCTGAGTGTGGGCAGCCATCTGCTGACCCGGACAGGCAATGACTACACGATCTTCTACGCAGGTGCTAATGACACGCTGGAAAATGGCGACGCACAAGTGATGATCTCGGTCCGCTCGGGCCGCCTCGACATCGCCATCGCAGCCTCTGACGAAATGGCGTCGGCGGTCGAAGGGCTGTTGGGCGATGGCGACGGCAATGCCGCCAATGATATTGCCCGCGCCGATGGCACTGTGCTGGACCGCCCCTTGGCCTATGAAGACCTCTATGGTGGCTATCGCGACGATTGGCGCGTCACCACCGATGTACAAAGCCTCTTCACCTATGACCAAGGCGAAAGCCTTGCAGGCTTCTACGATGCCGATGCGCCGGGCCAAACCGTCAGCGTTGACGATTTCGACGATGCCGCGGTCACTGACGCGCAAACCCTCGTCGAGTCCGCCGGCGTTACCCCCGGCACGCTGGCCTATGACAACGCGCTGTTGGACTTCCTGCTGACGAATGATGCGGAATTCATCGAAAGCTCTGCCGATCCCTAGGTGCAAAACCCCGCAGCCACCCCGGTGGCCAAACTTGACCCCGGCCAAGGCCGCGTGGCGCTGTCGATTACCCTGACCGACGCCGCTGGCACGCCAGTATCCGACGCGCGGGTGGGCTTTGTCGCAGATGGCAAGACGTCCGCCTTCCTCGCCAATGCCGTGGCAACTGTGGGCGATTACGTGGTGGGCTTGGGCGCAGGGGCCGCAGGGGCCGTGACGGCGGAAAAGGCCTATAACCCCGCTGGAGCGCAGAAGATCCAAGTGACCGACGCGCTCAACGCCCTGCGCCTTTCGCTGGGTCTCGACCCCACCTACGGCGCGGCTGATGCGTTTGACTTCCTGCAAGCCGATGTCGACCAAAACGGCAAGGTGCAGGTGACGGATGCGCTTGCGATTTTGCGGATCTCGCTTGGTCTTGACGAGGCGCCGGGCTGGACCTTCATTGACGCCAACGCGGACCTCTCTGGCGTCACAAGAAACGCAGTCCCGGTCTTCAATGGCCTCGATCTTGACCCGCTGAACACCGACACGGATGTGGAGCTGGTTGGGATCCTTTTGGGCAATATCGACAATTACACACTGGCGTAAACCGTGCGTGGGGGGCTGTCTGCCCCCCACACCCCCCGAGGATATTTTCCGCAAAGAGACAGAAAGACAGGCGAGCGGGGCGGGAAAAGTGGCGGGAAAGCTGCGATGTCAGTCTCCGGTGACAGGGAAACGTCGCACTGTAATGCCTTCGGCTTCAAGAGTTTGACGCACGGCTTGGGCCATCGCCACAGCGGTGGCGCCGTCGCCGTGCAGGCAAATTGTGTCGATGCGGGTTGGAAGACGGGTGCCGTCTTCGGTCAGAATGGCGCGGGCTTTTACCATGGCAGCAATCCTTGGCCCGGCAACGACTGGGTCGTGCAGGACAGCGCCGGGTTTGGAGCGGTCAACCAAAGTGCCATCGGGATTATAGGCACGATCGGCAAAGATCTCGCCAACCCAAGCGCAGCCGATCTCTTCGGCGGCACGTTGTTGGGCTGTGCCTGCGAGCACCATAAGGGTGATGTCTGGGTCGACACTGAGCACAGCTTCATAAAGGGCGCGGGCCATGGTTTGATTTTCTGATGACATATTCGACATGGCACCATGCAATTTCACATGACGGATTGGCACCCCTATGGATTTGGCCATTCCAAGGGCTGCGCCGACTTGGTAGCGCACTTGATTGGCCAAGGTTGGCAGAGGCACGTTAAGTCGGTAGCGCCCAAAGCCCTTGAGGTCATCAAAGCCGGGATGGGCACCGATGCCAACACCATTTTCCGCCGCCAAACGCATGGTTTGGGCCATGGTGTCGGGGTCGCCGGCATGAAAGCCGCAAGCGATATTGGCGGAAGTGACCACTTTCAGCAGCTCTGCGTCATTACCCATTTTCCACGGGCCGAGACTTTCGCCCATATCTGCGTTGAGATCGACGGAGAGAGACATCGGGGGCTCCTTCAGGCTAGTTTTTCAGGGCGCGGGCCCTGTTGGATCGGATGGCGCGAAAGGGTCTGCTTGCGCGTCGATCATGCCGCTGATGAGCGTATAGCTCAAGAGATCGCTCATCAGTGCCGGATCGCGCAACAAGGGGCGCGCAGCGGTGGGAAGGGCACGGCGGTGAGCCGCGTCGCGGGACATGGCGGCAACTCCGTCTTCTCGCGAAATGAAGCGAAAGCGCAATACGCTGCCGGGGCTGGCTTGGGCGACGCGGGGCAGATCAGGCGGGATGACTGCGCCGATCCGGGGATACCCGCCTGTGGTTTGGCATTCTGCCAAGAGCACGAATGGCGTGCCGTCTCCTGTCATCTGGATATCGCCAGGCACGATGATTTCAGAAAGAATGTTCAGCTGGCCCTCGGCAGCAAACCCGCCGCCGGTTTCTGGCACCATTTTGACCCCCATGCGATTGGCGCGGGGATCGCGGCGAAAAGGCGTGGCTTGCAGGCGCGCCAATTCACTTGCCGAGAAAAGCGGGGTTTGCAGTGACGGCACGATGCGGATCTCGCCCCCATCGAAGCGGGGATCGATGGGCAAGGTGCGACCTGTTTCGCCACCTTTGTCTTCTCCAAGGTGCAGGCGATCACCTGCGCTCAGGGTGCGGCCGATCCCTGCCATGAGATGGGCTGAGGGGGAGCCCAAGATTTCCACCCCGACCTCGGGCGAATGAGAAGGCCCATGAAAACCACCGCCGATATGGAGATAGCCATAGCTGCCCGTTCGGACGCCACCGATCTGGAGGATCGCCCCTGCGGGCATCGCATGGCTGGCGTTCCATGCGAGTGGGGCGCCGTCGTCGATACGGGCGTCCATCGGCGCGCCAGTCAAGGCGATGCGGCAGGCATGGCTTGCTTGAAACCGCCCGCCAAAGCCTGCCATTTCCAGCGCCGCCCCCGTGCGTTGCCCCAAAAGTGCGCGACCTTCCGCGAGTGCGAGCGTATCAGCCGCGCCGCCTTGCGAGAGGCCTTGCGCGAGCCATCCCGGGCGGCCGTTGTCTTGCAGGGTCACGGACGGCCCGACGCTCAACACAGTCAGGGTGCGGATCATGCCAGCGCCTCCGTTTCGGTGCCTCCCCCCAAAGGATCGCGCGTGCGGATCGCGGCCAATTCCTCTGGAGAGATGGAACGAAACATCAAAGCGTCGCCGGGGCGCAAGGTGAACGGATCAGCGGCCTCTGGACGAAAGCAGCGAAACGCCGTTTGGCCGATGTGCCGCCAGCCCGTCGGCGAAGCATTGGCAAAAATGATCGCTTGGCGGATCGCCACGACCAGCGCGCCTTGCGGCACTTGCGGGTTGAGCGAGGTCATGCGCGGGATGTTCCATTCCGGCCCAAGTTGCCCGGAGTAAGGCATGCCCGGCGCATAGCCCAACGTGAGTACACGCGGGCAGGCAGAGGTGAGCGAAGCGATCGCTTCTGCTTCGCTCAAGCCTGCCAATGCGGCAGCTTCGGCGAATTGCGGGCCAGCGCTGCCGCCGAACACCACCGGAATGCGATGCAAGCGGCGGCCTTGGGGCATTTCAGATTGATACCAGTCGCGGGTGGCCAGAAGCGCCATCAATTGAGCCTCGATTTCCGCATGTGGCACTGCGAGAGGGTCAAAACGGAGATAGGCGGAGGCCAAGGTCGAGGAGGTTTCTTCGACGCCCGCCCAGCCCTCGCGCTCCAATGCTGCGCGAAACGCAATCGCAGCCCGGTTTGCAGGTTCAGACAGGTGATCGGCAAATTGCACGATCAGCCCCGTCAGCCCCACCGGAGCGATACGCGGAAATTCAGGCGAGGGCGCGTGCATGGAGCGGCCTCATCAGGATGGGGGTGAGATACATGGGGATTTGATAACAACCGATAAAGATCATCAATGGCTCGGTGATATGCGGCGGCAGAGCCACGAGAAAAAGCGCGATATTGCGGTTTCCAGCAATGATTGCCGGGCCAGCCGGGGCAGAGTGGTGCAAGCGGCGTAAAACACGATCCGCCATGATTTGAAGGCCAAAGTTCAGCACGAGTGCAACCAAAAGCCAGCGCATTACGAGGAGCGGATCGGTTTTCAGTGCAGGCCCCAAGGCCGACATCAGCCCAACCACAACAACAGCGAGCAAAATCGCCGTGGCGCCATCGAGCGTTTTCACATCTGGTTTCCGCAAAAGAAGCGCATGCAGACCAAAGCCCGCCACACAAGCAAACGTGATAACGCCCAATAATTTGCCTGCGGCCAGAAACACATCAGTCACCGGGCCAAGGGCCGGCAATGCCCAGAACACGGGGAGCACCGTGAACGGCAACAGCGCCGTTCCCAAGAGCAACATGCGAAGCGCAGGCGCAGGGTCTTGGCCCATCAAAATGGCGAAATTGGGCGCCCCGGTCACCGACGGCGCGGCCAGCATCAAGACCACGACCAAACCAAGCGGCGTGGCCGCCACTCCGATCGCTCCAATCAGGCCCAAGACCACCAAAGGCGCAAGCAGTTGGTAGGTCAGAACCAGACCAAGACTTGTCTGCGCGGCTCTTGCGCCGCCGAACGCCGCCTTTGGCCCGATCCTGAGCGCGGTAAGAAACAACAAACTCGCCACCAGTTCGGGAATATAGGGCCGCACTGCGGCCGCGACCCCCGGCAGGACAAGCCCGGCCAGCAGGCCCGCCACAAGCATTTCGCGCCCGTGGCGGGCAATGCCATGCATTGCCTTCAAAAACATCTTACCCGCCGGGTCGCTGTCGGATGTTGTCGGGCAGCCAAGTTGCCAGTTCAGGGAAGGCGATCAGCACAAAGACCATCACCACCATGATCAGGAACATCGGGAAAGCCGCCCGCGCGATAAAGCTCATCTGATGCTGTGTCATCCCCTGCAAAACGAAGAGGTTGAAACCAATGGGCGGTGTGATCTGCGCCATTTCCACGACGACGACGATAAAGATGCCAAACCAGATGATGTCGATGCCCGCTTGACGGATCATCGGCTCCACCACGGCCATGGTCAGCACCACTGACGAGATGCCATCGAGGAACATGCCCAAGATGATGTAGAACACCAGCAGCGCCATCAGCAGCTCGAATTTGGTAAGGTTCCAGCTGGCAATCAGATCGGCCAACCCACGCGGCAGGCCTGTAAAGCCCATGGACAGCGACAAGAACGCAGCCCCAGCCAAAATCAGCGCGATCATAGCCGACGTGCGCGTGGCACCCATCAAGCTTTGCGTGAAGGTTGACCATGAGAGCGAGCCTTGTCCTGCCGCGAGGGCCAGCGACCCCAGCACCCCGAAGGCTGCTGCTTCTGTTGCCGTCGCAAAGCCCAGATACATCGAGCCAATGACCAGCATGATCAGCAAAAGCACCGGGATCAAGAAGCGCGAGTTCTTCACCTTGTCCATGAAGCTCATGTAAGGCTCTGGCGATGGAGACCAACCTTTTGAAAACTTGGACAAAAGCGCAACATAGCCCATGAACATCAACGCTAGGACCAGACCGGGGAGAATGCCCGCGAAGAAGAGTTTGGTGATCGATTCATTGATTGTCACGCCGTAGACGATAAGCGTGAGCGAGGGCGGGATCATCAAGCCAAGCGTGGCCGCACCTGCCAAAGTGCCGATGACGGCTGTTTCTGGATAACCGCGACGGCGCAGCTCGGGGATAGACATCTTGCCCACTGTCGTCAGCGTCGCTGCCGAGGAGCCCGACACAGCTGCAAAGATTGTGCAGCCGACGATATTGGTATGCATCAAACCGCCGGGTAAACGCGCCATCCATGGCGAAAGGCCGCGGAACATATCCTCGGATAATCGCGTTCGATAAAGGATTTCACCCATCCAGATAAAGAGCGGCAGCGCGGTAAGTGTCCAGCTGGAGGACGAGCGCCAGATCACGGTGATCATGGCATCGCCTGCAGGGCGGGACGTAAAGAGTTCCATTCCAACCCAGGCAACGCCCAAAAGCGCGAGGCCGACCCAAACTCCAGAACCCAGCAGGAAGAACAGCACAAAGAGAAAAATGCCAATCGGGATCAATTGTTCCATGGCTTATTCCGCCTTTCCCGTTTCCATCGCGTCTTCGACGACGCCATGGCGGCCCGTAAAGAGCACTCGGATGAAGTTATCCCAAAACGCAATGGCCAGAATGACCGCCCCTATGGCCATGGCCATCTGTGGGATCCAAAGCGGCGTTGCGTCTTGTCCTTGACTGACGTCTTTGAATTTGCGGCTTTCCATCACCACTTTGATGGCAAAGCGTGCCAGAAAAGTTGCGGCCACGGCACCGACGCCAAAGCACCAGACTTCGCCCCAGCGGCGCGCGGCGCCCATCTTGGACAAGATCAGTGATACGCGAATGTGCGATCCACTTTGCAACGCATGAGCAAAGGCAAAAAACGAGGCCGCTGCCATACAGTAACCTGCATAATCGGCCCCACCGGGAAAGATTCCCCCCGCCCAGCGCAGCACCATTTGGGCGACGATGATGCAAAGGATGGCGACCGTGAACAGGGCAGCAAGAACGCCCCCCGCTGTGTAAAGGGCGTCAAGCGCCCGACGGATTTGTCCCATGGGCTTCGGTATCCATGTCAGGAAAGAGGGAAAGCCGGGGCGCGCGCGCAGATTTGCTG
>DOOI01000215.1:3629-4110 GCA_003512825.1 Paracoccaceae bacterium | reverse complement strand
GCGCCTGTGTCGGTTCCTTGGGCTGGAATGGATGTGCTCCGCGCCACAATTTCGAAAAAACGCCGATCGCGTGGCCAATCGGCCGGAAATGATCGCGCTTTTGATGGCGGAGACCCGCAAACGCAGCAAAGCCGAAGTGCTGGCGGGCTGCGAAGCGGACGGGATTCCGGCGGGGCCGATCAACGATTTGGCCGAGGTCTTTGCCGATCCGCAAGTACAGGCGCGCGGCATGAAAATCACGCCAGAGGGTGTGCCGGGTGTCCGCGCACCGTTTCGTTTTTCCGATGCCGAACTGGTGCTGGATGCGGCCTCTCCGGCTTTGGGCCAAGATAACAGCTAACCAACACCCCGGCGCGGGTCGCCGGGGAAAGCCCCTCGCGCCCAGCGGCATTGCCCGTGCGAAAGCACGCTTGAGTTTCTCGCGCGCGGCGGGGTGCGATATGCCCAAGTAGCCGGCGTATCACACCCAGCCGCCGCGCCT
>DOOI01000215.1:0-3367 GCA_003512825.1 Paracoccaceae bacterium | reverse complement strand
GGCCGGCGTATCACACCCCGCCGCCGCGCCAGATCACGGCCACTGTTCGCAGCATGAGTGCCACATCCTTGCGCGCGTTTGCGGTGGCGGCATAGTCCAGATCAAGCCGACGTCGCGCAGCATAGCCCAGCGCGCCGCCTTGCACCTGCCAAGGCCCGGTCATTCCCGGTCGCACAGACAAGACCTGGTGGGCCAGCGCGCCATATTCCCGAGCAATCTCACCCGGCAGCATTGGCCGTGGCCCAACGAGGCTCATCTCGCCGCGCAGCACATTCCAAAACTGCGGCAATTCATCCAGTGAGTAGCGTCCCAAGATGCGCCCAAGCGGGGTGACCCGAGGATCGTTCCGCAGCTTGCCAAAGCGGTGCCATTCAGACCGCAGCGCCGGGTCCGTCAGCAACTGTGCCATCTGCCCTTCCGCGCCGCGATACATCGTTCGCAGCTTCCACATGCGAAAGAGACGCCCCTGATGCCCCACCCGCGTCTGCGCGAAAAACACAGGCCCCCCTCCCAGCCCAACCAAGAGCGCCAGCGCAAAGATCGTTAAGCCCCAAAGCGGCAGCGTTCCCAGCACCAGCACCAGATCGATTGCGCGCTTGAGCCGCAAAGACGGCCAAGCCCAAGGCAGAAAGGGGCGGCTTGGATCAGGCAACGTCGTCATGTGACACTCCATAGGTTCGGAGCATCTTGACGCAGAAATCCCTGCAAAAAGGTTAACCGCAGCGGTTCTGTGCCAAGTTTCGCCTCAGCCCTTCAAAACCCGCGCCAAAGCGGCCTGCAGCGCCTCCGGGTTCTCTATTTCCAACCGCACAGGCAAGGTAATCACCTTGCTACGATAGGCTACAGGCAGTCGCGCGGCGTCTTTTTCGGTCGTAACCAATTGCAGCCCCCGCGCCTTCGCCTCGGCTTCCAGACGCAATAGCATCGCGCTGGAGAGTTTTTGGTGATCATCAAGCGGCTCTGCGCGCACCACCTCCGCGCCCAAATCGCGCAATGTGGCAAAGAATTTCTCCGGGTGCCCGATACCCGCAAAAGCCAAGACACGCGCTCCGCGCCAATCCATGCCGGTTTGCAGCGGCACCAACCGCCCCCTCGCATGCGGGATGGCAATCGCCGCCCCCCATGTCGCCGCAAATTCCGCCTGATCGGCCGCATCGCCAATCGACAACAGCACGTCAGCCCGCGCAAGGCCGACCGCCACAGGCTCGCGCAGCGGCCCCGCAGGCAGGCAGCGCCCATTGCCAAACCCCTTGGCGGCATCCACCGTGACAATCGACAGATCCTTCCGCAGGGCCGGGTTTTGAAACCCATCATCCAGCACAATCGCACCAGCACCGGCAGCAATGGCGGCACGCGCGCCCGCTGCCCGATCTCGGGCCACCCAGACCCGCGCAAAAGCCGAGAGCAACAGCGGCTCATCCCCGACCAAAGCCGCAGAATGCCGCGCTGGTTCCACTTCCAGCGGCCCCACGGCCCGCCCCCCATAGCCGCGCGACACCACATGCGCCTCCAGGTGAAAGCGGCGGATTTCCTCCATCAAGGCAATCACCGTTGGCGTTTTGCCCGTGCCGCCCGCATTCAGATTGCCGACGCAAATCACTGGCACTGTCATGGCTGCGTTGTCGCCCTTGGCCAATCGTTGCGCGGTCGCCCGCGCATAAAGGGCCCCCAATGGCGCAAGAAGCCGCGCCATCACTGCCGGGCGGGCGGGTGCGGTAAACCAAAATCGTGGTGCCTGCATTACGCGACCTCCGCCAGATCAAGCGTGTCTTGCAAAAGATCAAGCAAACGGTCGGTTGCCTCTGCGCCTTGCGTCACCACTTCCCATGCCGCATGCGCCATTGCTGCTGCTTGGTCGGGGGCCGAAAGCCGTTGCACCGCTCCGGCCAGGGTTTCCGCATCTTTCACAATGCGCGCCGCCCCAACCGAGGCCAGCCGCGAATATGCGGCCAAATAGCGCCCCACATTGGGGCCATAAAGAATGGCAGACCCAAGCGCTGCCGCCTCAAACGGATCACGCCCCCCCACACCCGAGACAAGCGACCCGCCCAAGAATGTCACCGGGGCCAGCCGATACCATAGGCCCAAATCCCCCGCCGTATCGGCCAAGAGCACCTGCGTCGCCTCTGATGGCACCTCACCGCGTGACCAGCGGGCAAAACGCCAGCCCTCTGCTTCAATCTGCGCTGCGATAGCGTCGCCATCCTCTTCGGCTTCCGGCACAAGGATCAGCAATTGCCGATGCGCGCCGCGCAAGGATTGGCGATGCGCCCGCAGAGCCGCTTCTGCTTCTTCCAGCGTAATCCGCGCGGCC
The DNA here is from genome assembly GCA_003512825.1 of Paracoccaceae bacterium. GTDB lineage: Bacteria > Pseudomonadota > Alphaproteobacteria > Rhodobacterales > Rhodobacteraceae > UBA9554. The sequence goes on along the minus strand of DOOI01000215.1, from coordinate 1,053 downwards.
AACCACACGGGCCGCCCAGTCAATAATTGCGCCAGCCTATCGCGCTCTGCTTCCGAAAAGGGCAAAACCGCACTTGAGGCCTCCAAGGGGCCTGTCATCGTCATGACATCGGGCGCCACGCCCATCCGCAAGAGCCGCTGCGCCGCATTGGCGGAGGCCGCAAAGACCTGATCAAATCGCCGCAAGGTCGCGCGCGGCACATCTGGCAGCCAGCGAAACCCACGATCGTCCAAGGCGGTGTCATCGGCATCGACCAGCATCAGGGGAACATTGCGCTCGCCTGCCTCTGCAATCAGCGCTGGCCGCAAATGCCCACCTGTCCACAAGCAAAGGTCTGGCCGGATGTGATCAAGAAACTGCGCGATATCTTTCACCGACTCAGGGGGCAGTGCCTCAAGCGTCACCCCTATTGGCATGCGTTGCGGCACGCTCGCCTCCATACACGTCAGCACCAGCGACAGCTCGGGCCGCTGAGCGGCCAGCCGTGACCACAAATGACATAACATCGCCAAGCGTTGCGGGCTTGTCGCATGGCCCCATATGACCTTGCCCGAAGGGCGCGGGCTCGTGAGGCGCCACATCGCGGCCGGGTCAGCGCGACGCGCCAGCGCCATATAGGCCGCCAGACCCAGCGAACGCGCCATGGTTAGCCGAGTTCTTCGGTCGGTGATGCGGGTTGGGCTTCGTCGCGCAGGCGATGCAAATGCGCGATAAAGTAGCGCATATGCGCGTCATCCACAGTGCGCTGCGCCTCGGCTTTCCATGCGGCATAGGCGCTGGGATAATCCGGGAAGATGCCCACAGTGTGAATTTTGGAAGGATCCTTGAAGGCGGTGCTTTGAGGCGAGACAAGCTCGCCGCCGAAAACGAGGTGAAGGCGCTGGGTCATGAGAACTCCTGCTGACATTTGGCTCAAGGGTAACGGTCTTTCCGCATCTGCACAATCGCGGCGCAAACAGTCCGCTGCGGTCGCCAATTCAATCCCAGTCTGCCGCAAAACCCCGCGACAAATGGTTAACGGCTGACGTCATGACGCAAACCAGACGCCAGCCA
>DOOI01000143.1:557-4566 GCA_003512825.1 Paracoccaceae bacterium | reverse complement strand
CAAAGTAATGCGCCATGGCGATCGAGGGATCTGCGGCAACGGCGGCGCCATCGCTGCCCATTGGCACCCGGCTCATCATCTCGACACCACCTGCGATATAGGCGCTGCCGGCACCGCCTTGGATTTGGTTCGCCGCAAGATTGACCGCCTCCATACCGCTGGCACAGAAGCGATTGATCGACAGGCCGGGGATACGCTCGTCCAGATCTGAGGCCAGCACCGCTGTTCTGGCCAAACAGCCGCCTTGTTCCATCACCTGCGTGGCATTTCCCCAGATGACATCCTCAATCACGGGTCCGTTCAGACCATTGCGGTGGTGTAACGCGTTGAGCAGATCGGCAGAGAGCCGCGCGGCTGTGACTTCATGAAGGCTGCCGTCTGCGCGCCCCTTGCCGCGCGGTGTACGCACGGAATCGTAAATATAAGCCTCAGTCATAGATTGTTCCTTTATGCCCGGTCAGAGGGATTGCCCGGCATCAAATCATAGGGGTGTTTCCAACCGGGCGTGGCTTCGATCCGGCCGAGCCAAGCGTCAATATTGGGCCAATCAGAACGGATAAAGCCATAGGGCTCAGGGTAGAACAGATAGCCACAATTGGCGATATCGGCGATGGTGAGGCTTTGCCCGACGATCCAGTCGCGCTGGGCCAGATGGCTGTCCAGTGTTTTAAAGGCGCCAAGTAACCGGCTTTGCATAAATTTGATCGCCTCTTGCGGGCGTTTGTCTTCCGCTAAGAAATTCATCAAAAAACGGGTGACGCCGGCCTGTGAAGACATTTTATGGTTGTCAAAAAGCACCCAGCGCAGCACTTCGTATTTGTCCTCTGGCGCGCCGCCCAGTTTGCCGGTTTGGTCGACCGCCCATTGCTGAATTGCGCCTGATTGCGACAGGGTAAAATCGCCCTGTTCCAGAACCGGGGCCTCGGCCATTATGTTGAGGCTGCGATAGGCGTCGGTCCGTGCTTGACCGCTGAAGAAATCTACGAAAACGGGTTGCCAGTCGAGGCCGGAGAGCTCAAGCGTCAGCGCTGCTTTGTAGGAATTCCCGCTTTCTCCGAAGCAATATAGTTTGAGCGTCATTTAAGCCTCTAGATGTATTTTATTGCGGTCACGTGAAGTGTCAGCCAGAAAAGGCCTCCGCGTCAAGTGCCATTACCGTGTCTCCGCCCGAAGTTATTCGCGCCAAATGAAGTGCCGTGGCCGGCAAGTGCCGGGCCATATAATATTGGCCCGTTGTCAATTTTGCTTCATAAAACGCGCGATCATTCGGGTCTGTTTCCAGCGCCGCACAGGCCGCCTTTGCCATCTCGCCCCACATCAACCCAAGGCAGACATGGCCGAGCAGATGGAGGAAGTCTGTGGATCCGGCCAGGGCATTATGAGGGGTTTTGATCCCGTTTTGCATGAAATACATCACCGCGGCCTGCAAATCTTTGGAGGCGGCTTTTATGCCGGCCACGAAAGGTTCCATCGCTGCCTGATCGGCATTCTCATCACAAAAGCGCGCGAGACGCTCCATGAACCCGAGGATGTATTTGCCACCTTCTTGCCCGAGCTTGCGGCCCACCAAATCGAGGGCCTGCACCCCATTGGCGCCCTCATAGATCATTGCGATACGCGCATCTCGGGTAAATTGCGACATGCCCCAATCTTCGATATAGCCATGGCCACCGAAGACCTGTTGCGCCTGTACGGTCATGGCATAGCCTTGATCGGTCAAAAACCCTTTGATGACAGGGGTCAAAAGTGAAATCAGCCCTTCGGCTGCACCATCTTGCGCGCGATGGGCCTGGTCAATGAGACTGGCGCCCCAGAGTGTCAGCGCCCGGGCTCCTTCGACAAAACTTTTTTGGTCCATAAGGCTGCGGCGAATGTCGGGATGGACAATCAGCGGATCGGCCGGGCCGTCTGGGTTCTTGATGCCGGTGATGTCTCGACCTTGTAAGCGCTCAGTGGCGTAGGTGACGGCGTTTTGATAGGCTGCGCTGGCCTGAGCCAATCCCTGCATGCCGACACCCAAACGCGCCTCATTCATCATGGTGAACATCGCGCGCATCCCCTGGTGCATCTCTCCGAGCAAATAGCCTGTGGCACCGTCATAATTCATAACGCAGGTCGCGTTGCCATGTATCCCCATTTTACGCTCAATCGCCCCGCACGTCACACCATTGCGCGGGCCAAGCTGGCCATCGGGGGTGACGAGAAACTTTGGCACGATGAATAAGGAGACGCCCTTGATGCCCTTCGGTCCACCAGGGATTTTCGCAAGAACCAAGTGAATGATATTCTCTGCGAGATCATGCTCTCCGGCTGAGATGAAAATTTTCTGGCCGGTCACCGCATAGCTGCCATCGGCGTTCGGGGTGGCCTTTGTACGCATCAGGCCTAGATCCGTGCCGCAGTGCGGTTCGGTCAAATTCATTGTCCCGGTCCAGTCACAAGCGATCATCTTTGGTAGGAAGAGATCTTTTTGTGCCTCTGTCCCATGGGCCAATATTGTCGAGGCGGCACCATGGGTCAGCCCATGATACATAGAAAACGCTTGATTGGCGGCCATAAAATGTTCTGTGACTGCTGTGCCGATCACGGAGGGCATGGATTGTCCGCCATATTGCTCCGGCATATCAATCCCGGGCCAGCCGCCAGATTTGAGTTTCTCAAAGGCGTCTTTGAATCCGCCGGGTGTGTGAACCGTGCCTGCCTCCCACCTACAGCCCTCGCGATCACCAACCGCATTCAACGGGGCGATAACCGCATGGGCCAGCTTGCCAGATTCGTTTAATACGGCTTCGGTGAATGATCGATCCTGATCGCTATAGCCCGGAATATTGGATTGAGAGAGTCGCAGCACCTCGTGCAAGATGAATTGTTGGTCTTTGATGGGGGCGCTGTAGGTTGACATGGCGGATCCTTTGGCTCGACTCTTAATCTGTTACGTCCGTTTTTTCGTTCAGCAATTGCCGGCCCCAATCTAATTGGGCTTTTAACTCGTCTATTGCTTCTGTGAGCTCGTCGCGTTGACGCTCCATCTGCTCCAGGCGTGCGCAAGCGATGCGATAGGTTTCTTGGATTTGCGTGGCTTGCTCGTCGCCAATGTCATACATATCCAAGAGTTGGCGGATTTCCTCGAGACTGAAGCCAAAGCGCTTGCCGCGTAGGATCAGCTTGAGCCGGGCACTGTCTCGGCGGGTGAAAAGACGCCGTGTGCCCTCTCGCTTGGGGGACAGCAATTCTTTGGATTCATAAAACCGCAAAGTGCGTGGCGTGACCCCAAAGGCCGCGCACATTTGTTGTATCGTTTGCGTCTCTTCCATCTCTTTACCATCCAAAATGCATCAAAGGTCGGGCGATAATGCCTTACGTTGACGTAAATCAATAAGAAGGTAAAGGTAATTGGCACAATATTTCGGTTTCTGGCGGCATTTTGCCCGTTTTTTCAGAAAAATGGCGGCGAGCTTAGGGCAGCTCTGCTGAAATCGTGTCAATCATTGTCGAGAGATCTGTGATTGCGCCTTTGAGTTCTTCTTGCTGTTGTTTCAAAATAGCTAATTTTTCTTGCGCAATTGGGATCCAGGCCTGCATCTGTGCCGTGCTGCCTTCTTTGTCGTAGATCTGCAACCATTGGCGCAATTCTTCCAAACTGAAGCCAAATCGCCGACCGCGCATGATCAAAGTCATTCGCGCCACTTCACGCGGGCTGTAAAATCGGGCGCGACCCACCCTTTGGGGCTGCAAAAGCTCAATATATTCATAATAGCGCAGGGTGCGCGGGGTCACATTGAAATGCGCACACATGTCTTTAAATGATAGATTTTCTTGTGTCATGCTTCCCCCGGGGCCATATAGTATTGCACTGGAATGGAGGGTCAAGAGATCAGTTCATGAAGCCAGGCGCAAGGATGTAAAACCCATATCCCACGATCAGGGCCGGAATGGCGGAATAGCCCGTGGCAATGAGTGCCGCGCGCGGGTTCAGCGCAATCGCAGGGAAGAGCGCATCCCCGTCATT
>DOOI01000143.1:0-258 GCA_003512825.1 Paracoccaceae bacterium | reverse complement strand
GAAATCGCATTGCCGATCAGCGCGGCGAAGGGCAAGACTCCATTGAGGTAGAGCGTTGCGACCAAGACCTGCGGACCGCATCCCGGAACAAAGCCAACCAAAACCGCGATCAATGGCAGTAGCACGCCGATTGTTCCAAAGGCGGCTTGCAGGTCAAATCCGCCAAAGGTTTCTGCATAGCTATAGCTTAGATAGGCGATGATGACCCAGATCGAGATAAAGGAGGTCTCCTCTGCGACGCGGGTCAACGGGTGATCG
>DOOI01000025.1:22548-26084 GCA_003512825.1 Paracoccaceae bacterium | reverse complement strand
TTTTCTACGTATTCCGTTCGACCGGGAAAGATAAAGACCGTCCCCCGCTCAGGACCCAGCCAAAATCCGACGCGAAGCCTAACGCCATCGTCCGAATGAACCCAATAGGCCCGGCCCCCCTGTGGTCCCTGCGCCAGATCCGCCCGAAAAGGCGCCTCCGTCGGTGAACCGATACGGGGGGCCATCCTTGCCATTAGGAAAGAACAGCGCCCAGTTTCATCGCCATGCCAATGTCGCCGTCTACAGCAAGCTTTCCGGACATAAACGCCGAAGTCGGGTTGAGGTCGCCCGCGAGAATCGATTGGAACGTATCTGATGAGGCCGTCAGCGTTACATCGGTCTCATCATCGCTTGCGCGCACTCCTGCGCCGTCGATAACAACAGCACCTTCGCCTTCAATCACAAATTTTGCCGATCCATCAAAGCCTTGGCCATCAAGTTTTGCGCTCAAGGCAGTGACTGCGGCGGTTACGATCTCGCTCATTCGGGTCTTCTCCATCAAGTGATGCGCGGGGGCTGGAAAAGCGGTTCGCGCAGGTTACACTTCAACTATGAGCGCTTCTTTCATCAATCTCAAATCTACCGTCGCGGCATGCATGACCGCAGTCTGGTTTTCCTTACCCGCCGTGGCGGAAACCAGTGCGTTGCAGCCGCTTTATGACCAATTGCGCGGGGCCACCTCGTCACAAGCAGCACAGATCGAGCGCGAGATCGCTTTGGAGCGGAAGCGCTCCGGCTCGGTGGCGATGGACCTCCTCTTGCAACGCGGCTTTGATGCTCTTGACCGGGCCGAATCCCTGACTGCTATCGAACATTTTTCCGCTGTGATTGATCACGCCCCCGCGATTGCCGAAGGATGGTATGGTCGCGCGCGTGCTTTTTATGAAAAAGGCGATCTCGGGCAGGCGCTGTCGGATTTATCGCAGGCGCTCACGCTCGACCCCGGCAATTACGAGGCCATATTTGGTCTGGCGGCCATCTTCGAAGGGTTGGACCAGCCGCACAAAGCTTTGGCTGCCTATCGCCTTGCCCTTGAGGCGCATCCCAATTACGAGGAGGCCGCCGAGGCTGTGAAGCGCCTCGAACCTCAGGTCGGGGGCAAAAGCCTTTGATCTCCCTCGGGAGTGCCGGACAATGCCCCAGTCCTCGCGCGTCACGGCCGTTCTCGGCCCGACCAACACTGGCAAGACGCATTATGCGATCGAGCGTATGCTGGGGCATCGCACTGGCATAATCGGATTGCCGCTCAGGCTCTTAGCGCGCGAAGTTTATGACAAGATCGTGCGCGCGCGCGGTCCCTCCGTGGTGGCCCTCGTTACCGGCGAAGAACGTATTGTGCCGGAACGGACGCAATATTGGGTCTGCACGGTGGAAGCGATGCCTGAGGGCATGGGAGCGGATTTTGTCGCCGTTGACGAAATCCAACTCTGCGCCGACCCTGAGCGAGGCCATGTTTTCACCGACCGTCTTTTGCGTGCGCGCGGGCTTGTCGAAACGGTCTTTCTTGGCGCAGACACAATGCGAAGCGCCATTTCAGCCCTCGTTCCAGAGGCGCAATTCGTCAAACGTGACCGGATGTCGAACCTGTCTTACACAGGCGAAAAGAAAATCAGCCGCATGCAGGCGCGCAGCGCCATCGTCGGGTTTTCGGTTGAAAACGTTTACGCCATTGCCGAACTGCTGAAGCGTCAAAAGGGGGGAGCGGCGGTTGTTATGGGCGCGCTCTCGCCGCGCACCCGCAACGCTCAGGTGGAAATGTATCAAGCGGGCGAAGTGGACTATCTTGTCGCGACAGATGCGATTGGCATGGGCCTCAACCTTGATATCAACCACGTTTCATTCTCGGCGCTCACCAAGTTTGACGGGCACAGAATGCGTTATCTGCAACCAAATGAGCTGGCACAGATTGCCGGGCGGGCTGGGCGCGGTATGGCGGATGGCACCTTTGGTGTGACGGGCGAGGCCGGGCCGCTGGACGCGGATGTAGCCGAGGCTATCGTTGAAAACCGATTTCCACCTGTGCGCCGCTTGATGTGGCGAAATGCCGATCTGCGATTTGGCAATGTGAATGCGCTGATCGCTTCGCTTGAGCGGATGACTGACAACCCTTGGCTCAGCCGCGCCCGCGACGCCGATGATGTCAGCGCATTAAAGGCGCTTTCAGATGTCGCCGAAGTGCGCGCACGCGCATCCAGTCCTCTCAGCGTCAAATTGCTGTGGGACATTTGCCGCATCCCGGACTTTCGGGGCATCTCGGCGGCCGAACATGCCAGCCTTTTGGAACAGATCTTCAATCACATCCATGAGCGCGGCCGCATCCCGACAGAATGGTTTGCCAATAACGTCGCTCGGATTGACCGAACAGATGGCGATATTGACGCACTTTCAAAAAGATTGGCCTTTATTCGCACGTGGACATATGTCGCGCAGCGCAATTCATGGATTGATGACGAAATCCATTGGCGCGAGGAAACCCGCGCTGTAGAAGACCGCCTGTCAGATGCGCTGCACGCGCGGCTGACCCAACGTTTCGTGGATCGGCGCACGAGTGTGCTTTTGCGCCGACTCAAACAGAAGGAGGCCCTCTTGGCCGAAGTGAACGACAAAGGTGAAGTGACGGTCGAGGGCGAATTCGTCGGCCGTTTGGAGGGGTTCCGGTTCCGTCAGGATAAGGAAGCAACGGCGCAGGAGGGCAAGACATTACGTCAGGCCGCTGCGTCCGCCTTGGTGCCGCATTTTAATTTGCGCGCAGACCGATTTTACAATGCGCCCGACACCGAAATCGATTTCACCGAGCAAGGTGGGTTGATGTGGGGCTCGGATGCCATTGGCAAGCTGGTCGCGAGCCAAGATGCGATGAAGCCGCAGGTCGTGGCTTTCGTTGACGACGAGGCCGGGCCCGACGTTGCCCAAAAAGTGCAGCGTCGCTTGCAGCACTTCATTGATCGCAAGGTGGCGGCGCTCTTCGAGCCGCTGTTGGCTTTGGGGAAGGATGAAGCCCTCACAGGCTTGGCGCGCGGCTTTGCGTTTCGTCTGGTTGAAAACTTCGGCATTATCGAACGCGCTTCTGTGGCAGACGACGTCAAAGCCTTGGACCAAGATGCTCGGGGTGCCCTTCGCAAACACGGGATCCGCTTCGGCCAATATACCGTCTTCCAGCCAGCCCTGCTTAAACCCGCGCCAACACGGCTACGTCTGGTGCTTTGGGCACTGGCCAAGGGGTTGCAGGAGTTCCCTGAAGCAGCGCCTCCCGGTCTGGTCACGGTTCCTGCGCACGCGGATATGCCAGACCGCTACTTCACAATGGCAGGCTACCGCGTCGCTGGCGCACGTGCGATCCGGATCGATATGCTGGAACGGCTCGCTGATCAGGTTCGAGCCGAGGATAGCAAGGGCGGTTTTGAAGCCAAAGCTGACATGCTCTCAATCACGGGGATGACCCTTGATCAATTTGCCGTGCTGATGGAGGGCCTCGGGTACAAGGCTGAAAAAGGCGAGCGTCCCAAGGTGAAAGCAGCGTCAGATGTCGCAGCAGC
>DOOI01000025.1:21985-22270 GCA_003512825.1 Paracoccaceae bacterium | reverse complement strand
TGAAAGCAGCGGCAGATGTCGCAGCAGCCGAGAGCGCAGCCCCAGCCGCAGACGCCGTTGAGGAGAGCGCACCCGAAGCTGCCCCGCAGGCCGATGCGGCTCAACCAGCAGAGCTTTCACCACAAGACCAAGCTCTGGCGCCCGCCGAACCCGCGGAAGTGGAAGTGTTCTATACCTTCACGTGGGGCCGCAAACCCCAAGGTGACCGCGCTGCACGTGGTCCGCGTCGGGGTGGTCCAGCCCGCGATGCAAGCGCTCCTGAAGGGGCGCCTCGCGAGAAGACCG
>DOOI01000025.1:6461-21690 GCA_003512825.1 Paracoccaceae bacterium | reverse complement strand
AGAGAAGACCGAGCGCCGCGACGGCGCCAAGGGCGACCGCCCCCGCCGTGAAGGCGCAGAGCGTAGCCCGAAAGGCGAGGGCAAATTCAAAGGGGGCAAGGGAGGAAAACCGCGCCCCGACCGCGAGGATCGCGGCCCGAAAGTCCATTCGGCACGCCCGCCGCGTGAGGAAAAGTTCGATCCCGACAGCCCTTTTGCGGCGCTTATGGCGCTCAAACAAAAGAGTTAATCGGCGTTGAGCGATCGACTTCGGCTCGATAAATGGCTCTGGCACGCGCGTTTCTTCAAGACGCGCGGGCTGGCACAAGACATTATCCAATCTGGTCGAATGCGCGTGAATGGGGACAAGATTCACAAATCCTCTCGCGAAATCGGGAAAGGCGACGTGCTCACTTTCCCTCAGGCCGATCGTGTCCGGGTCATCCGCGTGATCGGGATTCCCCTGCGCCGTGGCAGTGCGCCAGAAGCACAAATCCACTACGAAGATTTGGACCCGATCCCATCACGAATGCCTGAGGATCCGGATGCAGTGAGTTTTCCGCCCCCCGACGCTTGAACCTCCGCGTGAAGCACATTAGCAAGTCTTCGTCCGAAGGTTCGAGAGAGTGACGCTATGACCTATGTTGTCGTCGATAACTGCATCGCCTGCAAATACACAGATTGCGTGGAAGTATGCCCGGTAGATTGCTTCTACGAAGGCGAGAACATGCTGGTCATCCACCCAGATGAATGCATCGACTGTGGTGTCTGCGAGCCAGAATGCCCTGCTGATGCCATCCGTCCCGACACTGAACCGGATATGGAGAAGTGGGTTGAGTTCAACCGGAAATACTCCGAACTCTGGCCTGTCATCACGCAGCGCAAAGATCCGCTGCCCGACGCAGCAGACCGCGACGGTGAAACCGAAAAGCTCACCAAGTATTTCTCGGAATCGGCTGGTGAGGGCAACTGACCCGATTCGCTCCTAAAGGCCTGTCTGGCGCGATCTTTGCGTAATGGTTTCTGGGTAAGTGCCTATAAACAATAGGCAAAGATTGATTCGAGCACTCTGCGGCCCGCTTCTTTCGGGGTCGCCCTTTTTGTGCTATGAACATGCTCACATGACAAAGATCTCTTGCCGAAGACTGCTCTCATCATTGGGGACGCCAGAGTTGCGTTACTGATCTCCGTACATGATAGAAAAGGCGCCGGGACCATGAAAATGGGCCACGACGGCTTTTTCCAGTGCGATTGAGGGCGATTTGCCAAGCGAGGGGTCTGGTAAGGAAGGATATATGACTACAATGAAAAAATCCGAATTCCGCCCGAATGATTACGTCGTCTACCCAGCCCATGGCGTTGGGCAGATTCTCTCGATCGAAGAGCAAGAGATTGCTGGCATCAAGCTCGAGCTTTTTGTCATCTCCTTCGAAAAAGACAAAATGACGTTGCGGGTGCCGACGCATAAGGCCACGGAAATTGGGATGCGTTCGCTCTCTTCGCCAGATGTGGTGAATCAAGCGATGAAAACGCTCAAAGGCAAGGCCAAGGTCAAGCGTGCCATGTGGTCCCGCCGGGCACAGGAATATGAGCAAAAGATCAACTCTGGTGATCTGATCGCGATCGCAGAAGTGGTGCGTGACCTGCACCGCGCCGACGATCAACGCGAGCAGAGCTATTCCGAGCGTCAGCTTTACGAAGCGGCCCTCGAGCGGCTGACTCGCGAAATTGCTGCCGTATCGGGCAGCGACGAGCCAACGGCTGCCAAGAAAGTCGATGAGGTTCTCGTGTCGCGCGCTGCGTGAGCAGGATCAATAGCTTTGAAAGCCGCGCCTTTGGGCGCGGTTTTTTTATAGCAAAAGCGCCAATAATGCGGCCAGTTCGGCCATGAACTGCGCGGCTCCCAAAACATCGCCTGTCTGACCACCAATTTTTTTATGTGCAACGGCTCCAATCACCGCTGCCGCCACGCCTGCCGCAAGCCCGGCCACGAGCGCCGCAGGGCCAACCAAGACCAAGGCCAGACACAGGGCAATGCCAGCCCCCAGCAATATCGTCTCGCGTGATGGCCGCCCTTGAGATGCGGCCAATCCATCAGGGCGCGCGAAGGGCAGGGTCGCCATAACCCCAGCCATTGCCGCCCGGCTCAAGAGTGCAGCAGCAATGAGCGCCGCAACACTGTTTAATTCACCAAGTGCTTGCCATTTCAGACCCAAACCAAAAACCAAGGCAATCACACCATAACTGCCGATCCGGCTGTCTTTCATGATCTCCAGACGACGGTCAGGCGTCTGACCACCCCAAATTCCATCGGCAAAATCGGCTAGACCATCTTCATGCAGCGCTCCGGTTAGCACGACCATGACGGCCAGCATGACACCTGCTGCAATCGCGGCCCCAAAACCTGCCGCCAGCCAGCCCGCACACCCAGCAAGCAGCGCCACTGCCGCGCCTGCCAAGGGCCAAGCCCAGGCCGCGCGCGCGCCACGCGCCACCGCTTGCTCCATTTGCACCTTGACGGGGAGGCGGGTGAGCAAGCCGAAAGCCGCCATAAGATCTCCACCCGTTACCAGGGCCGTGTCGGTTTGGCGCATTGGAATGCCTTTCCCATGGGTTGCAGCTGCATCCCCTCCGGGTAAACCGAAGCCGCAAAGCATTCAACGGGAAGCCGCCATGAGATTCGAAAGCCTCAACGATATTCGCGACGCGCTACGCCGCGCCCCATCGCCCGATGCTGCGGCTTTCGAGGTCGCGGAGGCCCGCAACAGTCAACTCACCAAACCCCCGGGCGCCCTTGGCCGCCTTGAGACATTGGCGATCTGGATGGGGGCATGGCAGGGCACCGAGAAGCCGCATTGCAGGTCTCCACAAGTCTTGATCTTCGCAGGAAACCATGGCGTTACGGCTCGCGGCGTTTCGGCTTTCCCCGCAGAAGTTACCGCGCAAATGGTGGCGAACTTCCAGCACGGCGGTGCGGCAATCAATCAACTATGTAAGACCTTTGGTGCGGAACTGGCGGTGCATGCATTGTCGCTTGAAACACCGACGGCGGATTTTACGCAGTCGCCAGCCATGACAGAAACCGAATTTCTGGACGCGTTTTCCACAGGTTGGTCTGCGGTAAATCCCAAGGCCGATCTTGTGGTCACAGGGGAAATGGGCATCGGTAACACCACCTCTGCCGCTGCCATTGCCTGTGCGCTTTTTGGTGGCCTCGCCGAAGATTGGGTCGGGCGGGGCACGGGCGTCGATGATGCAGGCCTTTCACGTAAAACGGTTGTGGTCCGCGAAGGCGTTGCCTTGCATCGCTCCAAAGGGGATGGGCTTGAGATCTTGCGCCGCTTGGGCGGACGAGAATTGGCTGCTATGGCCGGAGCAATTTCTGCTGCGCGCACATATCGTATTCCCGTTTTGCTGGATGGCTTTATCTGCACGGCCGCCGCCGCTTGCTTGGTTGAAACGCATCCCGGAGCGCTCGATCACGCGCAAGCGGCCCATGTAAGTGCCGAGCAAGCGCATGCCAATCTCTTGGCACATCTCGGCAAAGAGCCTCTGCTCGCTCTTGGCTTGCGTTTGGGCGAGGGATCCGGTGCCGCCTTGGCAATTGGGATCGTTCAGGGTGCCGTTGCTTGTCTTTCTGGAATGGCAACCTTCGCTGAGGCGGGCGTCTCGGGGGGCTAGCGGCTCATCCCTCTCGAGCACGCTCTTCTAACCGTGCAGCAAGCGCAGCCTCTAGGTCGCGCTCCAACTCCTTGGCGCGCTCAATATAGGCAGTATTGCGCGCGGCAGGGAGCGACTCGTCCCAGACTTCAGCCAATTGTTTCAACGCATCCCGATCGTGGTGATAAAACACGTCCTCCGCAATCGCGGCTTCATATTCGGTCATGCCAACGTTTTCCAAGACATAGCGCCCTGCGCGCAAAGAGCTGTCAAACATCTCGCGCACAATATCGTCCGCACCTGCCTTATATAGCTGGAAAACATGCATCCGGTCGCGCGCACGGGCGACAATATGCAAATTGGGGTTCTCGCGGCGGGCATAGGTCACCAGCCTCGTTGTCGCCGACGGGTCATCCAAGGCGACAACCAAAACCCGAGCCTCCGGCAAACCAGCCGCATGCAGCAACTCAGGCCGCGTCGGGTCGCCAAAGAAGCCCTTGAAACCAAACTGCCGCATGGTTTGGATCGTCGCCATATCATGGTCCAAGACAACTGTCTTGAAACCCGAGGATTGCACCAAACGATTAACCACCTGACCAAATCGGCCAATACCGGCAATAATCACCGGGCCTTGGTCATCCACCTCATCCTCAGGAAGAGCGGCACTGTCTTCCGCCATTTTATGGCTCAGGCGGTCATAGAGGATGAACAAGAGTGGCGTGATCAGCATTGAAAGCGCCACAATCAACAACAGCCGATCCGCGAGCCATGGCGGGATCACGTTTTGCTGCGCCGAGAAAGACAGCAACACAAAACCAAACTCACCAGCTTGGGCCAAAGCGAGGGTGAACAGCCACCGATTGCGCCCCCTGATCTTGAAAGACCATGCTAAAATATAAAGCACCGCGCCCTTCGCCGCGATCAACGCGAAGGTGAGGGCCAAGATGGTCAGTGGGGCCGACCAAAGCACAGGAAAATTGATCCCCGCGCCTACCGTAATAAAGAATAAGCCCAGCAAAAGCCCCTTGAAGGGCTCGATATCTGACTCAAGTTCATGCCGGAACTCGCTATTGGCCAAAACAACGCCCGCCAAAAACGCGCCCAAAGCCGGCGAAAGACCGATAAGCCCCATGACAAATGAAATACCCAACACAATCAGCAGCGCCAGTGCCGTGAACATTTCCGGCAGCTTGGCTTTATTGATGAAGTGAAACACAGGCTGCACCAAGTAGCGCCCTGCCAAGATAATCGCCGCAACCACACCTAAGGTAATCAGCGTGACCGCCCAACCGGGTAAGTCTTCCACGATGGTGTGCCCATGCTGCGCGGCTGTCTCCACCATCTCGGCGGGACGCAGGATCGAGCCATCGGGGCTGAGTTGTGGCAAAACCGGCAGCGCCAGCAGCGGCAATAGCGCCAGCATCGGGATCACAGCGATGTCTTGCGTCAGCAGCACTGAAAACGCCGAGCGGCCACCTGCGGTGCGAATAAGCCCTTTCTCTGTCAGGGTTTGAAGAACGATCGCTGTGGAGGACAGCGCAAAGATCAGGCCAATCGCCAAGCTTACAGTCCAGCTTTGGCCCAAGATCATGGCGCCGAGCATGATGAGCACCGTTGACCCAACCACTTGCAGCCCGCCAAGGCCAACCAGCCTGTGCCGCATGTCCCAAAGCGCGCGTGGCTCCAGCTCCAGACCGATGATGAATAGCATCATCACCACACCAAACTCTGCGAAATGCTGCAGATCCGCCGAAACCGCCACCAGTCCCAAGACGGGGCCAATCACGATCCCTGCTGCCAGATATCCCAGTACCGATCCCAATCCCAATCGTGCCGCAATCGGCACGGCAATAACCGCTGCGGCTAGATAGATGGAGGCCTGAAACAGGAATGACTGCATGGGTCGCTTTCTTTGTTTGTCTTGTCAAAAAGGGCAGGGCGCTCTTAGACCGCCCTATGCCAATCCAGACTTATTCGCGCTGATTTTTGTCGGAACGGCAAGCAGTTGGCGGAAGAAATTGCCGCTTCCTCCCTCACGTGCACGTCATTTCCACAATAGATGGTGTTAGCCGCGCGGCATTTTGAGCACGACGTTGCGCCCACCTTTTTGATAGCGCAACTCCGCATCGGAAATGGCGACAACGCGGCCGCCATCCACACGATCGCCAACCTTTACCTTTTGAAACCGCCCATTGGCCAAACGCACCAATGCCCGGCGAGATTGCGGGGTGCCATAGACCCCAATCAAATTGACTTGCGACAAGTTCAGCACGTTCTTTTCCGTGGCAGCCTTCGCCACATTGGCCTGCGAGGGCACCTTTGGTTGCACGGCTTTTGGTGCAACCGAGGCGACACGTGTCTCACCTTCGTCATCTTCGACTTCTTCGCGCGTAAACGTGCTGCCTGTGCTTGCCCCGATGGAATTGCTCTGTCGTTGGGCGCTGTCCGTCTCGGTGGCCAAGTCTTTTGGCCGCAGCTTTGGCTTCACGCTTGTGGTGACTGCCTCTGCGCTGGGCGGTGCGATAACCGCAGCAGTCGAGGCCGCAGCGGCAGCGGCTGCCGCATTTGCTGCGGCTTCGGCTGCGCTGCGGATGCGGTCAGCTGCGATTGCCTGCTCCAAGGCGGCCGGGCGCAAGCGCGGACGTTTTGACAAAAGCTCAGAGCGCGTTAACCCCCCAAGCGCCGTGCGCTCAGCCGCCTCCGCCAAGCCTTCGGGCCGAACACGTGGGCGAAAACTCGCAAGCCGCGCGTCGACCACTGCTGCGGCTGCGGTCTCTGTCTCCGTTTCTCGCCGCACCAACGCGGCGGGGGGCACCGCGACCGGACGGCCTGCGAATACGCGCACCCCATCCGGTGTCAACGCGCCTTCAGCCGTTGCTTCCACAAGGCCCCGGGCATTCAAAACAAAACGCGTGCCCGCCGCCGCAGGCGAAGGTTGTTGGCCGGGCAAAACATCGGGCGCCACCACTGCGGTATTCGGCAGCGCCACCGCATCGCGCTGCACCACCGCCGGATCGATCGAAGTCAAATACAGGTCATCAAGTGAAATTGGCGCAGGCGCTTGCGTTGCCTCTGGCGCGACTTCCCAAATCCCGGTCGCCGCATAACGCGCCGCCGCTTCTTCGGGGGTGGGCAAATTCACTTCGGGCACAGAAAGCCCCGGAATGAGCGCCGGATTGCTCTCCGTTTGTGTCTCGTCAAGGGCTACAGCACTCACCGTCGTGACAGACGGGTCGCCTTCTTCGGCCAATTCATCTGCGGTGATCTCGTCTTGCCCGGGAAGGCTGGCAATCACGGTCTCTGACTGGCCGCCAAAGAACCAACTGATTTTGTCAGAACCACCCAAAGAGGCCCAAGCGGCAACTCCTGCCAAAAACAACAGCAAGACCGCTGTCAGCGCCAGACCAAGGTAACGCGGTTTGCCGCCGACCTGCGCGGCTTTCGGAGTTTTTCGCGCTCCGAAAACCGTCATGCGCTCCTTTTCAGTCTGCGGCACCCGCGTGTTGCGTGAAGTCGCAGGCGGGGTCGCTTTGGCCATTGCGGGCCCGGTTTCAGACGGCGATGCCGCAGCGACGGCTCGGTTCGACAGCGTGAGGGATTTCACAATCCCTGAGGTGGCGGCCAGCGCTTGCGAGGCTAATGTGCTGACAGTTCCCAATATGGCTCCCGCACTTGCCAATTTTTTCGGGCTGGCAGTTGTTTGTGCTCCTGCGGAAACTGACGGGGTCAAAGATGCGCGTGCCCTGCTCGAGGCTTGGCTTAACTCCACGTCAGGCGTTGCAATGATTTTGGGGCCCGCGTTCGGCATCTCCGCCATTGCGACCGAGGGGATTTTTCCGTCTTGCGGCAAGCCCGGGGCAGTCATCGCGCGTGTCGGTGCAATCGTCGCCCGTGGTCCGTCGCTGTCCGAGGTCATCTCGGATCGGCGCGCGCGGATTGAAGCAAAGGTCGCCTTGGGCGTTTCCGCCTCCGCCGCGGGTGCTTCACCACTTGCGGCCTCTGTTGCGTCCAACGGCGTCAGGGTCGCTTCTTTCTCGCCTGTCTCTTGGACTGGAGGGGCCTCAGAAATGAGATCATCCCCCGGCGCTTCCTCTGCCTCTGGAGCGATCTCTGTTTGCGACGCCTCTTCAGGCGGCTCTTCGTCCCCTGAATTCTGAAGCGATTGCTCCGGTATTGCGTCTTCTACCCCAAGACCATCCGCCTCTGTGGTCTCCGCAGCACTTGCGTCGGCGGTTTCGTCCTCCGAACCCGCCTCTTGTGCGTCTTGCGGCTCTTCCTCGACGCCCAGCTCTTGGGGAGAGGGCAGATGCGCCATCCCGATCACTTTGATCGGTTGCAAATCCCGCGCCACGGTCTCGGTATGTTTCAACAGATCCGGCGCGCAGGCGGTCAGCCCGAAAAATGGCTCTCCCGGAAATAGGCTCTGATCTGGCGTAGCGACAAAACTAACCGGGTTAAATCCATGGATCAGCGCGAAATTCTCGGCCTCACCGAGTGTTTCTCGCACCACTGCGGCGATGTGCAAAACACCGCCCTCCAGCGTCCAATCATAGGCCAGATCATCCAGCGCATAGGGCGTGGTGCCATCAAGGGCCGCCCGCACCTCAGCTTCTCCCGCATGGGGATGCGAGGCGACTGTGATAAATTTGATCTGCTCATTCGGAATAACCAGTTTGGTCCGCAGCCCGGACGGGTCAATCTGAGCCGCCGTTTTACGCAACACATTCAGCGCCGCGCCCAAGTCTTCTGCCTCTAACGAGACTTCGCCCACCAAATGCCATCCCGAGGGCACTCGGTGCAGCAATCCGATGCCGTCAAACGTCAGGTTGAGCGCAAAATTTGGTTTCATGGGTAGGCGTTTATCACTCACAGTATCATCGTGGAAGCGTCCCTATGCCGCTATGTTAACCTACAGCAGCTTCTCGCTTAGGGGAAGCGTAGCGGAAAATTCTCCTCTTGCGTGCGTAGGCTTTGGCCCCAATTGATAGTCGAGAAGCTTTTTCGTTGAAAAGGACCACCCATGCTGCGCTCCCTAACCGTTCTTTCCCTCACGACTTTGCTGGCATCTAGCCCAATCACCGCTTGGGCTGAGACACCGCGCCTAATGTCCGTCTCGGGCGAAGCCAGCATCGCGCGTGTCCCGGATCAAGGCACGGTGCGCTTCGGCATTGAAAACAGGGGCAAGACTGCCGCCGATGCGATGACAAGTTCTGGCGCGACGATGACAGCTATCTTGAAGGCCCTGAATGACTTGGGCATCGAGCCTGCCGATATGCAATCCTCGGGCTTATCCCTCTTTCCAATCTATACAGACGGGCATCAGAATGGCGCAATCGAGCCCGACGCCTTCATGGCCTCCTTGAGCCTATCGGTGATCTTGCGCGATATCACCAAAGCAGGCCCGGCAATTGATACAGCCCTCGCCGCAGGGGCAAATCGCATGGATGGACTTTCCTTTGGCCTCGCAGACTCAGGGCCTGCGATGAACGAAGCGCGCGCCGCTGCTGTCAAAGACGCATTGATGCGCGCCGAAGTGCTGGCCAAGGCTGCGGGCGTTACGCTTGGACAGATCGAGCGTATCCGCGACAACTCCAGCTACAACGAGGGCCCCCGCCCAATGGCTGATATGGCCATGCGCTCTTCTGTTCCCATCGCCGCCGGAGAGCTTGGGGTGACTGCGCGGGTCGATCTGGAAATCCGCATCGATTGATCTTGGCGAAACAGCAAGGGGCGGCACATTATGCACCGCCCCTTTGTTTTGTACTCAAATTTTGGCGTCAGGCTGTCGCTTTGCTCAAGGCCTGATCAAGATCGCGGATCAAATCATCCGCATCTTCGATACCAATTGATACCCGCACCACATTGGGCGCCGCACCCGACGCGACCTGCTGCTCTGGCGTCAACTGACGGTGTGTGGTCGAGGCGGAGTGGATGATCAGCGAGCGTGTGTCGCCCAAGTTTGCCACATGGCTGAAAATATCCAAGCTATTGACCAGCTTCACA
This sequence comes from Paracoccaceae bacterium, assembly GCA_003512825.1. Taxonomy (GTDB): domain Bacteria; phylum Pseudomonadota; class Alphaproteobacteria; order Rhodobacterales; family Rhodobacteraceae; genus UBA9554. Next base: position 12,048 of record DOOI01000025.1, on the reverse strand, counting down.
CAGGCCTCATAGCCGCCCTTGACTGCGAAGGTGAACAGCGCCCCCGCGCCCTTTGGCGTGATCCGCTTCGCTGTGCCATTCCACTTGGACGACGCCAAGCCTGCATAGGTCACGAAATCAATACGCGGGTCATTCTCCAGCCATTTCGCCACTTTCTCGGCATTCTCGACATGGCGCTGCATCCGCAACGACAGTGTTTCGATACCCATCAGCGTGTAATGCGCGCCCTGTGGGTTCATCGTCATACCCAAATCGCGCAGGCCAATCGCAATACCATGGAAGGTAAAGGCCAGCGCCCCAAAGGTCTCGTGGAACTTCAGCCCGTGATAGGCAGGCTCCGGCGCCGAGAGCGAGGGGAATTTATCTGATGCGGACCAGTTGAATTTGCCCGAGTCGACAATGCAGCCGCCCGTGACCGTGCCATTGCCAGTCATATATTTCGTTGTCGAATGCACCACCAAAGTCGCCCCATGTTCGATCGGGCGGCACAGGTATGGCGTCGCGGTGGTGTTATCCACGATCAGGGGCAACCCCGCTTTGTCAGCAACCTTCGCCACTGCGTCGAGGTCAGTCACCACCCCACCGGGGTTGGCAATCGTCTCGCAGAAAATCGCTCGTGTATCGCCGTCAATGGCCGCTGCGATGGCGTCTGGGTCATCGAAATCAACAAATTTGGCCGACCAGCCAAAGCGTTTGATCGTTTGGCTGAACTGAGTGATCGTGCCGCCATAAAGGCGGTTAGACGCCACCAGATTCCGGCCCGGACCCATCAAAGGGAAAAGCGCCATGATCTGCGCTGCATGGCCGGACGAGCAGCAAACCGCCCCGACGCCACCTTCCAGCGTCGCAATCCGCTCTTGCAACACAGCAACCGTTGGGTTGGTCAGACGCGAATAGATGTATCCGACTTCTTGCAGGTTAAACAAAGCAGCGGCATGGTCTGCATCGCGAAACACGTAAGCCGTTGTTTGGTAGATCGGGGTTTGACGTGCGCCCGTGGCCGGATCTGGGCGTGCGCCTGCGTGAATCTGCAACGTGTCAAAACCGTAGCTCGCTGTATCGGACATCTGTCCCTCCCTAGACTGCGTTGGGGAATGTGTATCTCTCTGCCAAGCTGTGGGCAATCGTTCCACGGCTCTTCCTCAAGAAGCCGATCTCGATAGGCCATTTTCCCAGATCACCCCCGTCCCGCAGAATATCTTTCCATGCTGGACAGAGGACGTGTGATTCGCGCCTCTCTACCGCCCGTTGCTGAGTTGCAACAGATTTTCCAACTCCCGCATAATTTGTATCCGCATACAGACTCTGCATGTTGACGAAGCAGCATGCGCCCGCATAGCGTCTCCGTATGTTGAGGCAAAGGGGGAACCCCAAAATGGCAATGACCGAAGATAAAAAAGCGAAGAAAACCAAGGCTCAAGCCGAAGGTGCTGTCGCAAAGCCTTCCAAGAAACAAAAAGTCGCTGACCGGCTGGCATCGGCCAACAAGATCAGCTTCACCCTCGAAACCGAGGTGCGGAAACTGGCACAAGAAGAAGCCAAGAAATCCGGTATGGAGCTTGGCCACTTCATGCAAAAGCTTGTCGAAAACTTTGTTCTTGAGAACGCCGCTCCTGACAACGAATTGGCAAAGCGCTTGAAAGCCAAGCGCGCCGTCATTGAGCGTGCCGTTAATCTGGCCCAAGAGATTGATCAAAAGGGCGGCTTTGACGAGCACCTCATTTTGAACGTTATGAAAACCGCGACGCAGGATGGCGACTTTGCCAAACTTTATGCATTGGCTTGCGGCAATGTTGCCAATGATGATGGCGCGCCCGCCAGCAAACTCTCGATCGTGCTCAACCAACAGCTGGGTCGCATGATCAAGAAAGCCGTCGGTGCCCGCTCCAAACGCAATGACGCAGGCAAGATCGCGCGTGTTCAAGTTTCTGGCGAGGCAATCTCCACCTACACCTTGTTGGAAAAAGCCAGCTGACCCGTCGGCGAACATCTGATCAAAGCAAAATGTGGGCGCGCTGCGATGAGCTGTGCGCCCCTTTTTTGAATTTCAGCGCAAAAGGTGGCGAAAGAACCGATAGTCTTCCAGCAGACACAGCCTTCGCGCCTTGCAAAGCGAGCCGGGGGACCATAGGTTCCCGCGCAATCCGGTGGGCCAAGCCCGCTTTGAAAAAGAGGACAGACCATGGAAGCTTTCGGACAATTCGTGCCGCTGATCTTGATCTTCGCGATCATGTATTTTCTGCTCATCCGCCCACAGCAAAAAAAGATGAAAGAGCATCAGGCGATGGTCGCCGCTCTGCGTCGCGGCGATATGGTCGTTACTCAAGGTGGACTTGTCGGCAAAGTGCACAAAGTGAAGGACGATAACGAGGTTGAGCTCGAAATCGCCGAGAACGTGAAAGTGCGCGTTGTGCGCGGCTCCATCGCACAGGTTCTGTCAAAAACTGAACCCGCTGCTTCCTGACCTGACTTGCGGAGGAGCCAATGCTCCGGATTGATCTATGGAAACGGGTGCTCATCCTTGGCATCTGTGCGCTGGGTGTCCTTCTGGCCGCCCCAAATGCCTTCTACACTCGGGTAGAAACCCATAATGACGCGGTCGCGGCCCTTGAAAAAGGCGCTGTTGCCGAGGGTTTGGCGGATCAAGTCGCACTTTGGCCCTCCTATTTGCCATCTGGTTTGGTCAATCTTGGCCTCGATTTGCGCGGCGGGGCGCATCTGCTTGCAGAAGTCCGCGTCGCAGATGTCTACCAAACCCGACTTGAGGGCATGTGGCCGGAAGTTCGGGATCTGCTCCGCGAGGAGCGTGCGCGCATCGGCACCATTCGCCTTCAGCCGATCACCGGCGCGGAATTGCGCGTGCGTTTGAATGAAAAGCCGGAAATGGCAGTCGAGGCGGCAAGCCTCGTGCGCGGTCTGGCGCGACCAGTCACCTCTTTGGCGGGGGCAGGGGCCTCTGATATCGACGTCGTCGCCGAAGGTGCGGATGTCGTGATCCGCCTGTCAGAAGCCGAAAGGCTGGCAACAGATGATCGCACTGTTCAGCAAAGCCTCGAGATCATTCGCCGTCGGATCGACGAAGTCGGCACGCGCGAACCCACGATCCAAAGGCAGGGTGCAGATCGCATCCTGATCCAAGTTCCGGGGCTTGGTTCCGCGGCCGAATTGAAAGCCATCATTGGCACCACGGCCCAACTCACGTTCCAACCCGTCGTGACCCGCACCACAAATGCCGACATGCCTGCTGGCGCAGGAAACGAACTGCTGCCCTCGATCAACGAAGAAGGCTCTTTCTATATCCTTGAACAAGCCCCCGTCGTTACGGGCGAAGACCTCGTGGATGCCCAGCCTTCTTTCGACCAAAATGGCCGGCCAGCGGTCTCTTTCCGCTTCAACCCGACAGGCGCACGCCGTTTCGGCGATTACACAGCCAATAACATCGGCAATCCCTTCGCGATTGTGCTCGATGATGAAGTTATCTCTGCTCCTGTGATCCAAGCGCATATCGCAGGCGGTTCCGGCATCATCACGGGCAACTTCACTCTCGAAGAATCAACCAACCTTGCCGTGCTCTTGCGTGCAGGTGCCTTGCCAGCCGGGCTCGATTTTCTCGAAGAACGCACCATCGGCCCAGAACTTGGTGCAGACAGTATTGCCGCTGGCCGGATTGCCATGGTGGTGGCCTTCGTGGCGGTGATGGGGTTCATGTGGGCCTCGTATGGGCTGTTTGGATTTTTCGCCAATATCGCACTCTTGGTCAACGTGGCGCTGATTTTCGGCGCGCTCTCCCTCATCGGGGGCACGCTGACTTTGCCGGGGATCGCGGGCATCGTGCTCACCATCGGCATGGCGGTGGATGCCAACGTGCTGGTCTTTGAACGTATCCGAGAAGAACTCAGAACTGCGAAAGGGCCTGCGCGCGCAATCGAATTGGGTTATGACCGGGCGCTCTCGGCCATTCTGGATGCCAACATCACCACTTTCATTATCGCGACGATCCTCTTTGTGCTCGGCTCTGGTCCTGTGCGAGGTTTCTCGATCACCTTGGGCCTTGGTATCCTCACATCGGTCTTTACGGCCATTTGGGTGACCCGCCTGCTGATCGTGACGTGGTTCGAGCGTCGCCGCCCCAAGAAGATTGAGGTCTGACATGCGTTTGAAAATAGTTCCCGACCAGACGAATATCGACTTCTTCAAACTGCAAAAATTCACCTTTGGCGCTTCGGCATTGGCCATGGTGCTTTCCATTGTGGCGTGGTTGGTGATTGGCCTGAACTTCGGCATCGACTTCCGAGGCGGCACAACCATCCGCACCGAAAGCGTCGCTTCTGTTGATGTTGGGGCCTACCGCCAAGCAATGCAGCCATTGGGCCTTGGCGATATTTCGATCACGGAAGTCTTTGATCCGACCTTCGCAGACGATCAAAACGTCGCCTTGATCCGGGTGCAGGCTCAAGACGGTGAAGAGGCCGTCACAGCCGAAACCATCGTCGCGATCGAAGACGCGCTCAAGGCCGTTGATCCCTCGATCACCTTCCCCTCCGTCGAAAGCGTCGGTCCGAAAGTCTCTGGCGAATTGGTGCAAACTGCCATCCTCGCGGTGGCGGCCTCCCTCGCGGCGATCTTGATCTACATCTGGCTGCGTTTCGAATGGCAATTCGCCGTTGGCGCGGTCGCGGCGCTGTTTCACGACGTGCTGCTTACCATTGGCATCTTCTCGCTCCTGCAAATCCGCTTTGATCTGGCGACGATTGCGGCACTCCTCACCATCATTGGCTATTCCATCAACGATACGGTGGTGATCTTCGACCGACTGCGCGAGAACCTCATCAAGTTCAAAGCCACACCGCTGCGTGACTTGATGAACCTCACAGTCAACGAAACTTTGTCGCGCACGATCATGACCTCGGGCACCACGCTTGTTGCCTTGATCGCGATGTTGGTTTTGGGCGGCGATGTGATCCGTGGCTTTGTCTTTGCGATCACTTGGGGCATCATCGTCGGCACATATTCCTCGGTTTATGTGGCGAAAAACATCGTCTTGATGTTGGGCGTCAAACGCGACTGGTCCAAACCGACCGACGCAGGCCCCTCTGGCACCAAGTTCGGCGACGCGAATGTCTGACCTTCTGACCGAGGCCCTAACCTATCCGGGCCTCGGTTGGATCGCGCTGGGAGCCCTCATAGCAGGGGCCGTGCGCGGCTTTTCCGGCTTCGGCACCGCCCTCGTCTTTCTTCCGGTCGCAGGCCAATTTTTGTCTCCCATTTGGGCGCTCACGGTCCTGACGGTGATGGATGCCTTCGGCCCGCTTCCGACGCTGCGAAAAACCGTCAAATCCGCTGCCTTGAAAGATGTCCAACGCCTTTGGTTCGGGATGGTCTTGGCGCTCCCCTTGGGATTGCTTGTGCTGACACAGCTTGATCCTTGGGTGTTTCGCACCCTTGTTTCTGTCGCCGCGCTTTGTGTGCCTCTCTTGCTCCTCGCTGGTCTGCGCTACACAGGCCCCATGACACCCCCGGTGATGCTTGCCACAGGGGCCGCCTCGGGCTTTCTTGGTGGCGTTGCTGGTGTGCCCGGCCCCCCGGT
>DOOI01000025.1:4315-6182 GCA_003512825.1 Paracoccaceae bacterium | reverse complement strand
ACCCCCGGTCATTTTGCTCTACATGGCGTCCACTAGCGCGCCGGCACTGATCCGCGCCAATACCATGATCTTCCTCTTCCTTTTCGACCTGACACTGCTGGCATTCATTGGTCTCACAGGCCAGCTTGACGCGCTACCAGTGATGATCGGGCTCTTGATGGCTTTGCCCACTATGCTTGGCACCGTGATCGGAACTGCGATATTCCATCCCGACAGGGCGCGCCTTTACCGTGGGGCGGGTTATATTATCGTTATGGCCTCCGCGCTTCGAGGCCTGCCAATCTGGGGGTAAGTCCATGAAACTCAACGAAGTCACCTTTCGCGATGCTGTCCCGGTGGATGGGTATGGCCCGGGATTCTTTCGGGTCGGTGGCACCGTGCTGCAAGGTGCGGTGCTCGTCACCGCTGGCCGCGCCACGCAATGGCAAGGCCTTGAGGACCAAGAGGCTCTCCTTTCGCTCGCGGGAACGGTGGACGTGATCTTCCTCGGCATGGGCCAAGACATCGCACATGCGCCCACGGGCCTTCGCGCCCAGATCGAAGCCGCCGGCATGGGGCTTGAAGTGATGAACTCTCCCGCCGCGTGCCGCACCTATAATGTTTTGGTCTCCGAAGGCCGCCGCGTCGCGCTTGCCGCATTGCCAGTCTAGGCAAAAGCAGGCGACACAGTCATGAGTTTGGCTTTGGGATTTGCCCGCTGACGTCGGATAGGATATGCCGCGCTGATGGAATTATCGGTCGAAAATCTGGGCGTCGCCCGAGGTGGAATTGCGATTCTCGAAGGTGTCTCCTTTCGCCTGCGGGCAGGCGAAGCCTTGGTGCTGCGTGGCCCCAATGGGGCGGGCAAGACCACATTGCTTCGCACAGTCGCGGGCCTCCAGCCACCCCAAGCCGGGCATATCAGCCTCGACCGCGATGCAATGGCCTATGCAGGCCATGCCGACGGCCTTAAATCATCCCTCACCGTAGCCGAAAACCTGCGCTTTTGGGCTGAGGTTTTCGGCACATCCGACATTTCCAGCGTGCTCACCGCCTATGACCTACTGCCGCTCGCAGATCGCCGCGCGGGCAATCTCAGCGCAGGTCAAAAACGCCGTCTGGGCCTCGCCCGGATGCTCGTCACAGGCCGCGCCGTGTGGGTTATGGATGAACCAACCGTTTCGCTTGATACCACAGCTACCGCTCTCTTCGCGGCCGCAGTAAAACGCCATCTCGACGCGGGCGGAATGGCGCTTTTGGCCACTCATATTGATCTGGGCCTTCCCCAAGCCACAACGCTCGACGTCGGCCCTTTCCGCGCCAAACAACCTGCACTCGACGATTTCGACGAGGTGTTCTTGTGATCGCGTTGTTGCGTCGGGATCTGGCACTCGCGGTGCGGGCAGGGGGTGGGTTTGGCCTTGGCCTCGCCTTTTTCCTCATCGTCGTCACATTGGTGCCCTTCGGTGTTGGTCCGGATGGCGGGTTGCTTGCCCGGATCGCCCCGGGCGTGCTTTGGGTCGGCGCACTTCTGGCCTGCCTTCTGTCGCTCGACCGTATCTTCGCGCTGGACTGGGAAGACGGCTCACTCGACCTCCTCGCGACAGCCCCCTTGCCACTTGAGGGCCTTGTAAGCATCAAAGCCCTCGCACATTGGATCGTCACGGGCTTGCCGCTGGTTTTGGCCGCACCCTTTTTCGGTGTGCTTCTGAGCCTGCCTCTCGAAGGTTACGTGCCACTTACCCTGTCACTGGCCCTCGGCACCCCCGCGCTTTCTGTGATCGGCACATTCGGGGCGGCCCTCACTGTGGGCATCAAACGCGGCGGTCTGCTTTTGTCACTGCTGGTTTTACCCCTCTACATGCCCACGCTTATTTTCTGCGCCGAC
>DOOI01000025.1:0-4066 GCA_003512825.1 Paracoccaceae bacterium | reverse complement strand
TTATTTTCGGCGCCGACATGGCGCGCCGCGGGGCCGAGGGATTTGACTGGTCCACACCGGGCTTTTTGCTTGCAGGCATCACCTGCGGCGTGATCGCCCTTTTACCATTCGCGTCCGCTGCGGTATTGCGGGTCAACCTGCGCTGACCCCTGTCAACCAAAAGGGAGAACATCATGGCTTCGATCTGGGAATATGCAAACCCAAAGAAATTCATCGACACGACGGATAAGCTCCTGCCGTGGATCTCCATTCTCGCTGTGCTCACGCTTGTCGTGGGGCTTGTCTGGGGCTTTTTCTTCACGCCAGACGATTATCGCCAAGGCGCGACTGTGAAAATCATTTACCTCCACGTGCCCTCTGCCCTAATGGCGATCAACGCTTGGCTGATGATGCTCGTCGCCTCCCTGATCTGGATCATTCGCCGCCACCACGTGTCTGCGCTGGCCGCCCGTGCCGCAGCGCCTATCGGCGCCACGATGACGGTAATTGCATTGGTGACAGGGGCGATCTGGGGCCAACCCATGTGGGGAACCTGGTGGGCATGGGATCCGCGCCTGACCTCCTTTCTCATCCTTTTCCTGTTTTATCTTGGCTATATCGCGCTTTGGTCTGCGATTGAGAACGACGATACAGCCGCCGACCTTACGGCGGTTCTTTGCCTTGTAGGCTCTGTCTTCGCAGTCCTTTCGCGGTATGCGGTGAACTTCTGGAACCAAGGCCTGCACCAAGGTGCTTCGCTCTCGTTGGATAAAGAAGAAAATGTCGCAGATGTGTTCTACCACCCCCTTCTTCTCTCAATTGCTGGCTTTATCTTATTGTTCATCGCGCTCGTTTTCCTGCGAACGCAAACCGAAATCAGAGCGCGCCGTATGCGCGCGCTCTTGACGCGCGAAAGGTTGAGCTGATGCCGGATCTGGGTAAATACGCTGCGGAAGTGCTGTCGTCTTATGGCATTTCTCTGGCGTTAATTTTGGGTCTTGTAGCCCTGTCTATTTTCCGCGCCCGCCGCGTGCGTGAATCCCTCGCAGAGATCGAAGCACGGAGCCGCAAGAATGGCTAAGGTCTCTCCCTTGATGGCGCTGCCGCCGATCCTGTTTGCTGGGATCGCTGCGATGTTTTTCTTTGGTATGCAGCGTGAAAACCCCGACCAATTGCCCTCCGCCTTGGCGGGAAAACCTGCGCCTGCCGTCCAAACCGTGGTCTTGGGGGAGGGCGCGCCGCTCACCGATACCGACCTCCGCGATGGGCGGATAAAACTGGTTAACTTCTGGGCTTCGTGGTGTGCTCCCTGTCGCGCCGAGCATGCCAGCCTGATGGCACTCGCGACAGAAGGGCTACCGATTTACGGGGTGAATTACAAAGATACCCCCGAAAACGCCTTGGCGTTCTTGGCCGAGCTCGGCAACCCTTTTGAAAAAATCGGCGCCGATACGACTGGGCGCATGGGGTTGAATTGGGGTCTTTACGGCGTTCCTGAAACGTATCTCATCAACGGTGACGGCCAAATTCTGCTGCGCCATGCTGGGCCGATTACGGAGCGTGTGATCGAGGCCACCATCCGCCCCGCGCTAGAAGCAGCACGCCGCCCCTAAGAGATGGCCGAGGTTCATGCGGCCCAAATCATCCAAATCAACGCTACAACCACGGCCGCACATTCGGCGAGTGGTACCTGAGAACTGGTGAAGAATCGGCGAAAGAACATCATGCGATAATCATCGCCGAAAAAAGCTAACAAATGATTGGCGCAGGCGGATATCGGTTTGCACAAAAGCTCTACGCAAAAGGGCCCCGGAGATATCTCTCCGAGGCCCTTTTTTATGTGATTAGATCGGCGTCAGGCGTCAGATTTTGCGAGGTTTCGCAGCACATAATGCAGCACGCCACCATTTTCGATGTATTCGATCTCGACTTCCGTATCGATCCGGCACTTGATCTGGATCGTCTTGGTGGTGCCGTCCGAATAGGTGATGTGGCATGGGACATTGCATAACGGCTTCAAAGTGCCTTCAAGCCCCTCAATCGAAATCACCTCGGCCCCGGTCAAGCCCAGAGTCTTGCGGTTTTGGCCTTCGGTGAACTCGAACGGGATCACGCCCATACCCACCAAGTTTGAGCGGTGAATGCGCTCAAAGCTCTCTGCAATTACTGCTTTGACACCCAAAAGTGCCGTGCCCTTTGCGGCCCAGTCCCGCGACGAGCCTGCACCATATTCAATCCCGCCAATCACCACCAAAGGCGTTCCGGCCTCTTGATGCGCCATGGACGCGTCGAAAATCGAGGTCTCTACGCCATCGGGGCCCTTGGTATAGCCGCCTTCGACGCCGTCGAGCATTTCGTTCTTGATGCGGATATTGGCAAAAGTGCCGCGCATCATGATCTCATGGTTGCCACGGCGTGAGCCATAGGAGTTGAAATCAACCGGAGCAACTTGGCGCTCTGTCAGATATTTGCCTGCCGGTGTTCCCGCCTTGAAGGAGCCCGCCGGGCTGATGTGGTCCGTTGTGATCATATCGCCCAACAGCGCCAGAATACGCGCGCCAGTGACGTTCTTGATCACACCCTTTTCCGGAGCCATGTCACGGAAATAGGGCGGGTTCTGGATATAGGTCGAGGCAGCGGGCCAGTCATAGGTCTCCGATTCGGTAACCTTTACTCCCTGCCACTTCTCATCGCCCTTAAACACATCGGCGTATTTCTTCAGGAAGGCTTCCCGCGTTACCGTTGCATGAACGAGGTCGGCAATTTCCTTGTTGGTGGGCCAAATATCCTTCAGATACACAGGCTTGCCATCTTTTGATGTGCCGAGCGGTTCGGTGGTCAGATCGATATTCATATCGCCCGCCAGCGCATAAGCCACCACGAGCGGCGGCGATGCGAGGTAGTTGGCGCGCACATCCGGGCTGATCCGGCCTTCAAAATTCCGGTTCCCCGAAAGCACCGCGGTTGCGACCAAGTCACCTTCATTGATCGCGGCCGATATCTCCGGCTGCAACGGTCCCGAGTTACCGATGCAGGTCGTGCAGCCATAACCAACCAAGTTGAAGCCCACAGCATCGAGATCTTCTTGCAGCCCGGCCGCGTTCAAATACTCTGACACCACCTGCGATCCGGGTGCGAGAGATGTCTTCACCCAAGGTTTCCGCGTCAAGCCGAGCGCGCGCGCTTTGCGCGCCACCAGGCCGGCACCGATCAGCACATAGGGGTTCGATGTGTTGGTGCAAGACGTGATCGATGCAATCACCACCTTGCCCGAAGACATCGTGTAGTCTTCGCCTTTTACAGCGATTTCCTTGCCGAGCGGACGCTTGAATGTGGCCTCCATCTCCTTGGCAAAGGACGCTTTCGCACTGGTCAGGGCGAGATAGTCCTGCGGACGTTTTGGTCCAGAAATTGCCGGAACGATTTCCGCCATATCCAGCTCAAGCGTCGATGTGTAGATCGGTGCATAATCCGCGCCGCGCCAGAAACCATTCTCCTTGGCATAGGCTTCAACCAAGGCAATCCGATCCTCATCGCGGCCTGTTTGTTGCAGATAGCGCAGCGTTTCATCGTCAATCGGGAAGAAGCCACATGTTGCGCCATATTCCGGTGCCATGTTTGCAATCGTCGCACGATCCGCGAGCGGCAGATGGTCCAGCCCCTCTCCGTAAAATTCGACGAACTTGCCGACAACGCCATGTTTCCGCAGCATTTGCACGACTTTCAACACGAGGTCTGTCGCCGTCGTGCCTTCCATCATCTGACCTGTTAGCTTGAACCCAACCACTTCCGGGATCAGCATCGACACGGGCTGGCCCAGCATCGCCGCTTCGGCCTCAATGCCGCCGACACCCCAGCCCAACACAGCCAAACCATTCACCATGGTCGTGTGGCTGTCCGTACCAACAAGCGTATCGGGATAGGCCACTGCCGCACCGCTTTGGTCCGTATCGGTCCATACCGTCTGCGCCAGATATTCCAGATTGACCTGGTGACAAATGCCCGTGCCGGGCGGCACAACGCGGAAGTTCTGAAAGGCGTTTTGGCCCCATTTCAGGAACACATAGCGCTCCATATTGCGCTCATA
>DOOI01000062.1 GCA_003512825.1 Paracoccaceae bacterium | reverse complement strand
CGTTGCACCAACAGCAGCAACAGCCGCTTTGCCTTCAGTGTACTGAGCGCCAAAACGGGCGTAGCCGGAGAATGTGATTTCGGCGGAAGCAGCGCCTGCGAATGCTACGAGAGCGGACGTAGCGAGAAGAACTTTTTTCATGTTGTTTCCCTCGGAGTTTCTATTTCATGCGCCCCAAGGCGGGGAATCCGCATTGGGTATGCAGGGTGTTTCCCTCCTAACAGGGGGTCATTGCAAGCGAAGGGCAGCACCCCTTCCGAAAGTGCGGAAAGATGGTGCAGCTTTGCCACAGTCCCCAAACAGCCCTCATGCGCTGCGGCCATCACATCTTTCGCGCTTTTCCGCGATTGCGCGCGCAGGCGCCACACGAGAAAAAGCGATATTATCTTGCCCCTGTGCCGCCCCTTGGGTAGGACAGAGGAAATGCAGTAGCCGGGCCAAGCCATGACCTATAAGCGTGTTCTCAATATCTGCGTCGCACTCGTCGCTCTTTCCGCCGTCGCCGCATGTAGTGGTCGCGGTCGCGCACCGGGCGACCCCCTTATTCACGGCGATGCAAAAGCCTACAGTGAACGTAGTGATGTCGGGAACCCGCTCGAGCGGTCCACCGACGGCAGCTCGATCTTCGACATTTTCAAGCCCAAGAACACTGACGCGCAAGTGGCAGTAAACAAATACCTCTGGAACGCGTCGCTCGAAGTGCTCAGCTTCCTTCCCGTTCAGTCGGTCGACCCCTTCACCGGCGTGATCGTGACAGGTTATGGCACGCCGCCCGGCGGTGGCCGGGCCTATCGCGCGACGATTTACATCAAAGACCCCGCCCTAGAGGCGCGCTCCTTGGTTGTAGCGCTGCAATCCAAAGTGGGCGGTGCCGTTGTTGGTGGCACGCAACGCGCCGTCGAGGACGCAATCTTGAGCCGCGCGCGCCAATTGCGGATCGCCGACAAAAAGCTCTGACATCAAAACAGATGGTTTATAAGACGCCCCACCACATGGTTGGGGCGTTTTTTGTGCCTAGCGCCGTGTCATTGCCAGGCGGATCATCAGCCGCTCAACCAACGCCATAGCGGGCGCTGTCTGGCCCGCAGACCGAAGACTCAAATCCGTCTCTAGGATTTGCGTCAGCGCTCCCTCCAGTGCCGCAGGTCCCCATTCCTTCGCCTGTCGGATCATGCGGTCGCGACGTGGACCAAAAACAGGTGGGCGCATGCGCTGAAACCCCGCCATAGGCCCGCCGGGATCACAAGCCCCGGCGTGCAGCGCGCGAAAATGTCGGGCCAACATAATCACCAGCGTCACCGGGGCGACGCCTTGGGCTTCCAGACGACGTAGCAATATGCCCAAAGCTGCAACATTGCGCTCGGCTACAACGTGAAGTGCTTCGTCGATATCCATATCGACTGTCGCCGGGGCAACCGCTTCGATATCTGCCGGGCTCACCGGGGTGGCGTCACCCAATTTATACAGCGCAAGTTTTTCCATCGTTTGACGAAAGTCGCCGGGCGATAGCTCGCGGCCCAAAGCCAGCAAATCCGCCATGGCATCAGGGGGGGGCTCAGCCATTTTCGCACGCGACAACTCAGCCAAAATCGTTTCGCGCGTTGGTGGGTCATCATAAAGCGCTGCCGCAGCTGCGGTTCGGTGGCCCTCAAACAGCTTGCGAAGCTTTGACGACGCTTTCAGCTCACCTGCTGTTACCACGATCTGCGCGTCTCCTTCGCGCCAATCTTGCAGGGCTGTTGCAACGACCTCGGTCAAACCATCGGTCGCATCTTCAACAAATACCGCGCGCGCCCCCGGAAAAAACGAGATCGCTTTCACCGCGTCCAAAAGAGCGGCGCTATCTTTTCGCAGGTCAGCAGCAGGAAGGCGGGTGAGGCGCATCTCTTCTTCGCCTTTGGGACCAAGGATCGCCGCCAGAATTTCCTGACGCTTCATCGCTACCCGCATCGCATCGGCACCAAAAATCAGCACGGCAGGCATCGCAGGATCAGGTCGCGCAAAAACCTTCGCAGCAGCAGGGCCGTTCAGCTTCATTTCGGTAGGCGCGAAGCAAGCGCCATCAATTGCACAACGATCTGATCGCCCAAAATTGTCGAAAGCCGCGCCCGCGCATCGCGCGCAGCTGCGAGCGTTGCCACTGTGGTGCCTGTTGTAGAATAGCCTGTGAAGCTGGAGACAGTATCATTCGCGACAAGTGCATCGGTGGCCAGATCGCGCAGCGACCATGTCGCTTTGCCCACCATGTTATAACGCGCCGTGATATTGCCCGTGGTCACCGCCATCGCTTCTTCTGTGAACTCCAGCTCATAAGACAAGCCAAACCGGGCACCATCCCCGCGCCCAAGGCGTTCTTCGATATGGCGGGTCAAAAGGTAGCTGTCGCGCGTGTCGGGCGTGTCAACCAAGACCGCGCCACGCAGCCCCTCTGCGCCGCCCCCCGGCCCATAAGCCGGAGAGAACCCACACCCCATCAGGGCCAACGTAGCAAATAAAACTGCCCGTCTTTTATACGACCACATTCACAATCCGCCCCGGCACCACGATGACTTTCTTTGGGGTCGCCCCTTCGAGCGCCTTGATCACAGCATCGTTCGCCAGTACGATTTTTTCAACCTCTGCCGCAGGCATATCTGCAGGCACCACGATTTCCGCCTTGCGCTTGCCATTGATCTGAATGGGCAAGGTCAAACTCTCATCCTTGAGCATCTCCGGGTCAGCCTTTGGCCATGGTGCCGCCGCACACAGCCCTTGACCTGCGAGCATATGCCAAAGTTCTTCCGCAATATGTGGCGTCATCGGGGCCATAAGCTGTGCCAGCACCCGTGCCGCAGCCCGCCGAGCGGTGCCGCCCGCGTTGGTTTTGTGCAATGTATTGGTAAAGGCATAGAGCCGCGCGATAGCCGCGTTAAACCCAAAGCTTTCCAGCCCTTTGGTCACTTCGTCGATTGTCTTGTGCATTGCCCGCAACAGCGCATCATCGCCGTCGCCTGCCCCCTCCGGCATCTCGGCCACATCGGCACAAATCCGGAAAACCCGCGCCAAATGCTTGGCAGTGGCATCGGCGCCCGACGCCGTCCATTCCACATCGCGCTCGGGCGGACTGTCAGACAGCACGAACCAGCGAGCAGTATCAGCACCGTAGCCCGTCACGATCGATACCGGATCCACGACGTTTTTCTTGGACTTCGACATTTTGGCCGAAGGAATAATTTCCAGCGCCTCGCCTGTGGCTTTCACTGTCTGGCTGTCGCGATCGATATCTTCGGGCAAGTGATACACAGGGCGCCCGTTTGCATCGCGCGTTTGGTAAATCTCATGCGTCACCATGCCTTGGGTAAAGAGCGCATCAAACGGCTCCCGCGCCTTTTCCGGCAAATGTCCGGTCAGGTTCATCGCCCGTGCAAAGAAACGCGAGTAGAGCAGGTGCAAGATCGCGTGCTCAATGCCACCGATATATTGATCGACATTCATCCAATAGACGGCATCTTCCGCGACAGTCGGTGTTTCGGCATGCGGTGCGGTAAAGCGCGCGAAATACCAGCTCGAGTCGACGAAAGTATCCATCGTATCGGTTTCGCGCTTGGCCTCTTTGCCGCATTTCGGGCAAGTGCAGTCGCGCCATGTAGCATGACGGTCAAGCGGGTTTCCGGGCACATCGAACGTCACATCATCGGGCAGACGCACGGGCAGATTGGCCTTGGCTTCCGGCACAACGCCACACTCAGCACAATGCACCACAGGAATTGGGCAACCCCAATAGCGCTGGCGCGACAGGCCCCAATCCCGCAGGCGGAACTTGGTCACGCCTTGGCCGAGCCCCTTGCCCTCACAATAAGCAATCGCAGCATCAACCGCCTCTGCTCCGGTTTGCACGTCCTGCCCCGCAAAACCGCGAATATATCGCACCGCTTCGGTTTTTGGTGGCACATAAGCCGTTTTGCCGTTTTCGGCCCGCGTATGCCCCTCTTCACCGGATGCCGGAACAAACACGTCATGAACAGGCAGGCCGTATTTCCGCGCGAAATCAATGTCGCGCTGATCATGTGCCGGGCAGCCAAAAATCGCGCCAGTGCCGTAATCCATCAAAATAAAATTCGCGATCCAGACGGGCAGAACTTGCTCAGGGTCAAACGGATGGCGCACCGTGAGGCCCGTGTCATAGCCCAGCTTTTCCGCTGTCTCGATCGCTTCTTCTGTTGTGCCGCCTTTGCGTGCTTCGGCACAGAAGCTCGCCACAGCGGCATCGTCTGCTTCCAATGCCTTGGCCAGCGGGTGATCCGGCGAAATCCCCACGAAAGAGGCACCTTGCAGCGTATCAGGGCGTGTTGTGTAAACCTCGACGGCCTCAAAACCATGCGCGGGCGTCGAAAGATCAAAAGAAAATTGCAAGCCGCGCGATTTGCCAATCCAGTTGGCTTGCATCAGCTTCACTTTGGCGGGCCAGTTATCCAAGCCATCCAGCGATGCCAAAAGATCTTCGGAAAATTCCGAGATCTTGAAGAACCACTGCGTCAGTTCACGCCGCTCCACATCCGCCCCAGAGCGCCAGCCCTTGCCATCGATCACCTGTTCATTGGCCAGAACGGTCATATCGACCGGATCCCAGTTCACAATGGCGTTCTTGCGATAGACCAACCCCTTCTCAAGCATATCGAGAAAGAGCGATTGCTGCTGGCCGTAATACTCGGGGTCGCAGGTGGCAAATTCGCGCGACCAATCGATTGAAAGGCCCAAAGGCTTCATCTGCTCGCGCATGTCGGCGATGTTATTATACGTCCAATCCTTGGGGTGACCGCCAATCGCCATAGCGGCGTTTTCGGCAGGCATGCCAAACGCGTCCCAACCCATCGGGTGCAGCACATTGAAACCGTTTGAGATTTTGTAGCGCGCTATTACGTCACCCATCGTGTAGTTCCGCACATGGCCCATGTGAATGCGCCCGGACGGGTAGGGGAACATCTCCAGCACGTAGTACTTTGGCTTATCAGCAGACCGCGTGGCGCGGAACAATCC
Organism: Paracoccaceae bacterium; assembly: GCA_003512825.1. Lineage (GTDB taxonomy): Bacteria > Pseudomonadota > Alphaproteobacteria > Rhodobacterales > Rhodobacteraceae > UBA9554. The sequence continues at coordinate 1,372 of DOOI01000062.1, read as the reverse complement.
GGCCTCGTCCCATGCTTGTTGCCATTTTGCTTCGATCTCGGCGGCGGAGTAGCGCGACATTGGGGGCGGTCCCTTCGTGGTTTGGCCGTGTGATATTGCCTTCGCGCGCGCGGGTCCAGAGAGGGGAATGCGGAAAAGCACCTATAGGCAGAGGCAAATCGCCCTGTATAAGGAGAAAAATACTCGCGCAGGCAGATTGATGAACATCCTTTTCATTCAACAGAACTTTCCCGGTCAATATAAACACCTCGCGCCAGCGCTTGCCAAAGCCGGTCATCGCTGCGTCGCGTTGACACTTAGGGTGAAGGAACCCCAGCTTTGGCAAGGCGTGCATATGGTGCCCTATGCCGTGAAGCGGCCTCAGGGCAAAGGCGTGCACCCTTGGTTGATGGACACCGAAACCAAAGTGATCCGCGGCGAGGCCTGTTGGCGGGCGGCGCTTGAGCTGAAAGCAAAAGGGTTTACGCCCGATTTGATCGTCGCCCATCACGGCTGGGGCGAGGCCATGTTCTTGCGCGATGTCTGGCCAACCGCGCGGATCGGGCTTTACTGCGAGCTTTATCATCGCACCGACGAGGAGCATTCCGGCTTTGACCCGGAATTCCAACCCCGCAGCACTCCAGATCAAATTTTGCGTATCCGTCTGAAAAACCTTAATAACCTCATCCATTTGCCGCTACTTGATGCGGGCCTAAGCCCTACCCGTTTTCAAGCGGACACTTTCCCACCCGCCTTTCGCAACAAGATCAGCGTCATTCATGATGGCATCGACACCGGGCTTGTCCGCGCCAATTCTGAGGTGAAATTTGCGCCCGGCGATGAGGTGCTGACGCGAGACGATGAGGTGATCACCTTCGTCAATCGCAACCTCGAACCCTATCGTGGTTACCACGTCTTCATGCGGGCTTTGCCACGGCTCTTGCGTGAACGGCCAAACGCGCGGGTGTTGATCGTTGGGGGCGATGAGGTCAGCTATGGGGCCAAGCCCCCGGGCGAGAAAAGCTGGAAGCAGATTTTCATTGATGAGGTGCGCGGGAAAATTCCAGATGCCGATTGGGCGCGGGTGCATTTCCTTGGCCGCATCCCTTATGAGCAATTCTTGCAACTGCTCCAAGTGGCACGGGTGCATGTGTATTTGACGTATCCCTTTGTTTTATCGTGGTCCCTTTTTGAAGCCATGGCCTCTCAGGCCGCGATTGTGGCCTCTGACACAGCGCCGGTGCGCGAAGCAATCACCGACGGAAAAACCGGACTCTTGGTAGATTTCTTTGATCGGGAGGCTCTGGTAGACAAGGTCTGTCATCTGTTGGAAGCACCTGATTTAAGACAAGAATTAGGCCGCGCAGCGCGGGCACATGTGGTGAACGGGTAT
>DOOI01000211.1:1453-2613 GCA_003512825.1 Paracoccaceae bacterium | reverse complement strand
AAACGTACGCATAGAGACATCCTCTTTCTGAGCGATACCAGTTGCGCCTTCCCAAAGGGACAGGCAGGGAACCGGGCCCCATATGGGCATCCCGGTTCTGATGAGATGGGCAGCATGCCCGCTGGTTTCAAGAGGGACGCATCAGCCGCCGGGGCGGATGAATTTTGCGCCAATCGTGCGCCGTTCACCCAGTGTCGAGACGCGCGCGGCCCCTTGCCCGGCTTGCGGCAAGCCAATTTCTGCGCGCAACCGCGCTTTCAGCACTGGCAGCACCTCGTCAAGGTCAGCGGCCAGCGATACTTTCTCGCCTCCCATCGTGGCTTTGGCCGACACCACCGCAACAATGCGGGGTCGCCCATAGCCAAAGGAAAAGACAGGCGAGCCTGAGGCGCCAAAATCCACAGCGCACGACATCACCAGCACCTCTGACATCCTGTCGCGCACCCGGCAGACCCGTTGCAAAGACGGCGCATCCGAGCGGTCATGGGCATAGGAAACCACGCCCACCTCCGCCCCCGGCACAGGCTGGGCATCGACAGCAAAAGGGTTGACCACGCCGTCGCGAATAGGGTCGGAAAGCTGCAAAATAGCCACGTCAAACCGCACCATCGCCGGATCAGGCGCCGCTTGGTAAACGTAATCTGGATGGCTCACCGCGCGTTTGATGGCGCGGTAGGCCTCGGCCTTGCCATTGCGCCAGCCCGCCAGAAACTGGATCGCACCGGGATCAATCGGCGCACCTGTGGCCTTGTCAAACAGACAATGTCCCGCAGTCAGCACCAGATCTTCGGCAATCAGCGCTCCGGTGCAAAACCCATGACCACCCAATTTGAGTTGGCCCACGGCCTCCCAGCCGCGCGTGTCGTCGCGGCTGTCCAAGCGACGCAGGCTCGATTCCTGCGCCGTCGCCAATGTGGCCACTGTGCCAAGCACGGCAAAGGTGAGGGCGCAGCGCACAAAGCGCAAAGCTATCTGTAAAGGCCGCATACCCTCTCCGCGTGTTGGGAAGCCATTCGCTACACGCAGGATCAGGCAAAATTATGACGCGATCAGCGCAGCTTTGGGATCGCAGGCTCTGATCGTGCATCCGCGTGCATCGCCGGCGGCAGCGGCCCGCCTGTGGCCCAATCGAGCAACTCGACCGTATGGACAATCGGCAC
>DOOI01000211.1:0-1210 GCA_003512825.1 Paracoccaceae bacterium | reverse complement strand
CCCGCCTGTGGCCAAATCGAGCAGCTCGACCGTATGGACAATCGGCATTCGGGCAGCCGAGCCGATCTGCATCATGCAGCCAATATTGCCCGCCGCGATCACATCAGGGTTCTTCGCCTCCAGCGTTTTGACCTTGCGCGCCTTGAGCTGCGCCGAGATTTCTGGCTGCATCAGGTTATAGGTGCCCGCCGAGCCACAGCACAGGTGGCTGTCAGCAGGTTCGACCACGCGAAACCCCGCGCGCTTGAGCAGCGTCTTGGGATGATCCTTGATCTTTTGCCCGTGTTGCAGCGAGCAGGCTGCGTGATAGGCAACTGTCAGCTCCTTTGGGGCCGCTTCAGGCATCTCGAGCTTGATCAGCAATTCGCTGATATCCATCGCCAGCCCGGACACCCGCGCGGCGGCCTCGGCGAGAGGGTCGTTGCGAAACATATGGCCGTAGTCCTTGACCGTCGTGCCGCAACCGGACGTGTTGATGACAATGGCATCAAGACCCTCGCCACCGATCTCGCGCATCCAGGCTGTGATGTTTTTCGCGGCACTGTTATGGGCGTCTTTCTCGCGGCCCATGTGATGCGTGAGCGCCCCGCAACAGCCCATCCCCTCGGGGATGACCACATCGCACCCGAGCCGTGTAAGCAGGCGAATGGTGGCATCGTTGATATCGGTGTTGAGCGCCTTTTGCGCGCAGCCTGTCATCAAGACCACGCGCTTGCGCCGCGCGGTTTGCGCCTTGTGGGTCTGGGGATCGTCATTGCGCGAGACAGGCGGAATGCGTTTGGGGGCCATGTCCAGCATGGCCCGCAAGCGGGCGTCGGGCATCAGAAAGGCAAAGGGGCGCCCGATCTTGGCCCCTAAAAGCGCCAAGCGGAACCGGGTCGGGTGGGGAATAATCTGCGCCAAAGTCCAGCGCAGAATGCGGTCCATAATAGGGCGTTTGTAGCGCTGTTCGATATACGATCGCGCGTGATCCACCAGATGCATGTAATGCACACCCGAGGGGCAGGTGGTCATGCAGGCGAGGCACGACAGGCAACGGTCGATATGTTTGACTGTCGTCGCATCCGGGATGCGCTCGTTTTCCAGCATATCCTTGATGAGATAGATGCGCCCGCGGGGGCTGTCCAATTCATCACCGAGCACCTGATAGGTGGGGCAAGTGGCGGTGCAAAAGCCGCAATGCACACAGGCGCGCAGGATTTCATTGGCG
>DOOI01000102.1:3378-3617 GCA_003512825.1 Paracoccaceae bacterium | reverse complement strand
TCCCTCAAGGAGGGCGCACGGGCCGAGCTGGCGTTGATCGATTCCATGGGCGGCGCCGTGGAGGCGATCGAATATATGAAGTCGCGTTTGGTCGAGTCCAATGCGGCCCGCATTGGTCAGATTGAGAGCGGGGATATGACTGTGGTCGGGGTCAACGCTTATCAAAGCGGCGAAGCCAGCCCGCTCACCGCAGGCGACGATGCGATCATGACAGTGGACCCCAAGAACGAAGCCGAGCA
>DOOI01000102.1:2446-3008 GCA_003512825.1 Paracoccaceae bacterium | reverse complement strand
GCAATATTATGCCGCCCTCTATTGCCGCCGCAAAAGCCGGGGTAACCACGGGCGAATGGGGCGATGTGCTGCGCCAAGCCTTTGGTCAATATAGAGGCCCCACAGGCGTCAGCGCCACCCCGTCCAATCGTACCGAAGGTTTAGATGAGATTCGCGATCAAGTCGCGGCAGTCAGTGATCGGCTGGGACGCAAGCTGACGTTTTTGATGGGAAAACCGGGTCTGGATGGGCATTCCAACGGAGCCGAACAAATCGCCACCCGTGCGCGTAATTGCGGGATGGAGATTTCTTATGAAGGCATACGCCTCACGCCGGACGAAATCATCACAGCCGCGCGCGATGGCGCGGTGCATGTGATCGGCCTGTCTATTCTCTCAGGCTCACATATGCCCTTGATGCAAGAGTTGATGTCCAAGCTGCGCGCGGCCGAGCTGACCCATATTCCGGTGATCGTCGGCGGGATTATTCCCGATGAGGATGCACAGAAGTTGCGGGCCATGGGAATAGCGCGCATCTATACGCCAAAGGACTTTGAGCTCAACCGGATCATGTTCGATATCGT
>DOOI01000102.1:704-2106 GCA_003512825.1 Paracoccaceae bacterium | reverse complement strand
AGTAAAAACTCTGCGGATCAATATCAATCGACAAGCGGAGGGAATTTGGCAGCTTGAATAGGGCTGTCCAAGCGGTCAAAGCCGCTTGAATAGGGGCGTTTTTTTCTGCCTTAATTAAGAGCCGCACCCTATGGCGCCCACGGATGCGGGCAATTGGCGCTGGGGCCGGTCCAAAAATCTGTGCACCGATCTGTGTCAAAGGCTGACAATTGCGCGCCATGGCCTGCCCAACCTCAAAGGCCTCCTGCGCATCGGGTGAGGATAATACAACCCCGACCAAGCGGCCATAAGGCGGCACGCCGGCTTGCGCGCGGGCTTGCGCTTCGGCGCTCCAAAAGGCCTCTTCATCCCCATCCAGAATTGCGCGGATGACCGGGTGCTCTGGCTGATGGGTTTGCAGGGCCGCCACCCCCGGCTTGTCGGACCGTCCAGCGCGACCGGCCACTTGACGCATCAACTGAAAGGTTCGTTCTGCGGCGCGCAGGTCCGAACCTTGAAGCCCTAAATCTGCGTCAATCACCCCAACCAAGGTTAACTTTGGGAAGTTATGCCCTTTGGCGACCAGCTGCGTGCCAATGATCACATCCACCTCCCCGGCGGCAAGTTTGGCGATTTGCTCTTTCAATGCGCGCGCTGAGCCAAATAAATCAGAGGAGAGAACCGCGACTTTCGCCTCGGGGAAAAGCGCTGTGGCCTCCTCGGCCAATCGCTCCACACCGGGCCCCACCACAGCCAAACGGTCTTCTGCCGCACAACTGGGACAAATTTTTGGTACTGGTTTGCTTTCGCCACATTGGTGACACATTAGGCGCTTGAGAAAGCGATGCTCGACCATCCGCGCATCGCAATGATCGCAACCCACTTGATTGCCACAAGCCCGGCAGAGCGTGATGGGCGCATAACCGCGGCGATTGATAAAGAGCAAGGATTGCTCCCCTGCCTGAATGCGTGCCTCAACCATCTTTTGCAGGCGGGGGGATATCCAACGATCTGCAGGCAGCGTTTCTTGCCGCATATCAATCGCCATCATCTCAGGCAAAACTGACGCTCCAAAGCGGCTTTTCAGTTCAATTTTCGTATATTTTCCGGCCTCGACATTGGCCCAACTTTCGAGACTGGGCGTGGCGCTGGCCAGCACCACCTGCCCACCAACCAAAGACGCGCGCAGCACGGCCATGTCGCGCGCGTTATACAGCACGCCATCCTCTTGCTTGTAGCTGCTGTCGTGTTCCTCATCGACAACGATCAGCCCCAAATCTTGAAAGGGTAGAAACAAAGCCGACCGGGCCCCCACGACCATTTGTGCATGACCTTGCCCCACCATTTTCCAAGTGCGGCGCCGCTCTGTCATGGTCACACCCGAATGCCATTCCGCCGGGCGTGCGCCAAAGCGGGCCTCAAC
>DOOI01000102.1:0-351 GCA_003512825.1 Paracoccaceae bacterium | reverse complement strand
CGCCCCTCGTTGAGGCAGCTTGCCACCGCCTCCAAATAGACCTCCGTTTTGCCCGATCCAGTGACACCTTTCAAAAGCGTCGTGCGATAGCCCGCGGAATTTGCCTGCAATTGCGCAACCGCTGCGGCCTGATCTTCTGACAGGCTCTTGCCGGGCAAGCTTGGGTTTAAATGCGCAAAGGGCATGTCTTGCGGCGTGGCCAGCTCCTCCACCGCCCCCAGTTTCACCAGGCCTTTAACCACCGATGAGGTGACGCCTGCCGCATCGGACAATTCCTTGAGTGTGAAACTCAGCTCAGCAAATTCTTCCAAAACCGCGAGCACTTTTTGCCGCGCATCGGTCATACGGGCC
>DOOI01000212.1:516-3998 GCA_003512825.1 Paracoccaceae bacterium | reverse complement strand
TTGCCCTGCCCATCCACCAGCGGATAGCGCACGTTGAAATCTTGGGCCAAACGCGCCATCGCATCATAGATCGCGGCATCGCCATGGGGGTGGTAGTTGCCCATGACATCGCCGGAAATCTTGGCGGATTTGCGGAAGCCGCCCGTAGAGGCAAGCCGCAATTCCCGCATGGCATAGAGAATGCGACGGTGGACAGGTTTGAGACCGTCCCGCGCATCCGGCAAAGCGCGGTGCATGATCGTGGAGAGCGCATAGGTCAGGTAGCGTTCGCCGATTGCGCGGCGAAGCGGCTCAGAGATCAGGGCTGGCAGGTCAGCATCATCGAAAAGATCGCTCATGGCAGGGGTGATAGAGGCTCACGCCCCCCCCGGCAAGAGGTGGGGGAGCCGTGCGACAAAGTTGGGAGGCAACAGGACCGCGCGAAACCGTTGCCGATTCACAACGTAAACGTGTTGGACGCGCATTTGCGACTTTTCCCCGTCCCTTAATTATATCTTTTAGTATAGTATTATATCCATCTGCTAGAATTAAAGAGTGCCTTGGGGGGCCGCCGATGAAATCCTATGTCCCGGCGACATTCGTCTTTTTGTTTATTGCGTTTTTTCAACTGTCTGGCGGCACGAACTACGTGCCGAAAGAGGGCTCGCGGCAGGCCGAATCGGCCAAAGAGCGCGCCGTAGAGGCAACCCGCACAGCTATGGTCATGCCCAAAAAGGCAGAAACCGTGGCTGTGACCAGCTCGAAATCTGCTGCGCCAGAGGCTGTGGTCTCGCGGGCTTCGATCAATCTGTCAGAGCTGCCAACCGCACCGCGCAAAGCCCAAGCGTTGACCCCGGTGACACTGGAAGACCTCAAGCCGAAGTCGGCAATGAAGGTGACGCTGTTGACCTCGCCCATCCCTGCAAGCCCGGCGCAAGCCCTTGCAGGGCCACGGGAAGAAACCGCAACAGCCACGTCTGACAAGGACCTGCGGACGATCCTGAAATCCAGAGTGAATATGCGGATGGGACCGGGCACAAATTTCAACGTTGTCAGCAAGCTGGACATCGGTGCAGAGGTCGAGCTGCTGCAAGAGCCCGGCAATGGCTGGATGAAATTGCGGGTGGTGGAAACCGGGCGCGTAGGGTGGATGGCGGATTATCTGGTGAGCGCTGCGGCGGAGTGATTGCTAAACGGCACGCCCTGCGGCATTGAGAGCGCATGAAACGCTCCATTCTTATCACGGGTTGTTCGACTGGCATCGGTCTTGATGCGGCCAAAGGCATGCGCGATGCAGGCTGGCGGGTCTTTGCGGCGTGCCGTCAAGAAAAGGATTGCGCGCGGTTGCGCGCCATGGGGTTTGACGCGCCGCGCATCGATTATGCCGATGAGGCCAGCATCGCGGCAGGGCTTGCCGAGGTTTTGGCCGCGACAGGAGGCACGCTTGATGCCCTGTTCAATAACGGTGCCTATGCCTGCCCCGGCGCAGCAGAAGATTTGCCCCGCGGTGCCTTGCGTGAAATTTTCGAGGCAAATGTCTTTGGCTGGCACGATCTGACGCGCCGGGTGATCCCGGTGATGCGGGCACAGGGCCATGGCCGGATTGTGAATTGCTCCTCGGTCCTTGGTTTGGTTGCAGCCCCTTGGCGCGCGGCTTACGTGTCGACGAAATATGCGCTCGAAGGGCTGACCGACACGCTGCGGATTGAAATGCGCGACACGCCGATCAAGGTCATCTTGATCGAGCCCGGCCCGGTGACAAGCCAGATCCGCGCCAATTCCATTCCGCATTTCGAGAAATGGATTGATTGGCAAAACAGCCCGCGCCGCGCGCAATATGAGGCGAGCCTGTTGAAACGGCTTTATCAGAGCCGAGGCCCGGACAAGTTCGAACTGCCGCCGTCTGCGGTAACCGCAAAGCTGCTGCGCGCATTGACTGTCGCCCGCCCCAAGCCGCGCTATTACGTTACCACGCCCACCTATATCATGGGCATGTTGCGCCGGGTGCTGTCGTCGCGCGGGTTGGATTGGTTGATCGCAAAAGGGTGAGGCGATTTGGCGGTTCGCTTTTTGCCCGCCCTGCCCTACATCTGCGACCAACTTCGGACAAAGGGACAAGCCAATGAAGAACGATCCGCTGTTTTACGTCGTGGCTGCCGCCTGTGTGGCGGTGCTGGCCATTTTGATGCTGGGCATCGGGGGCTTTGCCAAGGGTGGGGAATTTAACAAAAAACATGCCAATAAGATCATGCGCTGGCGCATTGGCGCGCAGTTTATCGCTGTGGTGCTGATCTTGTTGTTCGTTTGGCTGCGGCGCGGAGGATAAGACGATGGTGGTGCTCAATAAAATCTACACACGCACAGGCGATGACGGCGATACTGCCTTGGGCAATGGCGCCCGGGTCGCCAAGCACTCGCTGCGCGTGACGGCTTATGGAACTGTGGATGAGACCAATGCGACAGTTGGGTTGGCCCGGCTTTCGGCGGAAGGGCTGCTCGACGCCGCTTTGGCGCGGATCCAGAATGACCTTTTTGACTTGGGCGCGGACCTGTGCCGCCCTGAAATGGAAAAGGACAAACAAGCGGAATATCCGCCGCTGCGGATGGCCCAGAGCCAAGTGGATCGGCTGGAGTCGGAGATTGACGCAATGAACGCGAATCTGGCGCCGCTTCGCAGCTTCATTCTGCCGGGGGGATCGCCGCTTGCCGCCGCGTTGCACCTGTGTCGCACCGTTTCGCGCCGAGGCGAACGGCTGACTGTGGAGTTGGCGACAATGGAAGAGGTGAACCCGGCAGCGGTAAAGTACCTTAACCGATTGTCGGACTGGTTTTTTGTGGCGTCCCGCGTCGCCAACGACAATGGCGCGGCGGATGTACTTTGGGTGCCCGGCGCCAATCGCTGAGGGCCCTGCGCGCGGGCTGTCCTGACCAAGAGGACCGCCTGCGCGGTGTTGGCCGAGAGAGGGGGCTCTGCCCCCCGGCTTCGCCTCCCCCCGGGATATTTATATCAAAGAGACATAAAGGCGCAGGCGATGGGGCCGCGCCTTTAGCTGTTGGCGTCAGTTGCCAGCATCCGCTTCATAGGCTTCGATGATCTTGGCGACCAACGGATGGCGCACCACGTCTTTGGATGTGAAGTAGTTGAAGCTGACGGCGGGGATCGACGTGAGCAAGCGTTCGGCGTCACTCAGGCCAGATTGCACGCCGCGCGGCAAGTCCACCTGAGTGCGGTCTCCTGTGATCACCATGCGCGAGCCTTCGCCAAGGCGTGTAAGGAACATCTTCATCTGCATCGAGGTCGCATTCTGCGCCTCGTCCAGCACGACGAAAGCATTCGAAAGGGTCCGACCGCGCATAAAGGCCAGCGGCGCGATTTCGATCTTTTTCTCTTCCATCAGCTTGGCAGCCATTTTGCCCGGCAGGAAATCATTCAGCGCGTCGTAAAGCGGCTGCATATAGGGGTCGATCTTTTCCTTCATATCGCCAGGCAAAAAACCCAGTCG
>DOOI01000212.1:0-321 GCA_003512825.1 Paracoccaceae bacterium | reverse complement strand
CAGCGCGTCGTAAAGCGGCTGCATGTAGGGATCGACCTTATCCTTCATATCTCCGGGCAGATAACCCAGCTTTTCCCCGGCTTCGACCGCGGGGCGGGACAGGATGATCTTGTCCACCAGACCGTTGATGAACATGTTCACGCCGACAGCGACTGCCAAATAGGTTTTGCCCGTGCCCGCAGGACCGATGCCAAAGCACAATTCGTTGTCGAACAGATTCTGGACATAGGCCTTTTGCGCATCGGTGCGGGGCTCGACCAGTTTTTTGCGGGTCTTGACCTCGACCGGGCTGCCACTGAACATCTCGATCTGGTCGCCCTC
>DOOI01000081.1:11992-12382 GCA_003512825.1 Paracoccaceae bacterium | reverse complement strand
GCCAATCACCACTGTGCGCCCCTTGGGCCGCTGAGGCAAATGCGCGGCCAATGCGCGCTCCGGATCAGCAGCCGCGACGGCCGCCTCAAACATCTTCACCAAAAGCTCTTGATCGCGCGCGTCCATTTTTTGCCCTTCAAACGAAAGAGGGGGCCGAAGCCCCCTCGGTCGTGCCAATGTTAGCCGCGCCCTTTCCAAGGCACCAGCCAGCGTTCCGCCATCCGAAACAGAATATCGATGCCATAGCCGATCAAGCCAATAAGGATGATCCCCATGATGACAATATCCGTCAGCTGAAACCGCGAGGCCACCATGATCATCATCCCGGCCCCCTTCTCTGCCGCGACCAGTTCCGCCGCCACAACTGTGCCCCAGCAAACGCCCATCGCC
>DOOI01000081.1:0-11718 GCA_003512825.1 Paracoccaceae bacterium | reverse complement strand
GCCCCAGCAAACGCCCATCGCCACCCGTGCTCCGGTAAAGATATCGGGCAGCGAATTCGGAATGATCACATGCCGCAGCACCTGCCACTTCGACGCGCCCAACGAATAGGCAGCATGGACCTTTGAAATCCGCACCCCCGAAACACCAGATCGTGCGGCAATCACCATGATCCACAGCGCTGCAAGGAACAGCAGAATGATCTTTCCGCTTTCTCCAATCCCGGCCCAAATAATCACCAAGGGGATCAGCGCCAAAGGCGGAACAGGGCGCATGAATTCCACAATCGGATCAAACCAACCCCGGAACCAGTCCGACAGACCCATCGCATAGCCCAAAGGAATCCCTACCAAAGACCCAAGTACAAAGCCCAGAACCACCCGGTAAAGCGACCACCCCAGATGCTGCCACAATGTGAAGTTCTGATAGCCCTCGCGCGCGATCTCTCCCACACGCGCCAAAACAGCTTCGGGCGGCGGCAGCCAGATGGCCTCCATCTGCATGCCCTTTTGCGGGGCGAAATTCAGGGTGCCTTTTTCGGTTACCGTCACCGTGCCGTTTGCCACATCCACCTTGACACCCGGCGCAACGGGTTGACCTTCGATTGCCACCACCTTTGCGCCGTCTTTGCGCTTGAGGTCGTCATTACCGTCCCAGATCAATAACTTAGAGCGCATCGCCCCTACCGAGAGCACGTCATCCTTGGCAAATCCTTCGCCCGGCTCCACTCCACGGTCTTCCACCGTATCGCCCACCTTGAAAACCCGCACTTTGACTTGCGCCTCATCGCGCGCGCCGGTTCCATCTTCGACAGTATAGGTAAATTCCGTATCGCCCAAAAATGGGCCGGGCATATGGACCGGCAACCATTTTGAGCCGGTAAATGCTCCCCAGATCACGAAAATGGTCAAGATCGACACGACACTTGCCACCCGATCCGGCCGCACCGCGCTCTCATCACCAAACGTCACAGTCTTGAGCGAGGTGAAGTCATGCTTCTCGAACATCTTCTTCAGGCCCACCCGGACGATGAAGAAGGAGGTCACAAAGATGAAAACATAAGCTGCAAAAGGGATCATGCGTCAGCTCCTTCTGTGCGGCCCATGATCTCTTCTTCCATGTCCCAAATCATGCCCAGAATCTCTTCCCGGCGCTCCCCAAACTCCGCTTCCTTCTTGACGCTCCGCAAATCGCGGCTCACGCCCATATCGGCAAAGGGCAAACGATATTCCTTATGTATCCGCCCCGGACGCGGTGCCATCACAATCAACCGCTCCCCCAGCAACAGCGCTTCTTCGACAGAGTGGGTGATCAAGATGATCGTCTTGCCCGTCTCTTTCCACAGCTTGAGCACCAGCCCCTGCATCTTCTCGCGGGTCAACGCGTCCAGCGCCCCCAGCGGTTCATCCATCAAGATCACATCCGGATCATTGGCCAGACACCGCGCCAAGGCCACGCGCTGCTGCATCCCACCAGACAGCTCATAAACCGCCTTTTCCTTGAAATCGCGCAGGCCCACGACATTGAGCAGGTGATCCACCGTGCCCTTCCATTCCGCCTCTCGTTGTCCCTTCATCCGTGGCCCAAAGCTCACGTTGTCGCGCACGCTCATCCATTCAAAAAGCGCGCCTTGCTGAAACACCATCCCACGTTCCCGTGCTGGCCCAATCACCCGCTGTCCATTCAGCCGGATCTGCCCCTCGGTCGGCGCCAAAAAACCCGCCACGATGTTCAGCAACGTCGTCTTGCCACAGCCCGATGGCCCCAGCACACTCAGCAATTCTCCCGACTTCAACGTCAGGCTCACGTCCTTCAATGCTTGAACTGACGCACCATTCGGCAGGTCAAACCGCATCGACAAACGATCTATCTCAAGGAAAGCCATACCCGCCCCTTACCAGAGGCACTCCGGCCCCCTTTTCGTGCTCTTCAGAAATGATCGATAGCGGGAGGGCCCAAACAATCAGGCCCCCCGCATCTGCATTACATTCCGCTAGACGCTTTCAGCGGGCCGAGGTTCACAGCCGCATCATAGCTGTCGAGCTTGGACGGGATCGATCCCGCATCCACAAACACCTGTGCCACACCCTGCATGAACGCTTGCGCGCCGCCACCAAGCCACTTGGCACCCAGCTGATCTTCCACCGACGGGAAGATGAAGGTCGCCATCGTATCGGCAGTGCCTTGCTCATCCATGCCTGCGTCTTTTGCAATGACCGGGATCATCGCCTTGGCGGCGTCACCACCGGCATTCCATGTTGCGTTGGCATCTGCTGTCACCTTGAGGAACTTGGCCAACAGATCGGGGTTCTCCGCCGCAAAGCCCGCAGGCGCCGTCGTCACGTCAAACACCAAAATGCCAAGCTCTTCTTTCTCTGCACCCGTCAGCAGCACATTGCCATGCTCCTTGGCACGACGCAGCGAACCGCCCCAACCGCAGAACATATCAACCGCACCCTGTGCAATCGCAGCAGCCCCTTCAGGCGGGGCCATGTTCACAACTTCCATCGCGCCCACGTCCACACCAAAATGCGACATCTGCTTGAGGAAACCGTAATGCGCGGCTGTGCCCAACGGCACGGCAACCTTCTTGCCCGCCAATTCGGCAGCATTGTCCTTGGTGATCTCAAGACCAGACGCAACAACGCAGTTGTCGTTATCCGAGTAAGACACCGCCACATCGACGATCTGCAAATCCTGACCAGCCGACGTCGCCACCACGAACGGCGGCACGCCTTGGCTTACCGAAAGGTGCACATCGCCCGACGCCATTGCAGCCGACATTGCGGTGCCTGTGTCGAACGCACGCCAGTTCACCTTGACGCCCATCTCTGCGTCATAAGTGCCCGCTACTTTTGCTGCTTGGAAAGGCATCGGCCACTCGAGGAAATAGCCAACCGTGATTTCGTCCATTGCCATGGCCGAAGTGCCCGCAAGCATCGCGGTGCTCGCGACCGCCGACATCAATTTTGTACGAATGTTCATCTGTCGTCTCCCTGTTGACGCAGAGCCCGCGCCTCTTTGCCGGGTCGCGGTGCTCACGTTGCGTAACGACGGGCAGCCCGATGCCACCCAGTCCTTCCTATTCGGACGGGAAATCGTGATTCCCTTCAATGTTTTTCTGCCTTCATGCCTGCGATATTCCCTAGCCCAGCCACTCTTTTCAGCATCACTAAAAGAAACTTTCGGCTTTCCCAGAAGGGCTTAGCCTTTCATCCCACGGTTTTCACCACCTCAAGCGCCACCGTCTGGCCCTATAAGCATAGAGCGGCTGGCCCTATTTTCTCACAGCTTTCGGCATGAGATAGTTTCCAGACATCCCCGTTCCCGAGCGGGGCTTTCCCGCATGCCTCGCGGCACCCTAAACTTGGAGCACCCCATGATGGACGGAAAATTCGACAATGACATCCAAGCCGTCGTGGACGCAGACCGCGCCCACGTCTGGCACCACCTCTCACAGCACAAGCCCTATGAAACGGTTGATCCCCGCATCATCGTCGAAGGCAAAGGCATGCGTGTCTGGGACCAGAAAGGCAAAGAACATCTCGATGCCGTCTCCGGTGGCGTCTGGACGGTCAACGTGGGCTATGGCCGCGAAAGCATCGCCAATGCCGTGCGAGATCAGCTGCTGAAACTGTGCTACTTCGCAGGCTCCGCAGGCTCGATCCCCGGCGCTATTTTCTCCGAAAAACTGATCGAGAAAATGCCCGGCCTGTCGCGCGTCTATTACACCAACTCCGGATCGGAGGCCAATGAGAAGGCCTTCAAGATGATCCGCCAAATTGCCCACAAACGCTATGGCGGCAAAAAGCACAAAGTTCTGTACCGTGAGCGCGACTATCACGGCACCACCATCGGCTGCCTCTCGGCTGGCGGTCAGGATGAGCGCAACGCGCAGTATGGGCCGTTCACGCCCGGCTTCGTGCGCGTTCCCCATTGCCTCGAATACCGCGCCTTCCAACAACCGGGCGCCGATTTGGACAACTACGGCGAATGGGCGGCCAATCAGATCGAGCAAGTGATCCTCGCCGAAGGCCCCGACACCGTCGGCGGCCTCTGCCTTGAGCCCGTTACCGCAGGCGGCGGCGTGATTGTGCCCCCCAAAGGCTATTGGGACCGGGTGCAGGAAATCTGCAAGAAATATGACATCTTGTTGCATATCGACGAAGTCGTCTGCGGCGTCGGCCGCACCGGCACATGGTTTGGTTACCAGCATTACGGCATCAAGCCCGACATGGTGACCATGGCCAAAGGCGTGGCGTCTGGCTATGCGGCCATCGCCTGCCTCGTGACCACGGAAGAGGTGTTCAACATGTTCAAGGACGACGCGTCGGACCCAATGAACTACTTCCGCGACATCTCCACCTTCGGCGGCTGCACCGCAGGCCCCGCAGCAGCCATCGAAAATATGCGGATCATCGAAGATGAAAATCTCTTGGGCAATTGCACCGCAATGGGCGATTATATGCTCGATCAGCTGAACGCGCTGTCGGACAAGCACAAGGTAATCGGCCAAGCCCGCGGCAAGGGCCTGTTCCTTGGTGCGGAATTGGTCAAAGATCGCGACACGCGCGAAGCCATGGACGAAAGCCGGGTGCAAGCCGTGGTCAAAGACTGCATGGAGCAAGGCGTGATCATCGGCGCGACCAACCGCTCGCTGCCCGGTCTCAACAACACGCTGTGCTTCTCGCCCGCGCTGATCGCCACAAAAGATGACATCAACCAAATCATCTCTGCCGTGGACGGCGCATTGACCCGCGTGTTTGGCTGAACCAAGCAAAGCGCTTGCATGGGGGGCGGTGTGCGCCCCCCATGCCCTCTCTCCCGGCTCAAAGTCTGTTTCCGCAGCGCACAGGCGCCGCAACAAAACCGACCCGCTGGTTGGGATTGCGTCATGACGCAAACCAGACGCCACCCATACGCAAATCATACGTTCCAAAATCCGAAATTTGCCCCCCTTGGCGGGCTCGATGCTTCGGGGTAGGCAAGAGAAATGATGCGGTTTGGTTTTCCAATTGCGGCGAAGGGTCAAGTGATTGGCCTCTTGGGAGGGTCGTTTGATCCGGCCCATGACGGCCATGTCCTCATCACCCAAGAAGCCATAAAGCGGTTTGGTCTGGACCGGGTTTGGTGGCTGGTCTCTCCCGGTAACCCCTTGAAAGAAAAGGGCCCGGCAGCCCTTGAGCAACGAATGGAGCGGGCACATCAGGTGATGCGCGACCCGCGCGTTGTGGTCACGGATATCGAGTCGCGCCTTGGCACGCGCTACACAGCCGCCAGTTTGCACGCGTTGCGGCGGCACTATCCAGGGGTCCGGTTTATCTGGCTTATGGGTGCGGATAATCTCGTGCAGTTCGATAAATGGCACGACTGGCGATCAATCGCACAGTCCACCCCCCTCGCCATCCTCGCCCGCCCCGGCCAGCGCCTCCCCGCGCGGCTCTCCCGTTCATCACGCATCCTCATGAAATCATTTGTAAAAAACAAAAATGCCTTGAGGAAAATCAAGGCGCCAGCTTGGTGTTTTGCCGATATTCCCATGTCCAAGAGCTCGTCTTCACAGCTCCGGAAGGCCGGGAAATGGCCCGTTTGATCGCCCAAAAGCAGAAGTGATTTCGCCCCTCTTGCCCTTTCCGTGCAGAAGGCTCTAGGCTGAAAATCATGATCAAGCCCTTGTCGCGTCGCCATTTCTTGAGTTCTGCCGCCATGTTTCTGGCCGCGCCCGCATGTGCCAATGCGCCAGCTCAATCGCTCCGCCCAGTGGATCGCGGCTCACGGCCCACAGCCCAGCCGCCCCGCGCCACCAAAACGGCAGAGCAATTGGTGCAATCGTCTGGCCTGACCGGGCGAACAGCCTATGCTGTCGCTGATCCGGCCTCTGGTCAAATTCTTGAAATTAAAGATGAAATTGGAGGATTGCCTCCAGCCTCGGTCATGAAATCCATCACTGCGGCATATGCTTTGGCGCGGCTTGGTCCGGCACGTCGGTTTGAAACACATATCATCGCGCGCGGCACGCTTGAAGGCGACACGCTCAAAGGTGACCTTATTCTCGCAGGGGGCGGTGATCCCACACTCGACACTGATGCGTTGGCGGATATGGTCCGCCGCCTAAAAGAAACAGGTCTGCGACACGTCAGCGGGGGTTTTTTTGTATGGGGAGGGGCGTTGCCCTTCATCACGGAAATTGACCGCAATCAACCCGACCACGTCGGCTACAACCCCGCGATTTGTGGACTCGCGCTCAATTTTAACCGCGTCCATTTCGAATGGAAGAAGCAAGGAAATCAATGGGCTACCTCAATGGACGCCCGGTCTGACACCTTAAGGCCAGAAGTGCGGATCGCGCGGATGGCCATCGTAAGCCGCAGTTTGCCTGTGTATACCTATAAGGACTCCAGTGGTATCGACAGTTGGACAGTTTCGCGCGAAGCCTTGGGACAGGGCGGGTCTCGCTGGTTGCCGGTCCGGGCGCCCGACCTCTACGCGGGCGAGGTCCTCCGTGTTCTCGCGCGCGCCCAAGGGATCACTCTCGAAAAAGAACAACGCGCAACGACCGCCCCATCGGGCCCCGTATTGGTTCGTCGGGCTTCCGAACCATTGACGGAAATCCTCCGCGACATGCTGAAACACTCAACCAATCTGACCGCTGAAATGGTTGGTTTAGCCGCGACCAAAGCATCTGGCACCGCAGTCACTTCAATCGCCGCCTCAGCGGCGGGCATGCAGGCATGGGCAGAGCAGCAGCTTGGCATGCGAAATCCGAAGTTTGTCGATCATTCCGGCCTAGGCGATGCCTCGCACATCACAACATCAGGGATGGTCTCTGCCATGATCGCCGCCGAGCGATTTGGGCTCACAGCTTTATTGAAGGACATCCCACTCCGAGACGAGCGCGGTAAGGTGAACAAGGCCCATCCACTGCAAGTTATTGCAAAGACGGGGACATTGAACTTCACCTCAACATTGTCTGGCTTTGCCACGACAGCGCAAGGCAAGCGTCTGGTGTTTGCGATCTTTTCCATAGACGCCGCCGCCCGGCGCAAAATCAAGACCGAAGAGCGCGAAAACCCGCCCGGCGCGGCAGCTTGGAACAAGAAAGCAAAGCGCCTTCAACAAGCGCTTTTGGAACATTGGGCTGTGGCGTATTCGGCCTAGCACTGGATCACCACCTTTAGATTTTGCGTGCCCACCCGACGCGTAAGGTCAAACAGCACCGCCGCATGATCGGGATGAAGGCGAACGCATCCGGCACTTGCAGGCCGGCCCAAACGGCTGATCTGATGGGTGCCATGGATCGCGTAATTACCGCGGAAAAAAATCGCATAGGGCATTGGCGCATTATTATAGAGACTGGACCGATGGTGACGCGACAGCGCCTGCCCGCGAAACGTGCCCACTGGTGTGATCTTGCCTTTCCTCGCCGTGGACACAGGCCAGCTATAGGCAGGAGCACCATCTAGATAGACAGTCATGGTTTGTGTTGAAATATCGACCTTCGCAACAAGCGGCGCGGCAATAGAAAGAGCGGGCAACAGGCAAAGCACCAAGAGCCCAATCACCAAAAAATACAGACGTGGCATCTGATTTTCTCCAAAAAATCTTGTTTCTAATGTCAGAAAGTCTGGAACAGATCACCTGCGCCTCAAAGTCCGGAATCCCTCACTCAAGAAGCCGCCACATCACGATTTATGTCAGCAATATTGACTTTAATTTCCAAACGATGTGACCTGTCTCATCTCTTGGAGGAGGCCCCATGTCGCTCAAGACTCTTTTTGCTTCACGCGCAGGCCGCATGAAGGCTTCGGAAATTCGTGAACTCCTTAAGCTGCTGAACAGACCTGGAATTCTTTCTTTCGCCGGTGGTATTCCCGATCCTGCTCTTTTCCCAGCCGAGGCATTTCGAGCCGCGACTGCGCGGGCCTTGGCCGACGACGCCGTAGGGCAATCGCTGCAATACTCGACCTCTGAGGGAAATCCGCGGCTGCGCGCATGGATCGCCGCTTACATGACCAAAATAGGCGCGCCGTGTTCCGAGGAAAATATCCTGATCACCTCGGGCTCGCAGCAAGCGCTCGATTATCTGGGAAAGCTCTTCTTGTCGCCAAATGATACCGCGCTTGTCGGCTGGCCCACTTATCTGGGCGCACTTGGCGCGTTCAACGCCTATGAACCGCACTACGATCGGCTCGATCCGTCGGACAACCGAAGCCCTGCAACCTTGGCAGAGGCGGCAACTGCAGCAGGTGGACGGTTGAAATTTTCCTATGTGACCCCGGATTTTTCCAACCCCACCGGCATGACCCTCACAAAAGCGCAGCGAGAGGCCCTGATCGACCAAGCTGACGCACTCGATATCGCCATTCTAGAAGATAGCGCCTACTACGCATTGCGGTTTGATGGAGACGACGTGCTCCCCATTCTCGCGTTAGAGATAGCACGCAAAGGGTCCATCGAAGCGTGCCGGACCGTCTATTGCGGCAGCTTCTCTAAAACGCTCGCTCCGGGTCTGCGTGTGGGTTGGGTCTGTGCCGCACAGCCAGTCATTTCGCAACTCGTCTTGATCAAGCAAGCGGGAGACCTGCACAGCGCCACCCTCAATCAAGCCGTTGTCGCCGAAATTGCCGAGACCAGCCTAGACACGCATTTACCCAAACTCCGCGCCCATTATGCAAAACGCCGTGATACCATGCTGGACGCTTTGCAACGCTACATGCCCCCCGGAGTAAGCTGGACCAAACCAGAAGGCGGTATGTTTGTTTGGATGACCTTGCCAAAGGGCCATGACGGCGCGGACTTGCTCGCAACCGCACTGGAGACCCAGAATATTGCCTTTGTCCCGGGTTCCGCTTTCTTCCCCGATGGCAGCGGGAGAAATACGCTTCGGCTAAACTTCTCTTCACCAAATGAAACACAAATCGAAGAGGGCATGCGGCGGCTGGGGCTCTTGCTCACCGCCTGACGACTGTTTTCCAAATAAACACCGCCGCCCTCTTTGAGGACGGCGGTGGTAAATTTTTTGCTGACCTAGCTTACACGCTCATGCAGATATATTTCATCTCTAGGAAGTCTTCGATGCCGTGATGGCTGCCTTCACGGCCAAGGCCGGATTGTTTGACGCCGCCAAACGGCGCGACTTCCGTCGAGATAATCCCGGTATTGACGCCTACAATGCCATATTCAAGCGCTTCCGCGACCTTGTAGACCCGGCTCAGATCCTTGGCGTAAAAGTAAGAGGCCAAGCCAAATATCGTGTCATTGGCCAGTTCAATCACCTCATCGACACTTTCGAATTTGAACAATGGCGCGAGCGGTCCGAAGGTCTCTTCCGTCGAAAACGCCATTTCGCGCGTCGCACCTGTCACGATTGTCGGGGCCAAGAAGTTGCCCGGCCCCTGATGCGGCGTGCCGCCCAGAATAACCTTTGCGCCCTTCGCAACAGCATCGGCAACATGCTCTTGCACCTTCACAATCGCATCAGCGTTGATCAGAGGGCCAAGCAACGTGCCTTCCGCCAAACCATCCCCGACCTTCATCGCGCCTACCCGCTTTGCAAGCTTTTCAGCGAAGAGATCATAGACCCCGGCTTGGACATAGATCCGGTTTGCACAGACGCATGTCTGCCCGTTATTGCGGAACTTGCACATGATCGCGCCTTCGACCGCCGCATCCAGATCGGCATCATCAAACACGATAAATGGTGCATTGCCGCCCAATTCCATCGAGCATTTCATCACCTGCTCGGCCGCTTGCCGCAACAGAATACGGCCGACTTCGGTCGAGCCCGTGAAGGTCAACTTGCGAACCTTTGGGTTCTCGCAGAATTCCTTGCCGATCTCAGACGAGCGAGACGACGTGACAATATTGAAGACACCAGCCGGAATGCCGGCACGCTCCGCCAAGACGCCCATCACCAAGGCGGATAGCGGCGTTTCTGCCGCAGGACGTCCAACGAAGGAACAGCCCGCAGCAAGGGCAGGCGCTGCTTTGCGCGTGATCATCGCGTTCGGGAAATTCCACGGCGTAATCGACGCAGCAACTCCAATCGGCTGCTTGATTACCGTGATCCGCTTGTCGCGCTGATGGCCCGGAATCGTCTCGCCATAAATTCGTTTCGCCTCTTCTGCGAAGAACTCGATAAAGGAGGCGCCGTAAACAATCTCTCCCTTGGCTTCTGCCAAAGGCTTGCCTTGCTCTGCCGTCAGGATCGTGGCCAGATCATCGGCATGCGCCATCATTAGATCGTACCATTTGCGAAGCACATTTGCGCGCTCCTTGCCCGTCCATTGGGCCCACTCCTTTTGGGCCTTATAGGCCGCGTCGATCACAGTGCCCACCTGAGCACGTGTGAGATCCGCAACCTCGGCAATCACATCTCCACGTGCAGGGTTCGTCACGGCGAAGGTCTTCTGTGCCTCCCCCGCAATCCATTGGCCGTTGCCATATGACAGCGTTGCCAGAAGACTCGGGTCTTTGAGCAGCGATTTCAGATCTGTTTTCATGTCCAACACGGCGATTTCTCCCAATTCTTGACTCTTGGCACTCTAGTCAAGGCAAAGCACCTCGGGATAGCCTTGTCTAGAGCCGCGAGGAAGCAAAACATGATGCCAGATACAAGTCTTGATAACGCCTATGCAAACGCGGCTTATATTCCGGGCGGTATGGACTACCCGGCAAAATGGCAGGCCAAAGCCGCTGCGTATCGCGAAGGCATGCTCGAGCAGGGTCTGGCGGATTTGAATATCACCTACGGCCCGTCCGCACGTCAGCAGTTTGATCTCTTTTTGCCCAACCACAGCCCTAAGGGCTTGGTGGTCATCGTGCATGGTGGTTATTGGCTACGGTTCAACCGCTCCGACTTCTCACACCTTGCTTCCGGCGCAACGGCGCGCAGTTGGGCCGTGGCAATGCCGTCCTATGATCTTTGCCCGACAGTTCGCATAGCCGACATCACCCAGCAAGTGGCCAGTGCCATTACAACTGCGTCACAAATGGTGTCTGGCCCCATAGCGCTTGCTGGTCATTCCGCAGGCGGTCATCTCGTGGCCCGCATGCTGGAACCAGCGCTTCTTGCATCGTCCGTCGCAGCCCGCCTGACCCATGTCTTGCCCATTTCCCCGGTAACGGACCTGCGCCCGCTCTTGCGAACCTCGATGAACGAAGACTTTAAATTGGATGATACCAGTGCCGCGGCAGAAAGCCCCGTCTTGATGCAAACGCGCCTTCCCGTACCCGTCACGCTCTGGGTCGGCGCAGAAGAGCGTCCCGCCTTTCTTGATCAGTCTCGCTGGCTTGCAGAGGCTTGGGGAGTGCCCGAAGTTATCGCACCGGGACGCCACCATTTTGATGTGATCGAGCCTTTGGAAGACCCGGAAAGCGCAATGCTCTCACGACTTTTGGGGTAGCTTTAGCCCCTATCAGCCGTAGCTTCGGGTATCTTCGATCACTTTTCCATCGTTCGGCAGACTACCCGGAGCGACCACTTCGATATTGCCCTTCAGCTTCAACACATCCGCAACTGATTTTGCATATCGCGCTGCATCTCCACTTGCGGCCTCGATCTTCACTGTCATCGTGTCCATCTCGCCATCGCGGCCTGCGATCACCCGTGCGCGCAGGATTTCCGCATGCTTGGCAACCAGTTGCGCGACCTGTTCAGGACGCACGAACATACCTTTAATCTTAGCCGTTTGATCCGCGCGGCCCATCCAGCCTTTGAT
>DOOI01000132.1:1022-5250 GCA_003512825.1 Paracoccaceae bacterium | reverse complement strand
GAAAGAGCCCACAATGACCGATGCTGCAAACAGCGCCGATGGCGGCAATGCTCCTGTAGCAGACCTTAATGCCTAAACGTCGGTTTGTTCGAAAATCATTTTCAGTTGCTGATTTGACAATTCTGAAGATTTTGGACGACCAAGGGCGAATTCTTGATGAAACTTTCAGTTCAAGTGTCTGACAGGCGACTTTTCAATAGATCTCCAGATTTCAAGAGTATTGGGTATCCGACCATGGAAAACGCGGTATTTATCTGCTTGAGAGCTCTCAGAGTTTCTTGGTGTATGTTGCTGGTGTCGATACTTTCGGCCAACCCTTCGCGCAGACGGCCGATATGGTTACGTTGCAGTTTTTGCTCAACACGGCGCACCTTTTCTTTTGCCGCTACAAGTTCTCGAGCTTCTGCGGGGTTTTGGTTCATCATCACATTCAAGGCCAACTGCACATTACTTTGAACACGATCAGAGAAGTCATGTATCTCTTCGCGGCCTTGGGTCGAGAATTTGAGGTCTTGCGTATCCAGACGTTTCGCAAGGTCCAGCATCACTCTTGCGATGGCATCTGATGCGGAATCAAGACTGGACGAAATGGATGCAAGTTCCATCGAGCGGCGGCCCAAGTCTTCGTCCAAGCCGTGTCGACCCAATTTTGCGAGATAGAGCTTCACGTTCAGGTGCATTTTTTTGATAGCCAAATCCTGCTCGTAAATCGCTTTCCCATCGGCCGCATTCCACGTGTCATAGAGCGGCTCAACAGCAATCAACATTTGTTCAATCTTTTGCCCCATCCCAAGGAGTTCACGGGCAGCACAATCTAGTCCGCGCTGTGGGCGGTTCAAAGCTGTGAGATCAAGTGCGGTTGCACTTTCGACCGCGTTGACGTCGGCGGGTCGATCAGGAATCAGGGCAGTCAACGCTGTCATAAACTGACCAACAAATGGGAGAGCGACGACCGCTAAAGCCAGATTAAACACAAGATGCAGATTGATAGCCTGCCGTGCAGGTGCTTTGCCGAGATAGGTCAAAAGCTCGGGGAGTGCCGCTATTAGCAAAGTGATTAAGATGGCTCCACCGCCGCGCAAAATCAAATTGGCAATCACCATCCGTCTCGTCACCATCGGCGCGGAAAGTGTAAGAACAAACGCGATAAGTGCCCCGCCAAGATTGGCCCCAAGGATCATCGCCGCAGCCGCCGTTGTCGGCAGAACGGCTTGCGCTGCTAACGTGACAAAGAGCAACACAGCCGCAACGCTGGAATGGACAACCCATGCAAAAGCGCCCCCTATCACAAAGGCCGTCGCAAGATCACGCCCCAGATAGGCCATGACCATTTGTGTGCTGGGGTTGCCTACAAGAGGACCCGTTGCGGCGCGGATCATATCCAGCGAGACGAAAATCAGCGCAAGTCCAATGAGTATACGGCCGACTTGCCGCGCATTCCCCTCGCCGCGCAAAAATATCGCAACCCCGACCAGTAGCAAAAGAGGGGTCAAGAACGCCTGGCGCACCATCAATAACTGCGTGACCAAGGCAGACCCAACGTCGGCACCCAATAGGATCGCCAAGCCCACTGCGGCAGCCAACCCGCCTTTGGCAACAAAGTTGGAAACTAAGACGGCGACTGCCGTGGAGCTTTGCAGAAATACAGCGGCACCCATTCCAGTTGCCGCGGCCAATAGCCAGTTCTTTGCTGAATGCCGCAACCAGATCCGCAAAGGAGCCGCAAAGCCGCGCTCCACGCCTGTGCGCACCAATCTGACGGCCCAGATTAAGAGAGCTGCAGCACCTGCGGTACTGAGCAAAAATTGAAGGAAATGCGGTTCGTCCAAAGGGTTTTCTTTCTATCAGCGCGCCACGTTAAAACGGAAACGGACCGGTCCCAGCAACCGATCCAATCCGAACTGATTGAAACCCCGCATCCCATTTATGAACCAAGCAGCCGTCTTCTTGGGTCATAAACCCGACGGGGGCATCGGTCCGCAGATCATAGGCAAACGTGCTACAAGGTGAAGGTGCTGAAATCGCAATGTGACCTGCGCAATCGACGACCATCATACTGTGGATATGACCACATACAACGCGCAGTTTGCCTTGAAAGTTCGCGATAATCTCGCAAAATTCAGCTCTATTGGTCAGGCCGATATCGTCCATGAAACCGATGCCAGACGGAAATGGCGGGTGGTGCAGCGCCAAAAGGACAGGGGCGTTTTTTGCTGTCGCCAGTGCGTCTGCGAGGAAGGCAAGCGACTGTGCCGAGAGGGTGCCTTTGCCAGTGCCTTCAACCAATGTATCAAGACCAATCAACGTCAGGTTACCGACCTGCCTGACCCAGTCGAGTTGGCCCGTTTTCGAAAGCAAATCAGCAAAGGCTGCCCGCATCGGCTCTCGCGCGTCGTGGTTGCCAGGAATGACCATCAGTGGCAGGTCAAGCGGTGCCATCAAAGCTTTGAAGCGGTCATAGCTCTCTGCGCTGCCATCATCGCTCAGGTCACCACTCACAAGCACAGCATCAATCGGTCCGATTTGGTCACGGATCGATGTGATCCTCGTGACCAGCCGCGCCAAGGAATGCGCTGTTTCCAGCCGCCTTGATACAAGCGCGCCCTCTGGCACAATATGCGTGTCAGAAATTTGCAGGATGGTTGTCATTTGATCCCTGCGCGTAGGAAGGCTTGCACAAACTGGCGCTGGAAGATGAGGAAGGCAATGAGGAGCGGAGCGACCGACATCAAGGTCGCGGCAGAGATCACGCTAATATCAACGCCGTTTTCAGGTGCGCCAAAAATCGACAAACCAACAGTCAAAGGCCTTGTGTCTGGCGAATTGGTCACGATGAGCGGCCACAAGAAGTTATTCCAATGGGTCGAAACGGACACCAGCGCATAGGCCAGATACGTCGGTTTCGCCAAAGGCACATAGACCCGCCATAGAATACCAAGCAGGCCGCAACCCTCGATACGGGCCGCTTCATGCAATTCGATCGGCACGCCCTTGAACGCTTGGCGCATCAAAAAGATGCCAAACGCGGACGCCATATAAGGCATACCCACACCAAGGATTGTGTCGAACAGTCCAAGACGCGACACCATCGCGTAGTTTTCGACAATCAGCACTTCTGGCAGAATGAAGAGTTGCATCAGGACAAGGATAAACACGTAATCCTTTCCTGGAAATTGCAGCTGTGCAAAGGCAAAACCAGCGAGCGTGGTCAAGATGAACTGCCCAATCAGGATCACCGTCACGAGCGTAAACGTATTTAGGAAATACTTGAGCCAAGGCGCGCCATTCCACGCCACGCGGAAATTATCCATCGTCCACGGCGAAAACAGATTAAGGTTCACCGCATCAGATGTGGAATGCGTTGCAGCCCAGAAAGCGAACAAGAGCGGAGCAATCCAGATGATCGCCAAAAGGATCGCACCAAAGCTGTCCATGAATTTTGTGAGGCTCGTCATTGGTAATGCGTCCTTTTATCAAGGTAGAGAAACTGCACAGCGGCCACGATACCAAGCACTGCAATGACAAGGATCGTCATTGCGGCTGCATGGGGCGCGTCAAAGAAGGCGAATGCCATTTCCCAGATATAATAGAGAATTAATTTGGACGCATCGGACGGCCCGCCCTTGGTCAGGATGAACAAGTGGTCGATCAGTTTGACCGAATTGATCATCGCGTTCACGGCGATAAAGAGCGTCGTCGGCATCAACAGTGGCAGCACAATCCGACGGGTATAAGTCCAACGACTGGTGCCTTCGATATCGGCGGCTTCCTTGAGGTCCTCGGGAATGGTCTGTAAAGCGGCGAGATAAAAGATCATGAAGAATCCCGCTTCTTTCCAGATGGTCACGATAATGATCGCCCAAAGCGCGGTTTCAGGCTGGCCCAGCCAGTTGACTGACGGCAAGCCAAACAGACTGCCGATTTGGTCAAGCACACCAAGGCCCGGCGTGTAAAAGAACAGCCACAGGTTCGCAGCGGCGATCATCGGCAGCACCGTGGGCGTGAAATAAGCGGTCCGCACAAAGCCCCGCGCCGAGATCTTTGAGTTTGCCCAAAGCGCCATCGCGAGCGCAATACCGATTGAAACAGGGATCGTGACCCCCGCGTAAAGCAGGTTGTTTTTGACCACGAGCCAGAAGGTCGGGTCAGCGAACAGATCGGCGTAGTTTTCGGTGCCCACAAATTCGGTTGGGTTACGGCGGGTGCCGCGTGAAAACAGGCTCGACCA
>DOOI01000132.1:0-677 GCA_003512825.1 Paracoccaceae bacterium | reverse complement strand
GGTGACAGCAACAGCCAGCCGTAAATGGCCTGTCTGCGGCGTTCAAGATTGGCATGAGCTGACATGAGCAGGTCTCCGATGAAATGGGGGGGCGGGGCCAGCGCAATTACGCGGCGGCCCCGCCGAAGAGTTTATTGGTATGCGCTCAACAAGCGAACTGCCGCTTCTTGTGCTTCAGCCAATGCATCCGCAGGCGATTTAGCACCAGTCAGTGCCGATTGGATCGCGTTGTTCAGACCATCACGCACCCGTGCTGTCTCAAACGTCGAGAATTCAGCAACCGCATTTTCCAACTGATTGCGCGCAACCAATGCAGGCGGGAATTCCGCGGTATAAGCCTTCAGCGCATCGGTCTCATATGCAGCGGGGGAAACACCCATATAACCCGTAGCGATCGACCAAGCAGCAGCTTGCTCTGGCGCTGTCATAAACTGCATCAACTTCAAAGCAGCGGCACGTTCTTCATCTGTTGTGTCTTTGAACAGATAGAAGTTACCACCACCAGTCGGTGAACCCTTACGAACATTGCCTGGCAATTCCGCCACGCCAAAGTCAAAGCTGGCGCCATCTTTCACGGCCGTCAGGTTACCAGTGGAATGCCACATCATTGCTGTTTGGCCTTCAAGGAACGCCTGACGTAATGTGCCCCACTCAACGGTGCCGGTTGGCATGATGCC
>DOOI01000013.1 GCA_003512825.1 Paracoccaceae bacterium | reverse complement strand
TGAGGATATCCAAGGGCATGTCCTGAGCTTTGATGACTTCTATCACCGTCTGACGAGCGATCAATTGCCGGTGGTGCCCCTGGCATTGGCCGGCTATTGGTTGGCACAAAATCGCGACAAGCTGCGTAAGAATTCTTGAGCTTCCGTTCCATGCGGCTTAGGAAGATTAAAAGATAAAGGGTTTGTGATGTCTACGATCTATTCCGATTTGGCTGCGGCAGTGGGCAACACGCCCTTGATCCGCCTCAATGCGGCCAGCGAGGCCACAGGTTGTGAAATCCTTGGCAAGGCGGAATTCATGAACCCAGGGCAATCTGTGAAGGATCGCGCGGCTTTGTATATCATCAAAGCGGCTGTGGCGTCTGGCGAATTGCGACCGGGGGGCACGATCGTGGAAGGCACGGCGGGCAATACCGGGATTGGCTTGGCGCTGGTGGGCGCCTCCATGGGCTTTCGCACCGTGATCGTCATACCCGAAACCCAAAGCCAAGAGAAAAAGGATATGTTGCGGCTTGCCGGTGCAGAGCTTGTTGAAGTGCCCGCTGCGCCATATAAAAATCCCAATAATTATGTGCGCTATTCGGGACGTTTGGCCGAAGAATTGGCCAAAACAGAGCCCAATGGCGCCATATGGGCCAATCAATTTGACAACATTGCCAATCGTCAAGCGCATATCGAGACCACCGGACCTGAGATATGGGCGCAAACCGACGGTCGGCTCGATGGGTTTATTTGCGCGGCCGGCTCAGGTGGAACCGTGGCGGGCTTGGGGATGTATTTGCAGCCCAAGGGTGTCAAAGTCGGCCTCGCCGATCCCGATGGTGCGGCCTTGCATAGCTTTTACACCACGGGGGTTTTGGCGTCAGAGGGATCCTCGATCAGCGAAGGTATCGGCCAAGGTCGGATTACCAAGAACCTAGAGGGCTTCACGCCGGATGTATCCTATAACATTTCCGATGCAGAGGCTTTGCCCTTTGTCTTCGATTTGCTGCGCAATGAGGGCCTGGTTCTGGGTGGATCTTCTGGGATCAACATTGCTGGCGCTGTGCGCATGGCCCGCGACCTTGGCCCCGGTCATAGAATTGTGACTATTCTCTGCGATTATGGTACACGCTATCAATCAAAACTCTTTAACCCTGATTTCTTGCGCTCAAAAGGGCTTGAGGTGCCAGAATGGATGGAGACGCGCCGTGATATTAAAACTGTTTTTGAACCTGTCTAAAATATTTTTGGTTCTGTGGTTGGGGCTTTGGGCTGCGCTCGCAACTGCCCAAACCTCGACGCCAGCCACGCCGGATTATGGCCGATGGGCCTCAATGGCGAATATGGCACAAGATACGCTCGAAGCCGGCACCGCAAATGAAGCTTTTTTGATCAAACTGCGTGAGCAATTGGCCTTGCGGCGCTCTGAATTCTCAGAAGTGCAAAACTCTAACCCCTCGCGATTGGCCATTTTGGAGGAGCAACTCTCCGCCCTCGGGCCCGCGCCGGAAAGCGGCACAGAACCGGCAGAAATCGCCGAACGCCGCGCAAGTTTGGTTCAGGATATTGAGGCCATAAATGCGCCGCGGATTCGGGCCAAAGAAGCCTATAAACAGGCCGATGGCTTGATTCGTGAAATCGATGCCGCGCTGTCGGCGAAACAGACAGAAAATCTGCTTAAGCTCGGCCCATCTCCCATTGATCTTCGTCTCTGGCCTGAGGCGATTTTGCAAATTACCGCAAAATTCCAGTCCTTTGTGGGCAGTGTATCGACCGCTTGGAATACCCCTGTTGTGCGCGACAAAGCGCGCGATCAATTGCCTCTGATCGTGACGCTGCTGTTGGCAGCAGGCGTGCTGCTGACGCAAGGTCACCGTTGGCTCGCCCGCGCCCTGTGCCGCCTGTCGCGCTCAGAGGATGTCTATGGGGTCGATCTGGCGCGATATCTTCAGGCCTTGGGGCAGCTGGTGAGTGTCATGCTTTGCGTATTCTTGCTGTCGCGGGCTTGGAGCGTTTCGCGCCTCTATGATCTTGATTTGAGTGTTCTGCTGCAAGCCGCTACTTGGATTTTTGCCCCGCTCTTCATCAGCCGGTGGTTGGCCAGTCAACTTTGCCCCGTCGATGAGACGAGCCGCAGCGCGCTTTCGCTGTCCAGCGGTTCTGGTGTCCAGGCGCGGTTTTTGATCCGTTGGTTGGGTGTGGTCGTCTCTGCAATGATCTTGATGGATTACCTGCGCGATATGGGCGATTTTTCGAGCGGTACAGCGGCGGTGATCGTTTTTGTGCTGGTGACCATCGCGGGGATTGGAGCCTTTCGGCTGGGTGGATTGTTGTGGCGCCAAAGCTCCACATCACAAGCCGCGCCAGAGGTCGCACAAGTGCCGCATAGGTTTGTGGTGCGTCTCGGACAGGGGCTGGCCGTTCTCGCCGCGATTTCTATCGCTCTTGCGGCGATTGGCTATTCCGATTTGGCGGTGACCTTGTTGCGCGCAGGTCTTCTGTCGACCGGGCTTTTGGGCATCCTCTTCGTGACGTTTGATGCCGTGCGTAACGCATCCGCCATGCTGTCCTCGGACCGTAGCGCCGGGCATGACAGCCTGGCTGCGGTCGTGGTCAATGCGGGATTAATTGTGGCCTCCTTGCCGGTCTTTGCCCTGATCATAGGGGTGCGAACATCTGAGCTGACCGAGCTGTGGTCGACCTTTAAGTCAGGTGTGACACTCGGAGAGGTGCAGCTCTCTCCTGGCGTTGTGCTGCAATTGATCGTTGTCTTTGTCATTGGCCTGTTGATGACGCGCCTCATTCAACGAACTTTAAAAACGCGCATTTTGGCAAAGACGAAGATCGATGCAGGTGGGCAGAATGCCATCGTATCGGGCATCGGCTATTTCGGAATCTTCTTGGCGGCGGTCGTGGCGATTACCTATGCTGGACTTGATTTGTCGTCGCTGGCGATTGTCGCCGGTGCCCTGTCGGTCGGGATCGGTTTTGGCTTGCAAAATATCGTATCCAACTTTGTGTCTGGCATCATCTTATTGATCGAGAGGCCCATCAGCGTTGGCGATTGGATCGAAGTGGGCGGGAATATGGGGATTGTCAGAAAAATCTCCGTTCGTTCCACGAGCATCCAGACCTTTGACCGTACGGATGTGATCGTGCCCAATGCGGATTTGGTCTCGGGAACGGTGACCAACTACACCAATGGCAGCTCTGTGGGGCGCATCATTGTCCCGATCGGCGTGGCCTATGGCAATGACACGCGCAAGATT
>DOOI01000144.1:22350-26727 GCA_003512825.1 Paracoccaceae bacterium | reverse complement strand
CCAATTCAGTGGGGGCACTCCACAGCCTCAAACGCTTCTTCTCCACGGCGCTCAACCAAGCCGATGGCGACGGCGACGCGGCATCGGCGGCCGCAGTGCGCTACCGCATCCAGAAACTTGTCGACGGTGAAAGCCCCTCTGCCCCCCTCAGCGACGATGCCATCGCTAAAATCATCTCTGCCGGGGGCCCCGTTCTTGCGCGCCGGACAGTCGCCAAATACCGCGACATGCTCAACATTCCGTCGTCTTTCCAACGCAAGCGCAGCGGCAAACTGAATGGCTTTTGAGCCAGCGGCGCCGCCACGGCACCACTCTCAATAATCGTCTCTAAATCAGCCACAAACTCCTGATCGGCCGCCGTTCCCGGCGCTAGCTCACACCTGCTCGCGCATGGATAAATTGCAACTGCGGGGCCATCTCGGCCACGAGATTATGCAAGGCCCGCTCATTGCGTGCCGCGATGATCCGCCAATAGCGAAACCCCCGCGCCATGCGGTCCATCCGCACCAAAGC
Source organism: Paracoccaceae bacterium (assembly GCA_003512825.1). GTDB lineage: Bacteria > Pseudomonadota > Alphaproteobacteria > Rhodobacterales > Rhodobacteraceae > UBA9554. The sequence goes on along the minus strand of DOOI01000144.1, from coordinate 26,214 downwards.
CGGGGCGGCCTGCCAGAAATATAGCGCGATCACCACATGCAGCGCACCGCCCACGATCCACCCAAACGGCACCGCCACAGCCGCCAAAGCGCCCCAAAGCGCCAATGGCCCCCATAGCCGCATCTGCACCAGATAAATCGGCACCAAAAGCGCAGTCAGCCGTGCCTCGGAACGCTGCGCGTCATAGCGCCCGGCCTTGTCGATGAACACGTCCCAATTCTTCAGCCCAAACGTCGGCTCGGCCTCCACTGTCTCGCCCTCTGGCAGGGCCACACTCTTCCACTGCCCCAAAGCTGCCGTTTCCACGATCACGGGCCAATCCTGACGGTCGCTCCGTCTCTCGCCATCGCGCCGAAACCACAGCGCCACGCGGCCCGCATCGGGCCCCTTCATGCGCGCAGAAAGGCTGGTCAGACGGCCATCAAAGGGCTTGCCATCTATCCGCGTCAGCACATCGCCCACTTTCAGGCCATAGGCCCGCCCGCGCGCATTCACCGACATTAAAAACAACAGCCCACGCCGGGCCTCCGGCTCTGCGCTCTGGCGCGCATCTGGGCCTGTGCCCGCTGGCTCTTGGCGCTCCATTGCCATGGTTTAGGGAAACTTGAACGGATTGGGCGCAGGCTTCGGCGCGGCTTTGGGCTTGGACTTGCCCGCCGAGGCGCTTGCGGATTTACGCGGTGACTTGGCCTCTGGAGATGCGGATTTGGCGACTGTGGCCTTAACCGGCAATTCCTCTGCCAACATGCGCGTCATCGCCAGTTGCAAATCTGACAACCCCGCCGTGAAGGCATCGCGTGTTCCTTTGTGCTGGCCCTCCACCGCTTCCACAACCCCGCGTAACATCTGCGACGCCGCAGGGTCTTCCGTTGGGATCGCGGCGGTCATGGTCTCGGCATGGCGCGCCAATTGCTCGGCCAGTGCCGCTTCAATCCGCGCCAATCCCGCCTCCTGTGCGGGGGCCAAACTTGCCACCTCTGTCTGCAATGCGGCCAGTCCCGCCATCTGGGTCTGCACCTCTGCCATCGACTTGGAAAATACGGCCAAGGCTTCGATATGGGTCGCCGTCGCCGTCCGCATCTCGGAGAGGGTCCGCATATAGATCAGCCCTCCCAGCCCCACCGCCAGCACCGCGCCTGCCGCAACACCCAGCATCACAGGCTTCATTTGCTTGCCCCAGCGGTCCAGCCGGCCTGCGGCTGCGTTCACGTCGCTGGCCAAACGCGCCACATCTTCCGCTGTGTCATTGGCCGCCGCCGCTGCTTCCAGTGCCATGTGAATGCTGTTTTCAAGATCGGCGGGTGTGGTGCTCATCACGAAGTCCTTGCGCTAGGCGGGGGCCATGCCCCGGCAATATTGCCTACGCGGTGCAGACTTCATGCCAACCGCTAAACTCTTGCCCCGACATGTCGTTGTTTTCTGCGACACCCCTCTCTCAAAAGGCCCCCCATGTGCGCTCAACCCATGATGACCGATACCGCTCACCGCCCCGAACTGGCCCGCAAGGCCATCCACGGCCATACCTGTAGCGCGGGCGCCCCCTTTGCCCGCGTCACGATTGGCTCCAATAGCTACGAAATCGCCGACGCCATTTCTGAAGACCGCCTTCTCGCCTTCCGTGCGACAGGCCATCACGCATGGACAGCGCTTGATCGCCAAGTGTCCGATGGCTGGATCAAGATTGCCGCGGATATCTTGCTGACGGATCCCGACGTGCTCTACGAATTTCTGCAAACCCACGCCATTCGCACCGCGCTCTCGGGTAATGACCCCTGCGAAATGGACTTCGACACGCTGGGCACGATCTGGTCTGCCCGCGTCTTTAATTCGGGCAGCGCCGAAATCCGCTTCCCCGGCGAAGCCTGGAAACGCGCAGATCTCGGCACCAAAGTCGCCTCCGAGCGGCGCACCCGCGCCATCCTCACCCTTCTTGCGGTTGAAGTGAACGCGCGCTGCCGCTTCGAGCCACATATTACAGACTGGGCACATCGTATCGCGATGGGTGTCAGTGTTCAGCCAGTGTTCTAAGCGCCGCTTGGCGCACCCAAACGGTTGAACTGAAGACGCCGGCAGCCCCCGCACCGGCGTCTTCTTTCTTTTTGCGGCGCAACGAAAAAGGCGCCGGGTTTCCCCAGCGCCTCCCGTGTTCGCGCGCGTCTAAAGGATCAATCCTTGGCGCGCTCGTAATAGGTGTTGTCCGTCGTGTTGATCACGATCCGAGTGCCTGTGCCGATATGCGGCGGCACCATCACGCGCAGCCCGTTGTCACAAATCGCAGGCTTGTAGGACGACGACGCGGTTTGTCCCTTCACCACGGGCTCGGTCTCCATCACTTCCACAGTCATGCGCTGCGGCAGTTCCATCGACACAGCAAGATCGTTGAAAATCTTGAGGTAAACCCGCATGCCTTCCTGCAAATACACCTTCTGGTCGCCGATGATATCCGTCGCCACGGCGATCTGGTCATAATTGACCGGGTTCATGAAGTGATAGCCTTCGCCATCTTCATAGAGGTAGTCGAATTCCACATCCTCCACATGCGCCCGCTCCAGCGCTTCCGTGGTTTTCCACCGCTCCGAGACCTTCACACCATCGCCAATGCGGCGCATGTCCACCTGCGTGACGGGCGTGCCCTTGCCGGGGTGGAAATTCTCTGCCGAAAGCACAACGTAAAGACGGCTGTCGATTTCAAGCACGTTGCCCTTGCGGACCTGGGAAGCAATGACTTTCACGGCGCTGGTATCCTTGCGATAGGGTCTCTCACGGCGTATGAGCCGCGCATTCCCGGTGCCGATAACCCATCGGAGCGAAAATCGCCAGATCAAAGGTGTCCTGATGCAGACTGCACACACCCCGTGGTGGGATCGCGCCCGCCACGCCGACCGCCGCCCGGCGCTCCTTGCCCGCAACCGTATCCAAAAATCCTTCCGCGACTGGTTCGAGGCCGAGGGCTTTCTCGAAACCGACCCCAACGCCATGCAAATCAGCCCCGGCAATGAAACCCACCTGCACGCCTTTGAAACCACCATCCGCGACTATGACGGCACAGGTCGCACGCGCTATCTGCACACCTCCCCCGAATTCGCGATGAAAAAGCTGCTCGCTGCAGGCGAAACCCGTATCTTTGCCTTCGCCCATGTCTGGCGCAACCGCGAAGACAGCCCCAAACATGCCAATGAATTCTGCATGCTCGAATGGTATCGCGCACAGGAAAGCTATGAGCGCCTGATGGACGACTGCGCCGCTCTGCTCGCCTGCGCTGCCGCCGCCGCAGGCACGACCACCCTGCGTTGGCGCGACGCCAGCTGCGACGCCACCGCCCCCCTCGAACGCCTCTCGGTCAGCGACGCCATCGCACGCTACGCCAGGATCGACCTCCTCGCCACCATCCACCAAGATGGCACAGGCAACACCCCCGCCCTGCGCGCCGCCGCCCAAGCCCAAGGCCTGCGCCTTGCCGCCGATGATACCTGGTCCGACATCCTCTCCCGCCTCATCGTCGAGAAGGTCGAACCCCACCTCGGTCATGGCCGCCCCACCGTGCTCGACCGTTACCCGGCCTCCGAAGCCGCCCTCGCGCGCCGCGCCCCCGATGATCCCCGCGTCGCCGAGCGGTTTGAGCTTTATGCCTGTGGTGTCGAGCTGGCAAATGGGTTTGGCGAATTGACCGACCCCATCGAACAACGCGCCCGCTTCGAAGCGGATATGGACGAAAAAGCCCGCATCTACCGCGAACGCTATCCGCTGGACGAGGATTTCTTGTCGGCCCTCGCCCATATGCCCCCCGCCTCCGGCATCGCCATGGGCTTTGATCGCGTCGTCATGCTCGCCACCGCGGCCCCCTCCATCGACCGCGTCCAATGA
>DOOI01000144.1:0-22097 GCA_003512825.1 Paracoccaceae bacterium | reverse complement strand
ACCGCGGCCCCCTCCCTCGACCGCGTCCAATGGGCCCCCTCCGGCTAACCACCCGGCCTGCGCGAATGGCCGTATTCATGAGAGAGATCAAATCCCCTTAACATCTGCTTCGGTTTTGAGCTTGTTTTTGAAACGGCTCTAACTGTCGCCATGCACGGGCATCAGCGTCTCGTCAGGCTGAAAACAATGTATTGTTTGCTGAATGCAATAGTTGCATACTGCAATTATGTTGGACTATGAATCAATTCCACTGCACTGGGTCAACCGCCTCGGCTTTTTGATACGCAAAAAGCTGGGTGTCTTGTTTGACAAAGCAGGCCATACCGTCAGCCCGGAAGAATGGGCCATTCTCCTGGTCCTTTGGCAAAAAGGCCCCCAGAGCCCAAGCGCATTGGCCGATGTCACGTTCAAAGACAGAACCACAGTCACCCGCCTGATTGACGCAATGGTGCTCAAAAAGCTTGTCACACGAACCGAGGACGCGCTGGACCGCCGCAGGAGCGTCGTCGCCCTCAGCGCGCGAGGAGAGGCCCTTGAGGCCGAATTGGTGCCCCTCTCCCAATCTCTGATCGCTCAAGCGCTGGTCGGGATTTCTCCCGAGGATATCGAAACCACAACACGCACTTTGAAGGCCATGGTGGAGAACCTGTCCGCCGCGCAGCAAAGTGCCTTTTCGAAAAAGGACGCCAACAGATGAACAGGTATAACTATGACGGGTTCTCGATCGAAGATTACGACTTTGAAACGGAGTTCGGCCCTGATGTCGGCGACAAAGCCCCGGACTTTGCGCTGACGACAGCCAGCGGCGAAACCAAGACTCTGCTTGATTTCCCGAACATGTTTTTAGTTCTGGAAATGGGCAGCATCACTTGCCCCCTGTATCAAAGCCGACGCGGCATCATGGAGCGGCTTGCCGAAATCGACGGAGTCAGCTCTGCGGTGCTATATGTCAGAGAGGCCCACCCCGGCGCCAACATCCAAAGCCACAAAAGCTTTGAGGACAAAATGGGCTGCGCCACGCGCCTGACCACGAAAGAGGGTGAGAGCAGAACCGTTTTTGTTGATGGGCTCGAAGGCAAGGCGCACAAAGCCTACGGCAGTATGCCGAACGCCGTTTTCATCATCAACAAAAACGGATGCGTCGTATATCGCGCAGAATGGAATAACCCTTCGGCGACGCGCAAGGCATTGCTGGACTTGCTGGCCGGGCGTGCAGTCACGGCAAAGCCCTATTTTCGACCAGCCCTTCCGACGACTGTTTTCCGGACACTGGGCAATGCTGGCAAAGGCTCTGCGGTGGATTTCTTCAAAGGATTGCCGTTCTTGATCTGGACGAACATAATCAAGCGCAATCTTAGACTGTTCCTTGGCCGCACAAAAACCGGATCACAGCACACGACCTGCTAAGCAAAAAAGTGGCCAGAACCCGTATCAAAACCCTTCCAACAACCACTGTTTTTGGAACACCCCGCAAGGTCCGTAGTGCGGGACATTTCGTGCTTTCGCTGCAAGCGCGAAGAAATCAACCCTTGGATCAACTCACCGACACCAAGGGCGGAGAGCGGCCGTTCGCTGCGCGACGCGCCAAAATCTGCAGTGCGGGACATTGCTGCCTTCCCTGCCCATTCCAAAAATGGCGGGTTTAAGATTCTATACTCGTTCCAAAGGCAAGTAGGGTTTCACCGGATAGACAAGCTGAATGCGGTTGCCTGCCTTTACCATTCCACCGGCCTTGGCGATTGCCATGATGCCAGATTTACGGATGAGTTCGCCATTCTCGCCCTTCATCAAGACAGCAGAAAGTAGCCCAGACTGAAAGTCGTCGATCTGGCTACAGGGATTTCTCAGTCCAGTGACCTCCAATTCTACCGTCTGGCCGATCTTTAGGACGGTCCCTTTCGGTAGTGCCAGCAAATCAACACCAATCGTCGTGATGTTCTCGCCCAAATCAGCGGGATGGACTACAAAACCCCGGTTACCAACCTCCGAAAATAGCTCAGAATGGATCAAGTGAACGTGGCGAAGGTTCGGCTGGCTGGGATCGGCGGCAACGCGAGAGCGATGCTTTACAGTTCTACCCAAATGAGCATCACCTTCGACGCCCAAACCCTCCACAATTCGGATTTCTGAGACCAATTCTTTAGAGAACCGGTGAGCGTCATCCCTCGCAACAGCAACCACTTTTCCGCTCGACACGATGCCTCCACTTAGTCTCACCACATGCCAAACAGACAATCGCCGCGCCGCCGCAGGATGTCAAATTGGGCTCATTCTTGTCATTCGCTGCGGACGTTATGAAGGTCCGCTCTGGGCCGTGAGTAACAGGCTGGATCTTCTGCACTCGCAAAATGCTGCGGGACGGCATTCGGTAAAGAGGACTCACTGCTGACAGTCTCTGCGCTTGCACAGATCTCTCAGTAACCACCGTTTTCGGAAGGGTTCGCCGAGCCTGACATTGTAGCGCGTGCAAGGCGTGGCAGCTCCGTCCGTCGCCCGTCCAAATGACTGCTCAGCGCTCCGCTGCAAATTCCCCCGGCACTCCCATCAAGCCCTGTTTGCGGCCTGCGCCCTGCCCCCTGTCACGCCCCCCACCGTCCCACGATGTTAACGCTTTCTGGGCGTCCTCACGTCATGACGTGAGCCAGACACGAACCAGACGTAAATCATACGTTGAAAAAGCCGTGCTCCGACTCGGTTACAGGTGCGGGCGCTGGAGAAGGGGAGGGCTAAGCACTGTGCGGCGCGCTTTTCCCCTTTTCCCCCATTCCCTGCCATGGCACCAACGACCTATGGCAATGGGGTGCGGAATGATGTCGAGTTTGGCCCGGAGAGGAAGTCTCCGCGTGTGGTGGGGGGCGTAACATGAGTGTCTATGCGCGCCATGCGGCCTTGTCAGACAGCGCCCGCCCCACAGCGGCCTTGCCGCGTCTCATTCTCGGAGTGGCGCTGATCGAAGCGCTTTATGCGGCGGCGCGCGGCTCGATTGATGCTTTGCTTTCCGGGGCGAAATCTGGACTTGCTGTCAGCTATTACTACGGCGACACGCCGCAGGGCCTGTTGTTTCAGCTGAGTTCCTTCGGCTTCTTGATCGCCGCGACGATCCTTGTTGCGCGCTGGGGGCATGGCCGTGGTCTGTTTGCGCTGATCGGGGATTTTTCTGCGTTCAAACATGATCTTATCAAGTCCTTCCTTTGGGTGATGGCCCTGATGCTGGCGATGGAGGCCATCCCGCCATGGTGGGACATGACCCAGATTGATCATTTTCGGGACACCGCTGTCTGGCTGGCGCTGCTCTTGCCTGCGCTGGTGGCGCTCTTGATCCAGACCGGGGCCGAGGAGCTGCTGTATCGCGGGTATATCCAAAGCCAACTGGCGGCGCGGTTTTCGCATCCTGTGGTGTGGATGGGGTTGCCCTCTGCGCTGTTTGCGGCGGTCCACTGGGACAATGGCGCCACCCCGATCGAAAGCGCGCAATACACGATCTGGGCTTTTCTCTTCGGTCTCGCGGCGGCGGATCTGACGGCGCGCACCGGAAATCTAGGGGCAGCATTGGGCTTGCATCTGGCCAATAACGCCTTCGCCTTCCTGCTTTTTGCCGAGGTAGAAGGCCCCGACTCGGGTCTCGCGCTCGCCCTGTTCACCCCCGGAGCCCTAAGCGGCAACGGCGCACCGATGGAAACAGCTTTCTTAACCTTTCCATTCTTTCTAGAACTCTGCGGCGTAGGCCTGATGTGGCTCGCCGCCAGACTAACCCTACCCCGCTAATTGCATTACGCGCCGTCCCGCCTTATTTCGGGGCGGCACAAGGCCGGAGGAACCCGCCGATGAACTGGATCACCAACTACGTCCGCCCGACAATCAACTCGATTTTTTCCCGCCGTGAGGTGCCGGAAAACCTGTGGTCGAAATGCGACGAATGCGGAACGATGCTGTTCCACCGTGAACTCAAGGACAATCAAAACGTCTGCACCTCTTGTGGCCATCACATGGCCATCACGCCGCGGGATCGTTTTTCTGCGCTGTTTGATGGGGGTGTTTTTGCCGAAGTGAAAGTCCCCGAGCCTATCGCGGATCCCCTCCATTTCCGTGATCAGAAGAAATATCCTGACCGAATGAAGTCGGCGCAGAAAGCCACCGGCGAAAAAGAAGCGATGCTTGTGGCGACTGGCGATATCGGTCGAACCCCAATCGTTGCCGCTGCACAGGATTTTTCCTTCATGGCTGGGTCCATGGGCATGTATGTCGGCAACGCTATCATTGCCGCCGCCGAAGAAGCGGTGAAACTCAAACGTCCGCTTGTGCTGTTTTCTGCCGCTGGCGGCGCGCGCATGCAGGAAGGGATCTTGTCTCTTATGCAAATGCCCCGCACGACGGTGGCAATTCAAATGCTCAAAGAGGCAGGTCTGCCCTATATCGTAGTGCTCACCCACCCGACGACTGGTGGCGTGACGGCTTCTTATGCCATGTTGGGCGATGTCCAGATTGCCGAGCCAAACGCGCTCATTTGCTTCGCGGGGCCGCGCGTGATTGAGCAAACAATCCGCGAGAAATTGCCCGAAGGCTTCCAGCGCGCTGAATATCTTCTTGACCACGGGATGCTGGATCGGGTCACGCCGCGTGGCAAAATTCGCGATGAGTTGATCACGATAATCCGGCTGCTGCGCGGAATGCCGCAAGCCGTCAAAGGGGATCTGCCTGCACCTTCGGCTGCGCCTGCCTTGACGTCAGAGCCCTCCGCCCCTGTGACCGCTTCGACTCAAAAGCCCTGAGGCACGCCGCCTTCGCGCACTCGAATGCCGCTCTTGACCTTGCCGTGCCGCTACCGCGAGGCATCTTCTGGGTTTCCTCATCCTCTTGCCAAAAAGGCTGCCGCCATGTCCCAAGGTTCCGACGCCATCCTCGCGCGTATGATGGCCCTGCACCCAAAGATCATCGACTTCACCCTTGATAGGGTGGTGCGGTTGCTGGCTGCCCTTGGTAATCCGCAAAACGACCTTCCCCCGGTGATCCATATCGCCGGGACCAATGGCAAAGGCTCAACACAGGCGATGATCCGCGCGGGGCTTGAAGGCGCGGGGCACAAGGTCCACGCCTATACCTCGCCGCATCTCGCGCGGTTCCATGAGCGCATCCGACTTGCTGGTGAGCTGATCACAGAAGAGGCGCTCACGGCGATTCTTGACGAGTGCTATGCGGCCAACCAAGGCACGCCGATCACCTATTTTGAAATCACAACCTGCGCCGGGATTCTGGCAATGGCCCGCACCCCGGCCGATTATACGCTTTTGGAAGTGGGGCTTGGGGGCAGGCTTGATGCGACCAATGTGATCGACAAGCCTGCACTCACGGTCATTACGCCTGTGTCGATGGATCACGAGCAATATTTGGGCACTACCCTGACCCAGATAGCAGGTGAAAAGGCCGGCATCATCAAGCGTGGCGTGCCTGTCGTGGTCGGCCCTCAAAGCGACGAAGGCCTTGCCGCAATCGAGCGTCAGGCTGCCCGCCTTTCCGCCCCGATCTACGCCTATGGCCAACAGTGGCAGTGCTGGCCCGATCAGGGTCGCATGGCCTTTCAAGATGAAACAGGATTGCTGGACCTAGCGCTGCCCAACTTGCCGGGTCGCCACCAGATCGACAATGCCGGGGCTGCCCTCATGGCGTTGCGTTTGCTCGGCACAGGTGCGCCAGACGCGGCCGTGTCCCAAGCTTTCTGGCCCGCACGCATGCAACGCTTGCGTCATGGCCCGCTCATCGACCTCGCGCCAGAGATCGAGCTTTGGCTCGATGGCGGCCATAATCCCGCAGCAGGCGAGGCGCTCGCGCATCATCTGGGCACCCTGCCAAAACGCGCCACGCACCTCATCTGTGGCATGCTCAACACCAAGGACGTCACGGGATATATGCGCCCCTTGGGCGGTGTTGTGGAAAGCCTGACCGCCGTGTCGATCCCCGGCGAAGCCAATACGCTGCCCGCAGAAACCACGGCGCAAGCCGCCGCGAAAGCCAATATTCCCGCAACTGTTGCCGCGTCGGTCCGGGATGCATTGGCTGCGATAGCGGCCACAGATCCACATGCGCGCGTGCTTATCTGTGGGTCGCTTTACCTTGCTGGTGGCATCTTGCGCGAAAACGGCTGATCACCCTTCAGACGTCAGCATCACGCCCAAGCTCTGCATCTCGCGTTCGGCAACGGCCAGCGTGCCACCAAGGTCAATGGCACGGCACAGATCCGTGCGAACGATCACCCGAAACCCGAGTTTTGCAGCATCCTGTGCTGAATAATTTACGCAGTAATCCGTGGCCAGCCCGACCAAGGTCAGTTCCGTAATGCCACGCGACCGCAAATACCCTTCCAGCCCCGTCGCTGTCTTGCGGTCATTTTCGAAAAATGCCGAATAGCTGTCGATTGCGGGTCGAAACCCTTTTCTCAGGATCAAATCCGCCCGCTCTGCTGCGAGCATCGGGTGAAACGCCGCCCCTTGACTTGCTTGCACACAATGATCCGGCCACAGTGTTTGCGCCCCATACGCCATATCAACCGTTTCAAACGGAGCCTTGCCAATATGGTGCGAGGCAAAAGAGGAATGATCCGCCGGGTGCCAATCCTGAGTCAGGATAACCGCTTCAAACTGTGCCATGAGCGCATTGATCGGGCCCACGATCGCGTCCCCCCCCGCCACCGCCAATGCGCCTCCGGGGCAAAAATCATTCTGGATATCAATCCCCAATAGCGCGTGCATGTCGGTCTCCTTACAGCTTGCGGAAAAGCATAATGAGCCACAAAAGGAATTGCCACTCTGCGCTGCGCCCTCTATTGCACCGCTTTCCTCAGGAGACGGCAATGCCCACGCTCGCGCTTGACTTCGGCACTTCCAATACCGCCGCCGCTGTCATGGCCGGGTCGCGGCCATTCTTGCTGCCCCTTGAGCCAGATAGCGAAACCCTTCCAACGGCCACATTCATCGACTTCGCACGCAAGGAATTCGTCTATGGCAGCGACGCGCTGCGCGCTTTGCGTGAAGGCCAAGAAGGGCGGTTCCTGCGCGCCCTCAAGAGTGTTCTTGGCACGCCTCTCGCGCAGGAATCTCGCATGTTTTTGCATGAGAAGCTGACCCTGATCGAGATCATCGCCCGGTTCTTGATGGAAATTCGCAGCCGCTCCGAGGCCTTCACAGGTTTGAAATTCGAAAGCGTGCTCTCGGGTCGTCCGGTTCGCTTCCACTCCGCCTCTGACGCCCGCGATGCACAGGCCGAAGCAGACCTGCGCGCAGCCTATCATCTTGCGGGCTTTTCCGACGTGCGCTTCATGGCCGAACCCGAAGCTGCCGCGCGTGCCGTCGCAAGTGCCGGGCGTATCTTGATCGTTGATATCGGCGGCGGCACGTCTGACTTCACTCTCTGCGACCGCAGAAACGATCAAACCGAGGTGCTTGCCAGCCGCGGCCTTCGCCTCGGCGGCACCGATTTCGACCGCCTGCTCAGTCTCGGCAAGGTTATGCCACTCCTTGGCTATGAGGCGCCATTGCGCGCGCAAGTTGGCAGCGCGCGTCACCCGGCCCCGCGCGGCCTCTTCCACGATCTGGCGAGTTGGGAGAAAATCCCCTTTGTCTATGACGCCGCTCTTTTGCGTGACGTGCGACGGTGGTCTCGCTTGGCCGAAACGCCGCGCCTTTTCGAGCGTCTCGCAGATGTGCTCGACATGCATCTTGGCCATGACGTGGCCCATGCCGTCGAAGCCGGAAAAATCGATGCAAATGGTTCAGATGCTGCTCGCATCTCGCTCGAGATCATCGAACGTGGCCTAAGCGTTGAGCTTTCCCGCCAAATGCTTGACGCTGAACTCAGCGCGGCGACCAAAGCCATTGGCGCAGAGGCGCTTGCCACTGTCCATGATGCGGGTGTCGCGCCGGAAAGTGTCGAGCAAGTGGTCTTTGTTGGCGGGTCCAGCCTCTTGCAAGGTCTCCGCTCTGAAATGGCGGCGCGCCTCCCCGATGCCTGCCAAGAAGACGCAGCTGTCTTTACAGCCGTCGCTCATGGTCTGGCGCTTGCGGCAGGATGAAGCGTCGCATTGCCCCGGCGCAAAAGCCGCGCTAACCAAACGACATGTATATCGTCGCCGCCCTCTACCATTTCACCCCCTTTCCAGACCCTGCCGCTATCCGGGGGCCGCTCACCGATATTGCCTCGGTGCATAACGTCAAAGGAACACTCCTCTTGGCGCGAGAAGGTATCAACGGCACGATCGCAGGCAGTCGCGCGGGTATCGACGCCGTGCTTGCCCATATCCGCGCATTGCCCGGTTGCGCGTCGCTCGACTGGAAAGAAAGCACCGCCGCCTCGGCGCCTTTTCCTCGGCTCAAAGTGCGGCTGAAGCGTGAAATCGTCACTATGGGTCAGCCCGATGTCGACCCCCGCGCAAGCGTCGGCCATTACATCGCGCCGGAAGACTGGAACAGCTTGATTTCCGCTCCCGATGTGGCCGTTATCGACACGCGCAACGATTACGAAGTGGCCATCGGCACCTTCAAGGGCGCCGTTGACCCGCTTACCAAAACATTCCGCGATTTCCCTGCGTGGTGGGAAGAAAACAAAGAGCGCTTCCACAACAAGCGCATCGCCATGTTTTGCACCGGGGGCATCCGCTGCGAAAAATCCACCAATTGGCTGCTGCAACAAGGCGTGCCAGAGGTTTACCACCTCAAGGGTGGTATCTTGAAATATCTCGAAGAGGTTCCCGCGGAAACAAGCCTCTGGGAAGGTGAATGTTTTGTCTTCGATGGAAGGGTTTCTGTCGGGCATGGCCTGCAAGAGGGCCCTCACCTTCTGTGTCATGCCTGCCGCCGCCCTGTCATGCCTGACGATACTCATCGCCCCGAATGGGAAGAAGGCGTCTCCTGCCATCACTGCCTGTCCGAGACCACAGATGAGGACAAGACCCGGTTTCGCGAACGCCAAAAGCAAATCACCCTCGCTCATGCCCGTGGCGAACGCCATCTCGCTGGCGAAGACTAGACCAAACGCTTTAGTCCCCAAAACATCCCTGTCTCTGGGCCTCTCTGTGGCGCTTGCCGATGTCACGTCCTTGCGACGCGTTGAAACACAGTCTTTGCAAATTTCCCCGAAGCCCCATCTAATGCCCTCAACATCTGATGAGGAGGCCCCATGCCGAAATATGAAAAACGCCCCGAGGCTGTGGCAGCGCTGTCGCCAGAAGAGTTTTGGGTCACGCAAGAAAGCGGCACCGAACGTCCGGGAACGGGGAAGTTGCTGCACAACAAAGAGCCGGGGATTTACGTCGACATCGTTTCAGGCGAGCCGTTGTTTGCATCCTCGGCAAAATTCGAGTCAGGGTGCGGCTGGCCCAGCTTTGTTACCCCACTTGAGCCCGCGCATGTTGTCGAGCTGACCGACATGACCCATGGGATGATCCGCACAGAAGTTCGCTCGCGTGACGGAGACAGCCATTTGGGCCATGTCTTCCCGGATGGTCCCCGCAATCGCGGAGGCTTAAGGTATTGTATTAACTCAGCGTCATTGCGGTTTGTTCACCGCGATGACATGGATGCAGAAGGCTATGGCGCCTTTTTGGACAAGGTGGAGGAAATCGATGTCTGAAGAAAAAGCAATTCTTGCAGGCGGGTGCTTTTGGGGAATGCAGGATTTGATCCGGCGTCTTCCCGGAGTTGTGGCGACGCGGGTAGGCTACACAGGCGGGGACGTGGCCAATGCCACTTACCGCAACCATGGCACCCATGCAGAAGGGATCGAAATCCGCTTTGACCCGAGCCGGATCACCTATCGCCAATTGCTAGAGTTCTTCTTTCAAATTCACGACCCATCCACGCCTAATCGTCAGGGAAATGATATCGGCATGAGCTATCGCTCGGCGATTTATTTTTGCAATGAAACGCAGAAATCTATCGCGCTGGATACGATTGCCGATGTTGATGCTTCGGGGATTTGGCCGGGTCGCGTGGTGACGGAGTTGGAGCCAGAAGGGCCATTCTGGGCCGCCGAGCCCGAGCATCAGGATTATCTCGAACGCCACCCCAACGGCTATACCTGCCACTATCCGCGTCCCGGATGGGTGCTGCCCAAGCGCGCGGCAGAATAGCGTTCACCGGATCAATCGGGCGCATGATCTGCGTTCGACACAGTGAATGGCACAAATCATCGGGCGCGGCGGGCTGGACAAGCGCGCCGCGCCAAATCATTCTGCGCCCCCGTGAGGCGCATTGAATGGCAAAGATAAACACACCCCGAAAAAAGAAGGCCCCCGCGCGTCGGGCGGCCACTGGCCCCGCTTTGCCGCTGCGCGCCCGGGTCAAGCTTTGGCTGGTGCGGGGCATCGGCGGCATCGGCGCAGGTCTGTTGCTATGGATCATTGCCTACGGCTTTCTTAACCCACCTATCACGCCTTACATGATCGGCGAGCGCCGTATCTTGGGTGATATCGAGCGCGAATGGGCGCCAACTGAGCGGATTTCACCGATGCTGTTGCGCTCTGTCGTGGCCGCCGAGGATGCAAACTTTTGCAGTCACTGGGGCTTTGACGTTGCCGCCATTCGCTCCGCCATTGAGCAAGGCGCTGACAGGGGCGCCTCCACAATCACCCAACAAGTGGTCAAGAACGCGTTCCTGTGGCACGGGCGCAGCTGGCTTCGCAAAGCGCTCGAAGCGGGCATGACCCCAGTGGTTGAGCTATTCTGGTCAAAGCGGCGCATCTTGGAAGTCTATGTGAATATCGCCGAATTCGACGAGGGCATATTTGGCGTTGAAGCTGCCGCGCGCCATCATTTTGGCGTAGGTGCGGATGAGGTGAACGATGTGCAAGCCGCCCGCCTTGCGATGGTCCTGCCCGCGCCAAAGCTGCGGGCCGCCAGCGCTCCAACATCCGCGGAACGTCGGCGCACTGCCGCGATTATTGATGGGGCAAATACGATTGCACGCGATGGGCGCGCCGCCTGTTTCGAAGGCTAGGGCCTGCGCCCACCCCCCTGATCGGCTCCTGATCTTCCACAGATGTGACCAGGGATTGAATTCCGCGCCCCGGCGGGGCATTCAGGAGAAACCCCGCAATAGATCGGACCTTACCGGATGGCCCGCCTTTATCACGTCCCGCTCTCGCCCTTCTGCCGAAAGGTGCGCCTGAGCCTCGCCGAAAAGCGCATTGAATGTGAGCTGGTAGAGGAACGCTATTGGGAGCCATCTCCCGATTTCTTGCGCCGCAATCCTGCGGGCAAAGTGCCGGTGCTCAAGATCGATGGCCGCACCCTGACCGAGAGCGCCGCCATTTGCGAATGGATCGAAGAGAAATACCCAGAAACCTCGCTGATGCCGCGCGACGCAGACGCGCGCCACGAAGTGCGCCGTTTGGTGACGTGGTTCGACGACAAGTTTCACCACGAAGTCACCTCGAAGCTGCTCTATGAGCGGGTGAATAAGAAGGTGATGAAACTGGGCTTTCCCGATAGTCGCAACGTGAAAGATGGCGCAAAAGCCATCAAGTTCCACCTCGATTATCTGGCGTGGCTCTTGGAGCACCGTCGCTGGTTGGCCGGGGATGCGATGACGCTGGCGGATTTTGCCGCCGCCGCACATCTGTCGAGCCTCGACTATATCTCCGATGTAGATTGGCACCGCTCGGAATCGGTGAAGGATTGGTATGCCAAGATCAAATCGCGCCCGGCTTTCCGCTCTATTCTGGCAGATCAAATTCCCGGCTTCCCGCCGCCGCCCCACTATGCCGATCTGGATTTCTGACATCGCAGGGCCCGCACGGTGAGTGCGGAGCTGCGCGCGCGTCTTGTGGCGCAGGCTTTGAAAGAAGGCTTTGTCGCCGCGCGCTTTACCCGTCCTGATGCCGTGCCTGAAATGCCCGCCCGATTGGCGGCCTTCCTGGAGGCAGGGTATCATGGGCAAATGAGCTGGCTGGCAGAGCGAAGCAACTGGCGCGGCAATCCTGCGGCTCTTTGGCCCGAGGCCCGTTCAGTCTTGATGCTTGCCGAAAGCTACGCGCCCGAAGATGATCCATTGGCCGGACTTGCAGAGCGTGACCGAGGGGTGATTTCGTCCTATGCGCGCGGCAAGGATTACCACGATCTGGTCAAACGGCGGCTCAAACGCCTTGGTCGCTGGCTCATCGACGAGGCGCGGCGCGCGGGTCAAACCGCAGAGATCAAGGTTTTCGTCGATACCGCCCCGGTGCCGGAAAAGGCCCTGGCCGAGGCCGCCGGGCTTGGGTGGCAGGGCAAACATACGAATTTGGTAAGCCGGGATTTCGGCAATTGGGTATTTTTGGGGGCGATTTTCACCACGCTCGACTTTGCCGCCGATCCCGCCGAGATCGACCATTGCGGATCATGCTCACGCTGCCTCGATATTTGCCCGACGCGCGCCTTTGTCGCTCCCTATCAAATGGATGCGCGGCGCTGCATCTCTTACTTGACGATCGAGCACGCAGGGCCCGTTGCCCCCGAGCTACGCCCCTTGTTGGGCAATCATATTTACGGCTGTGACGATTGCCTTGCGGTCTGTCCGTGGAACAAATTCGCGGTCGCGCCTGTGGAACTGGGCTACGCGCCCCGCGATGGCATGGTGCTGCCCGAACTGGCGGAATTGGCGCAGTTGGATGACGCCGGATTTCGGGCGCGCTTTGCCGGAAGCCCGATCAAACGGATCGGGCGGGACAGGTTTGTTCGCAATGTGCTCTATGCCATTGGCAACTCCGGACAGTCCTCGCTGCTGCCATTGGCGCGCATGCTTTGCACGGATGTCGACCCGACTGTCGCAGATGCGGCAGATTGGGCCGTCAAGCGGCTGATGAATGCCGCAAACGAACACGACGCGCGCGCCTGAAGCGCTATCTCGGAGAGGCGAAGAGGGAGAATTCACATGGCGCTTTTGCTCGGGGTCGACACAGGCGGAACCTATACCGATGCGGTGCTGATCCGCGACGAAGCCGAGGTGATCGCCACGGCGAAGTCGCTGACAACGCGCCATGATCTGGCGATTGGGATCGGCGGCGCGGTGCGTGCCGTGTTGCAAGAAGCGCAGGTGGATCCGGCCGAAGTGGCCCTCGCATCGCTCTCGACGACTTTGGCCACCAATGCACTGGTTGAAGGGCAGGGCGGGCGCGTTGGCCTTGTCTATATTGGCTTTGATGCGCGCGATCTGGAAGCGCACGGGCTGCGCGAGGCGCTCAAGGGTGATCCCGCTTTGGTGCTCGCAGGTGGGCACAGCCATGCTGGCACCGAGGCGGCCCCCTTGGATCAAAAGGCGCTGGAAACGTGGCTGACCGCGAATAGCGATGTCTCGGGCTATGCAGTTGCCGCACAATTCGCCACGCGCAATCCGGCACATGAACTGGCCGCCGAAGCGGTGATCCGCGCGCTCACAGGGCGCCCCGTCAGCCTCTCGCACCATCTCTCGGCCAAATTGAACGGTCCCAAGCGGGCCCTGACGGCGGTGCTCAATGCTCGCTTGATCGGTCTCACACACCGTTTGATCGGTCGTGCCGAGGAAGTGCTGGCCGAGATTGGCATCACAGCACCGCTAAAAGTCGTGCGCGGCGACGGCGCGCTGATTTCGGCGAGCCAAGCCAAAGAACGCCCGATTGAAACCATCCTCTCCGGCCCTGCCGCCAGCATTGTCGGCGCGCGGTGGCTCACTGGGGCGGATACCGCGCTTGTTTCTGATATTGGTGGCACGACCACCGATGTGGCCCTCCTGCGAAACGGTCGTCCTGCAATTGATCCACAAGGCGCTTCTGTCGGGGGGTGGCGCACCATGGTCGAAGCGGTCGCCATGCGAACCACGGGTTTGGGTGGCGATTCCGAAGTGCACTTCATTGGGGACGGCCTCGAAGGCGGTGTAACCTTGGGGCCCCGCCGCTTGGTCCCGGTGTCCCTGATTGCCCTCGACGCGCCCGATCTGGTTCACGCAGCCCTTGACGCCGCTCTGCGCGCCCCGCTTCCGGGCGATCACGATGGTCGCTTTGTCCGGCCCGTTCCCGGTGTCGAAGCGCAAGGCCTGTCCGAGCGCGACGCCACTGTCTTCGCCCGTATCGTAGGCGTCCATCCCTTGGGAGAGGTGCTGAAAAACCGCCTCGACATCTCTGCCCTTCAGCGCCTCGTAGCGCGAGGTCTGGTGCAAGTCGCAGGGATCACACCCTCAGACGCGTCTCATATGCTTCAGCGCGTCGCTGTCTGGGACCGATCCGCAGCCGAAAAAGCGCTCCGCCTTTTCATGCGTCGCCGCACAGGTGCAGGTGAAATGCTCGCCACGGATCCCAATGTGATGGCGCAAATGATCATTGATCGCCTGACGCATCAAACCTGTCAGGCCCTTTTGGAAGCGGCTTTCGCCGAAGAACACAGCTTCGATGCGGCCCCCGATGCTTTGGCGCGCCACGAATTGATGCAGCGCGGCCTCTTTGGTGGGCATAGCGGGCTGATCCGTCTGCACACAGGGCTTGCCGTGGACGTGGTGGGCCTTGGCGCTTCGGCGCCGTCCTATTATCCGGCGGTCGGGGAAAAACTGGGATGTAAAATGATCCTGCCAGAGCATGCTGGCGTTGCGAATGCGATCGGTGCTGTTGTGGGCCGTGTCACCATGCGCCGCATGGGCACGGTCACCGCCCCGGCCGAGGGCCGCTTCCGCGTTCACCTCGACACAGGCCCCGAAGACTTCACCACAGCCGAAAGCGCCATGGCGCGTCTGGAAGCCATCCTGAGCGAAGCCGCCCTTGGTGCAGCCCGTGCCGCTGGCGCCGAAGACATCCGCCTGACCACCGCCCGCGATATCCGGCGCGCTATGGCCGAAAACCGCGAGGTTTTCCTTGAAGCAACTGTCACAATAGAAGCCTCCGGCCGCCCTCGGATTGCCGACTAACGCCAGCCTTTTGTCTTGTCTGAACTTTTGGCCACGCGCAGCCCACCCGTGATGGGGCGGGGGAGCCCCCTTGACCTTCTCTCTCAGACAGTCATCTCCTCACGATCAACAAGAGGAGACCCAAATGGCGCAAACTATCATCATCGAGAGCTTCGGCGGTCCGGAGAATTTCAAACTTGTCGATCGCGAGGTCGGCACTCCCGGTCCCGGGCAAATTCGGATCCGCCATCATGCGGCAGGTCTGAATTTCATCGATGTTTATCAGCGCACCGGGCTTTACCCCATTCAATTGCCCCATCCGATGGGCATGGAAGGCGCTGGCGTGGTTGAGGCCGTGGGCGAGGGCGTGACCCATCTGAAAGTGGGGGATCGCGCAGCCTATGCCAGCCAACCGCCCGGCTCCTACTGCGAGGCCCGTGTGATGCCCGCCGCACAGGTTTGCCCTTTGCCCGACGCGATTTCCTTCGAAGAAGGCGCTGCGATGATGCTCAAAGGTCTCACCGTGCAATATCTCTTTCATCGCACCACGCCCTTGAAGAAAGGTGACAGCGTTCTGTTTCATGCCGCCGCAGGAGGCGTTGGGCTGATTGCCTGCCAATGGGCGCGTTCGGAAGGTATTACTCTGATTGGGACTGCTGGCTCAGACGAGAAATGCCAACTCGCACTCGATCATGGCGCAACGCATTGCATTAACTATAATACAACGCCTGATTTCGCAGCTGAAGTGCGGCGTTTGAATGGCGGCAAGGGCGTTGATGTGGTGATGGACGCCGTAGGTGCGAGCACCTTTGAAGGGTCTCTTAATTCCCTCAAGCCTTTGGGCATGATGATCACATTCGGAAATGCGTCGGGCAAAGTGCCGCCGATGGATGTGGGCACCTTGGCCGCCAAGGGTTCTCTCAAAATCACCCGTCCAACGCTTTTCACCCATATTGCCAATCATGAAGACTGTCAGGCGATGGCACAGCACCTCTTTGCAAAGGTCACTTCGGGCGCAGTCAAGATCGTTATTGATCAGCGCTGGCCCTTGGCAGAAGTCGGCGCGGCGCATAGCGCATTAGAAGCGCGGGCCACCACAGGATCGACAATTATTTCTATTTGATAAGAGTTGAAAATGGGAAAATGACGCCGTTTGTAATTGGCGTCATTTTCTATTCCATTTTTAATTGAAAAGCTGTTCCGCCTGTGTAATAAACTGGCCACCTTTGCTGTGTGGAACACGTTTCAATTCATCAAGAACACAGCGAATTAATTATATAATTGCTGAACGGAGTGGTTATGTCTCAAGTGGAATTGTCATCTTTCTCGCTCTCGGAACTTAAAGCGCTGCAAAAGCAAGTTGCGAAAGCCATTGAGGAATTTTCTGACAAAGAAAAAGCGCGTGCTTTGGCCGCGCTCGAGGAAAAGGCACGCGAGCTGGGCTTTTCTCTGGCCGAATTGACCGGAGGTCGCAAAGGCGCGCGCAAGACGGCTGGGATTGCCAAGTATCGGCACCCCGATGATGCGTCCGTCACATGGACGGGCAAAGGGCGTCGTCCCGATTGGCTGCGCGATGCTTTGGCGCGCGGCGTTTCGTTGGACGACCTCGCCGTTTAAACACGTCTCACCAAACGAAAAACACCTCCCGGGCATCGCCCGTGGAGGTGTTTCTATGTCTGGGCCCCCATAAAAGCCCGCGCCGCCCCTCGTCAATTTCCCGTCGGATCTAGTGCCGCCGCGAGGAGCGCGCGGGTATATTCGGTCTTGGGGGCAGTAAACAGCGCCTCAGCCGGGCCGCTTTCCACGATATCTCCCGCTCTCATCACCAAGATCTGATGGCTCATGGCGCGGACGACGTTCAGGTCGTGGCTGATAAAGAGATAGGCCAGCCCATATTTGCGCTGCAATTGCCGCAAAAGGTCAACGATCTGCACCTGCACAGTCATGTCGAGCGCGCTGGTGGGTTCATCGAGCACAATAAGGCGCGGGCGCAAAATCATTGCACGCGCGATGGCGATACGCTGACGCTGGCCGCCCGAGAACTCATGCGGGTAGCGGTCCATCGCAGCGGGGTCTAGGCCCACTTCCTCCATCACCTCTGCCACCATCTCCCGGCGGTCGCGGCCCGGATCAACCCCATGCACCCCCAAGCCCTCGGCGATGATCTGCATGCAGGTCATACGGGGGCTGAGACTGCCAAACGGGTCTTGAAACACGACTTGAACATCGCGTCGCAGCGCGCGCAGCTCCTTGACCGAAATTGCCCGTAGATCGCGGCCTTCAAAAGTGATGCCACCTTCGGAGCCAATCAGGCGCAGCACCGCCAGCGCCAATGTCGTCTTGCCCGAGCCGCTTTCACCGACAATGCCCAAAGTCTCTCCGGCTCGCACCGAGATACTCGCAGCGTTGACCGCTTTCACATGGCCCACGGTGCGTTTCATAAAGCCTTTCTGGATCGGAAACCAAACGCGCAGGTCTTTTGTCTGCACCAATTCCGGCGCGTTTTCCGGCACCGGATCAGGCAGTCCCACAGCGCGCGCCGCCAAGAGCGTGCGGGTATACTCATGCTGCGGATTGGCAAACACCTCCGCCGTCGGCCCCTGCTCCACGATCTCACCCTTTCGCATCACGCACACCCGATCCGCGATCCGGCGCACGATGCCCAAGTCATGGGTGATAAACAGCAATCCCATATTCTCCGAGCGCTTCAACTCCGCCAAAAGCTCAAGGATCTGTGCCTGTATGGTCACGTCAAGCGCGGTGGTCGGCTCATCGGCAATCAACACATCGGGCTTGTTGGCCAGCGCCATGGCAATCATCACGCGCTGGCGCTGTCCGCCGGAAAGCTGGTGCGGATAGGCCCCAAGACGGCTTGCCGCCTCGCGGATACCCACTTTGTCGAGCAATTCAAGGATACGCCCCCGCGCGGCTTCGCCTGTCAGCCCTTGGTGCAGGGCGAGGCTCTCGGCTAGTTGCTTTTCAATCGTGTGCAACGGGTTGAGCGACGTCATCGGCTCCTGAAAGATAAAGGAGATGTCGTTGCCGCGCACCTTCCGCAGCATTGCTTCTGACGCGCCGACCATTTCCTGCCCGTCATATTTCACCGACCCCGTCACTCGCCCCGTGCCGCCCAGCAGGCCCACGGTCGCAAGGGCGCTCACAGATTTGCCCGATCCGCTTTCGCCCACCAAGGCCACCGTCTCGCCCCGGTCAAGGGCAAAGGAGACCCCGCGCACGGCTTCGGTCTCCGCGCCGTCTTGGCGAAAGGCTACCCGTAAATCTCGAACCTCAAGCACACTCATTGGAAGGTCTTTCGCGGATCAAAGGCATCGCGCACACCTTCAAAGATGAACACCAACAGCGACAACATCACCGAGAAGACCGTAAATGCGGTAAAGGCCAGCCATGGCGCTTCCAGATGGTCCTTGGCTTGCCGTGTCAACTCGCCCAGCGACGGTGCAGAAGAGGGCAGCCCGAACCCCAGAAAATCCAACGCCGCCAGCGTGCCAATGGTGCCAGTCACAATGAACGGCAGCATCGTGATCGTCGCCACCATCGCATTGGGCAGCATGTGGCGGAACATGATCACACCATTGGATACCCCCAATGCCTTGGCCGCGCGGACATATTCAAGGTTGCGCGCGCGCAGGAACTCGGCGCGCACCACCCCCACCAGCGAGGTCCAGCCAAACAGCACAGTGATAAACACCAACAGCCAGAAACTCCGCCCCAGAATGGCGAAAAGGATAATGATGACATAAAGCGAGGGCGTGGCGGTCCAGATCTCGATGACGCGCTGAAAAATGAGGTCCGTGCGCCCGCCAAAGTATCCTTGCACCGCACCCGCAAGAATACCAACAACACTGGCAAAGCTGGTGACGATCAGCGTGAAAAGGATTGAAAGCCGAAAGCCATAGATCACCCGCGCCAGCACATCTCTCTTGGAACTATCGGTGCCAAGCAGGTTTTGCCCATTGGGCGGCAGCGGCGCCGCACCGGGGCGGTCAACGATCGAATTGAACGTATATGGAATGAGCGGCCAGATCGACCAGCCTTTCTGAATCGCCTGCCCATCCACGATCCCTGTCTCGGCTTCCACCATCACGCCTTCGGGATCATCCAGACAGGCTTCCATACCGCCTGTCAGGATCAAACACCGTACTTCGGGGTCGTGATACTTGGCCTCGGTCTGAAAATCCCCGCCAAACGCCGTTTCAGGATAAAAGCGAAACACAGGCGCGTAATAGTCGCCGCGATAATTTACCAAAATCGGGCGGTCATTGGCGATGAATTCCGCAAAGAGCGACAGGCCAAAAAGCACTGCAAAAATCCACAGCGACCAGAACGCCCGCCTGTTGCGCTTGAAATTGCGCCAGCGGCGTTGATTGAGCGGAGAAAGTGTCATCCTTCCCTCCGTTCAAAATCGATCCTTGGATCAACAAGCACATACATCAGGTCAGACAGGATGCCCGTGACCAGCCCGATAAGGCCAAAGATGAAAAGCGTGCCAAACACCACCGGGTAATCCCTGTCGACGGCGGCCTCAAACCCAAGCCGGCCCAATCCGTCGAGCGAGAAAATCGTCTCGATGATCAGCGATCCCCCAAAGAACACCCCGATAAAGACCGCCGGAAAACCTGCGATCACGATCAGCATCGCATTGCGAAACACATGACCATAAAGCACCCGCCTTTCGGTCAGTCCCTTGGCGCGCGCCGTCATCACATAGTGTTTCTTGATCTCATCAAGAAAGCTGTTCTTGGTCAGAAGTGTCAGCGTGGCAAAGGCGGAAATTGTCGAGGCAATGACAGGCAGGGCTATATGCCAGAAGTAATCTCCGATCTTCTGCCACCACGTCAGCGTCTCCCAGATCTCTTGCTTTGACGTCAGCCCGCCCAAGGGGAAAATCTGCCAATAAGAACCACCCGCAAAAAGCACAATCAACAACACCCCAAACAGAAAACCGGGGATCGCATATGCCACAATCACCAATGCGCTGGTCCATGTATCAAACGAGGTGCCATCGCGCACCGCTTTGGAAATGCCCAAGGGGATCGAGATCATATACGCAATCACCGTGGACCACAGGCCAAGCGTGATCGATACGGGCATCTTTTCCATGACCAGATCCACCACCGAGATCGATCGGA
This sequence comes from Paracoccaceae bacterium, assembly GCA_003512825.1. GTDB lineage: Bacteria > Pseudomonadota > Alphaproteobacteria > Rhodobacterales > Rhodobacteraceae > UBA9554. The sequence continues at coordinate 2,073 of DOOI01000144.1, read as the reverse complement.
AGTAACTCTCGCCGAAATCAAGCCGCGCGTAATTCCACAGCATTGTGAGAAAGCGCTCCAGAGGCGGCTTGTCGAACCCGAATTCCTTTTCCAGCTGCGCGATGAATTCCGGCGGCAAGCCCCGCGCGCCAGCATAGGCCGTGTCATTTCCCGCCCCTGCGCTTTGGGTGCCCGCGTCGCCGCCACCTGCGATTCCCTCAAAGGCGTCACCTTGCCCCTGCACCTGCGCGATGATCTGCTCAATCGGGCCGCCGGGCACGAATTGCGTCAGCAGAAAATTCACCATCATGACCCCGATCAATGTCGGGATCACCAAGGCAAGACGGCGGAGAATATATGCACCCATCCCTCTGTCTTACCGGATCGCGCCTGCCGCCTTCAAGGCGGCCTCTTTCTCGGGGTTGAACCACCAGATCGACGCTTCGCCCATGCCGTTCATCGGTGCATCCATGCCATAGGGCCGCTCATACATGTCAAAATATGCAATGTTGTGCTCGGGCTTATACCATTGGGGAACCCAGATGTGCATCGCCCGCAAAACCCGGTCGAGCGTCTTGACCGCCACCTCAAGCTCCTCGCGGGTCTTGGCGTCTTCGATCACCTTGATAAGCGCATCAACAGCGGGGCTCTTGACCCCCATGATATTGCTCGATCCCTCGGCATCGGCGGCGTCCGATCCAAATATCCCGCGCAACTCGATCCCCGGTGTCAGGCTCATCGAATAGCGCCGCGTGGTGATGTCGAAATCAAACTTCTTTTCACGCTCTTCCGCCTGCGCCGAGTCAACCCGCGTGGCCACCACATCAACGCCAAGCCGCTTGAGGTTTTCGACATAGGGGTTCACGATCCGCTCGAAACTAGGGCTGTCATTGAGGAACTCGATCTTGAGCGCCTCGCCTGCCGCGTTGCGCCGCAGCCCATCCGCGCCCACAGCCCAACCCGCCTCATCCAAAAGCTTGCCCGCCCGGCGCAGCGACTTGCGGTCAGCCGCGGATTTCGGATCAGCCACCTCAGGGGTAAAGGCAGGTTCGGTAAACAGTTCTGGCGGCAAATCTGCCCGCAACGGCTCCAAGAGCGCCAACTCGGCGTCCGAGGGCATCCCTTCGGCCTGCATCATCGAGTTTTCCCAGAAACTATCGGTGCGGGTGTAGATCCCGTAAAACAGGCTCTCATTGGACCATTCAAAATTGAAGGCCATGCCAATCGCCTGCCGCACCCGTGCATCTGCGAAAATTGGTCGGCGAAGATTGTAAAACCATCCCTGCGTGCCCGCAGGCCGCCCATCGGGCAAGGTTTCCTTCTTGACCCAACCATTTTGTAGCGCCGGGAAATCATAGGCGGTGGCCCAAAGCGACGAAAGAAATTCTTCGCGATACATATAGGCACCGGCTTTGAACCCCTCAAAGGCCGTGGTGTAATCCGCGAAATACGTCACGCTGAGGCGGTCAAAGTTATTGGAGCCCCGGTTGACGTTAAGGTCGCGCGCCCAATAGTCATCGCGCCGCTTATACGTCACGCTGCGCCCGGCATCGACGCTTTCCAGCATATAGGCCCCCGAGCCCACAGGTGGCTCCAACGTCGATTCGGAAAAGTCGCGGGTCGCGTAATAGGCCTTTGAGAAAATCGGCAATCCCGCTGCCGTCATGGGCAATTCGCGCAATGCCCCATCTGGCTTGAAGGTGAATTTCACCTGATGCGTCCCTAGCGCTTCGACCTTCTCAAAATCCTTGAACAGCACGCGATAGCTGGGCGCACCCTTGTCGCGCAGCACTTCAAAGGAAAACACCACATCTTCTGCCGTCACCGGCGTTCCGTCCGAGAACATCGCCTCCGGGCGCATGTTGAAAATCGCCCATTGGCGGTTTTCAGGGTATTCGATGCTCTCTGCGACCAAGCCATAAAGCGCATCCGGCTCATCAAGCGTGCCCGTCATCAGGCTGTCGAAAAACACAGTCGACAGCGCAGCCGCATTGCCCTTGAGGATATAGGGCGTCAAACTGTCAAAGGTGCCAAATCCCCAAGTAGAAAATACGCCGCCCTTGGGGGCATCCGGGTTCACATAATCAAAATGCG
>DOOI01000087.1:2537-10791 GCA_003512825.1 Paracoccaceae bacterium | reverse complement strand
GGTTTGTCTCTCTTTCCAGCCATCTCTGATCCTCCTGAAATGGGATAATTCTATCCCAGTTTGTGGACCAATTCAGTGGGGGCACTCCAATACCCCGCATTAAGTCATCTTAAATTGCAAACGCCTAATTAAACTTTGTTAATGAAATCTGAGTGACGTTGATGGCGAGAGATCAATCCCCATCGCTGCGAATGACTGGCGCTTCATGCACCCCATCGGCCCGCGCGTATCGAGACGTTCAGGGTCAGCATTGGATGTTATTATACTGCTTGAGCACATAGATAAACTATTTTGCAGGGTAATAGCGATTGTATAGAAGCTTTGGGGACAGAGGACCGCTTTTGGGACCGCTTTTTTGAGCGGTTCGGAAATAAACCACTGATAGTATTTGCTTTTCCAGAATGCGACTTGCTTCTCCTGGGCACCATAAAAACACAAGAACCCCCGTTTTCCTTTGGAAATCGAGGGTATTTTTTTGAGAATCTGCAAAGTTATTGAGGGCTGGAAATTCTCGATTTCCGACTGGCAGAGATAAAAGCCATCACATCCGGGTTTCGGCACGCTCCGTGACTTAAGGACCAACGTCGCGATGTGCCGCAAAGTTCACCCTATCACCTAGTGCCACGCTTTTGGGGCTCCTACGCTTTCCGGTCATAGCCTTCTAACGTTTTGAGCCCGTCGATGCTCGCCAATTCAAGCTTGAGGTTCGACAAGTCGCGCTCCTTGGTCACTATTTGCTTTTCTGGCGGGGACTTTGAGCGACCAAACTGAGGCCCGCCCGCTGCTGTGTGGCTCTTGCCGCGGTGCGTCAAGCAATCGGACAAGTCCGCGCCGATATTGCTTCTGCACAAAAGGCTCCATCGTGTTGCCACTAATATGAAGCGCGTGGGCCATGTTTCTCCGTGTACAAAGCCGCCGACGCTTGCACGCATTCGGGAAGCCGCGCTGAAAAGAAAACAACGTCAGGTAATTTGCCCTTCACAACGGCGCTTGGCCTTAAGCTACGTTGACCACGTGTGTTGCGGCAGGCTAGGCAGTGATATCACAAGCGAACTTTGAACAAAAATTTAATAAAAGAGAGCCAAAATGCGGTTGTTTGGTAATTTTTGGGTCCCAGATTCCGATGCCAAAGGCATGAAAAATCGGAAAAAGATGATCGCGGCATTTGGCGAAAAAGATGGATCTGTTGAGTCGCTCAAACTAGCGATAGATCACATGCGTTCGAATGTTCCGGAGCAGATACTTCAACCCGGCAGTGCCATTGACGCAGGTGCCAATGTTGGGTCGTACACTCGCGTGCTTGCTGAACATTTTGCCATTGTGCATGCGTTCGAACCAGCTCACGACACCTTTAGATGTCTGGAGCGGAATGTTTACGAAGGTGGCCATTTCCATAAGGTGCATTTGCATAATGCGGCTGTAAGTGACGAACGTGCCTATGTCGGCATTAAGCGGAGCTGGTTGCGGCTTTCGATTACAAGCACCGTGTCGGAAAAAGGGGAGATACCAGCTGTTCCTCTTGACGTGTTGAAGCTTGATAATTTGCGCTTCCTTAAGCTCGACGTCGAAGGTTTTGAGTACAAAGCGCTTCTCGGCGCCAGAAAAACAATAATGGCGTGCCGCCCCGCTGTCTTTATGGAAGTAAAACCTGCTGACGAAGAACGTGCCGCAGAGCCATATCAGGCAGAGAAACTGCTTCTGAGCATGGGCTATACTCTGGCTCTCTCTGTCGGCATCAACCGACTATACTACCCATCGACCTGACAGCTTTTTTCGATCACACGGAAAAATATGTTCAATCTGAAAGAACTCGCAGAGCAGGTTTTGAGCGGAAGTAGATCAAATAAAAATATAAGCATCTAAATTTATTTAATATTTTTGGTAATGACGTAGCCTCTCTTGGACTCCGCAAATCTCCTTCGGCGCAAAAATGGCTCACCTTGCCGATGCAACTTTTGGCAAAATGATCCGCGCAAGGTTTGGAAATCTCTGAAGAGCACAGAAGCCATGGCGCCGCCTAGGCGCTCGACACCTGCCCAACCTTGAGTGCACCTGAAACTTTTTGCGCCATGCGGTTGTGACCTGCATTGTCGTTGGCACTGGAAGTAAACTCGCGAGAAATGGTAAGGGTCTCGAGAAAGTTTTCTGATAATCGGCATGTGAGGGGCGAAATGGCGAACAAACTTTACGCTCATGACTTGCCTGACGGGCTAACGCTTGGGCCAATGGTGGCGATTGACTGTGAGACGATGGGGCTGCATCCCAAACGCGATAGGCTGTGTTTGGTTCAGCTTTCGGATGGCGATGGAAATGTACATCTGGTGCAAATATCCAAGGATGTGCAGCCCGCCCCGAACCTGTGCAAGCTGCTTACGGATCCTTCAATCTTAAAGCTTTTTCACTTTGGCCGCTTTGACATCGCAGCGCTGTATCACTGCTTTGGCGCCCTCGCGGCACCGGTGTATTGCACCAAAATCGCATCACGTCTGGTGCGGACATATACCGATCGTCATGGCCTCAAGTTCCTCTTGCAGGAAATCTTGAGTGTCGACATTTCCAAATATCAGCAATCCTCAGACTGGGGTGCCGCTGAATTAAGCCGCGCTCAGATAGAATATGCTGCTTCAGATGTTCTGTACTTACATCGCCTAAAGGACGCACTTGATCGGATGCTTGAGCGAGAGGGCAGAAACGATCTCGCTCAAGCTTGTTTTGATTTCTTGCCAACCCGCGCCCGACTAGATCTGGCAGGTTGGCCCGAAACGGATATATTCGCGCACTCATGACCAACTCAGATGCATTCCTTGTCACCGCTCGCCGGGTGATTTCCACAGAAGCCGAAGCATTAAGTTTGCTTGCGGATGCTCTGGATGTTGAATTTGCGCGTGCCGTGGAGCTTTTGCTTTCGGTCAAAGGCCGCGTGATTATTTCGGGCATGGGAAAGTCCGGGCATATTGGGCGCAAGATTGCGGCGACCTTTGCCTCTACTGGTACACCCGCGCAATTTGTTCACCCGGCCGAAGCCAGTCACGGCGACCTTGGAATGATCTCATCAAATGATGTTGTGATCATGTTATCAAACTCCGGAGAAACCACGGAGTTGGCGGACATCATCGCCTATACACGCCGTTTTGCGATACCATTGATCGGGGTAGCGTCACGGGCGGAATCGACGCTCTTGAAGGCGTCAGATGTCGCGCTTTTGCTGCCGCAAGCACCGGAAGCCTGCGGCACAGGTATTGTTCCAACAACATCCACCACCATGACACTCGCACTTGGTGATGCATTGGCAGTAGCCCTGATGGAAAACCGGAAATTCACACCAGAAGATTTCCGTGAATTTCACCCCGGAGGAAAACTTGGGGCGCAGCTTTCTCGTGTGCGCGATTTGATGCATGATGGCGCGGCTCTCCCTTTGGTTTCGCTGGATACACCAATGACAGAGGCCCTTCTGGCCATTTCGCAGAAGGGTTTCGGGGTAGTTGGCGTAATGGATGCCACGCAGCGTCTCGTGGGAATAATCACCGATGGCGATCTACGGCGCCATATGGTTGGACTTTTGGAGCACCGCGCCGAAGAAGTGATGACCAAAGCACCGCTGACCATTGGCCCGGACGCTTTCGCTCAAGAGGCGGTCGCCTCCATGAACTCCCGCAAGGTTACATGCTTGTTCGTCGTCGATCCCGCTGGGGATGGTCAGGCAAGCGGCCTCATCCATATTCATGATTGCCTGCGCGTCGGGTTGGGATGAGACCTATGGAGCCGTGGCGGGAGCAGGCGTGGTCAAGAATCGTGGTTTTTCTTAAGATTGCTTTGCCGCTCTCGGCTCTTGGCTTGTTATCGACGCTCTTCTTGCCATCCCGATCGATTGACCCGCGAACGACCCTGCCCTTTAGCCAAAAAGAGGTCGAGGCCCGTGCCCGAGGTCAACAGATGACCGCCTTGACGTTCGCAGGAGCAACTGTTGAGGGGCATCTGATTTCGTTGACAGCGGATTCAGCTGGACCAGATTCCCTTGATGCAAACACAATCAACACCGAGCATCCAGCAGCTGTCATCAAGATGAGCGACGGCACGCAAATTCTCCTGCGCGCCAATTCCGGACAAGTGAATGAGCCGGGCAACACGGCGCATTTGACGGGCAATGTTGAGCTGGCATCAACAGCAGGATACACGGTGAACTCAGAAGATATTACCACGGCTTTGACGCGCCTTGATCTGCTCTCTCCTGGGCCGGTTACCGGCTCGGGCCCCCCGGGGCGGTTTTCTGCCGGGAAAATGATACTTTCGACAAACCGTGAGACTGGCGCAGCAACCATGCTTTTCACCGATGGGGTGCATCTGATATACGAGCCAAAGAATTAAGGATTATCAAAAGTGTCCACCCGTATCGCCTTCTTGTGTCTGATGATCTGCCTGCCTGGAATGGTATGGGCGCAGAACACTGTGGCCTTCGGGAAATCAGATCAGAATACAGCGCTCCCGGTTGAAGTAACGGCTCAAAGCTTTTCCGTAGATCAAGACAAAGGCACAGCGGTTTTCTCTGGAGACGTTTTGATCATTCAGGGGGAAATGCAACTGTCTGCACCTTGGGTTCTTGTGGTGTATTCCCAAGATCAAAGCCGCGTTGAGCGATTAGAGGCGCGAGATGGCGTTATTCTTGTCTCCGGCGAAGATGCGGCAGAGGCTTCGCGAGCAGACTATAATGTAGACAAGGGTCTGGTGGTGATGAGCGGGGATGTATTGCTCAACCAAGGGCCAAACACCCTGACCTCGAATGAAATGAAAATCGACCTCATCGCCGGCACTGCCGAAATGGGCGGGAAGGTACGAACCGTTCTACAGCCGACTGCGCGAAAGAACTGAAATGTCTAGGCCCGATCTAACGTTGGAAAATGGAAGCGCAGGCCTGCGTGTGACGTCTCTGCGTAAGAGCTACAAAAAGCGTATGGTCATACGCGATTTCTCTATGGAGGTTTCGCGGGGCGAAGTCGTTGCGTTGCTTGGTCCAAACGGTTCGGGCAAAACGACGACTTTCTATATGATCGCTGGTTTGGTGTACCCTGATGGCGGCAAAGTTCTGCTGGATGGGCGCGACGTTTCCATGCTGCCGATGTATCGTCGCGCTCGGCTTGGTATTGGGTATTTACCACAGGAAATGTCCATTTTCCGTGGCTTATCAGCCGAAGAAAACATCAACGCGGTCTTGGAAATCGTTGAGAAGGATCGTCACAAAAGACGTGAGCGCTTGGAAGAGTTGCTATCAGACTTCTCTATCGAACACTTGCGTCGCGCACCTGCCTTGGCTCTCTCTGGCGGCGAGCGGCGAAGAGTAGAAATTGCACGCTGTCTCGCAGCCAATCCCAAGTATCTTTTGTTGGATGAACCATTTGCGGGTGTGGATCCGATCAGTGTTGGCGATATCCGGCATCTGGTGGCGGATTTGAAAAAACGGGGGATCGGCGTGTTGATCACCGATCACAATGTCCGGGAAACCCTGGAAATCGTTGATCGCGCATATATCCTGCACGATGGCAAGGTATTGATGAGCGGCACACCGAATGACGTCGTGCAAAATGAGAATGTGCGCCGTGTTTATCTTGGTGCCGACTTCAGGATATCTTGAGCCGATTTCGTCAACAGTTCAGTTCGTAAATTCCTCTCAGAGCCAATTGACAGCTACCCCATTGGTGGCCTCAAATGAGGTATGACATTCGCGGATTCCCTTGATCAGCCGCCTGCAGGTCTTGCATTCAAGGCCGGGTGTTTGACAGCCGAGAATGTTGAAATCCAAAACCGGGGCCGAGCATCCCGCGGAGCTGGACTCTGCGGAAGACCCCGGATTCTTCCAGAAAAGGAGATGACATGCGTTACCAGATCAGTGGCCGGCAAATCGACATCGGTGAGGCGCTACAGACCTTCGTGAAGGACGAGCTGGGGGAGGTTCTGGATAAGTATGCAGGCCGTCCAACCGACGCCAACATCATCTTCTCTCGCTCAGCCCATGAATATGTCTGTGAAGCGATTGTGCATCTTTCCACAGGCATGCAAGCACAAGCGAAAGGGCATGCAACAGATATCCATGCTGCCTTTGACGCATGCAAAGAGAAACTCGACAAACAATTGCGCCGCTACAAGCGCCGCTTGAAGGATCATCACAAGGATCGGATCGATCCGGTTGAAGTCATGCAAGCTCCGACGTATATCCTCGCCTCCGATGGAGGAGAAGATTCGGAGCCCGACACGTTGCAACCCATCATCGTCGCAGAGATGGAGGCGAAAATTCCATCGCTTTCGGTTGGCGAGGCTGTAATGCAAATGGAGTTGGCGGGCGCTCAATTCTTGCTTTTCCGCAATGAAACAAAAAAGGGTCTGAATGTGGTGTATCGCCGTGCCGACGGGAATGTTGGCTGGATCGATCCACGCTAGGGCTTTAATGCCAATTGAGAGGTGCGGTCTGTACTGCACCTCTCGCTTGTAAGGTTTTCAATGGAACTCACCAAAATTTTGCGGCCCGCAGCGGTGAAGGTTATCGCGTCTGCATCCTCCAAGAAGCGGCTTTTGCACGGCTTGGGCGAAGCCGCGCAGAGCGCTTATGGCATCCGTGCTTCGGTTGCAGTCGAAGCCTTGATGGAGCGTGAGAGCCTTGGCCCCACAGGTGTAGGGCATGGAGTGGCGTTGCCGCATGCGCGACTACGAGACCTTGAGCATGTGGTTGGCGCCTTTATTCGCCTTGAAAAACCCGTAGATTTTGACTCGGTAGATCGGCAGCCTGTTGATTTGGCTTTCGCTCTTTTTGCTCCTGAAGATGCAGGCGTCGAGCATCTCAAAGCTTTGGCACTCGTTTCTCGCACGTTGCGAGAAGCGGCCGTTTGCGCGAAGTTGCGAGCCAATAGTGACCCAGCCACCCTTTATGCGATCCTGACAGCCGGGACCGCAGTGCAAGCGGCTTGATTGCCTTTGATTTATCGCCAACTGCCAAAACCGAATGTCGCGTAGTCGCGCGCATAGGCCGCTTGTGCAGCCGCTTCGATTTCTTCGTCGTAAATTTCCTCTAACTGAATAGGCATGTCTTGAGCGGCGGCATTCAGTGGTGGTGGACTGGTGTGACCTAGCTGCATGGCCAGCGCAGGTAGCCAGATTTCCAGCTCCTCTTCGCGCACAATTACATCGGCGGGGGCAAATTCGGAAAAGCCTTGTAGGATCTGCGCTTGAGTGGCCCAATGCGCGTCGACGCGAATGCCCGCCTGACCTGCAAGGTTGGCCTTTAGAAAAGTAAGAAAGGCGAGAAACGCTTGTTTGTGTTTCGCGCGATCCCAAGAATGATCGGGGCCGTCATTCGGGATTGGCAGTTTATAAATGCGGCGTAGTGTTTGGCGAATTTCAGAAAAGCTTCCTTTGTCTGCTGTGAGAATGCGCGCACAAAAGACCGAATGCGCCCTCGCGACTGGATGACGAAGGACAGCGAAACTCCGGTGGCCCGGATGGGCCTTTTGCCATTGGCGCAAACTGCCTTGGTTGAATTTTCCCGGCAATTCTCCGGGATTGACCCCGTCGAGTGTGGCCAGCCAACGCGCGACTGCCTTTTCCGGGCCGCCTTTAACGGGCAAGAAAAGCAAAGGTGTTTGCGCGCCCGCGATGTAAGATGGCACCGCCGCGCCACGACGTGGCTCAAAATTAGGGGTGCGGGTGAGGTTGAAACGGTCAAGCCCGGTGAGAGCCTTTTCCATTTCTTCAAAATTCGCGACCTTTTCGGAAATCGGTTCCGGATTTTGAACTTTTAAGCTTTTGTCGAGGCTGTCGAGCCGCGTTTTGGTGCCCAGCCATTGTGCGATGCCGTTCATCACGGCGATATCCTGCAGGTCTTCGTAAGCTACGTAAAACGCTGTTTGACCGGTAATTTGCAATGCATTGAGCAACGTGACCTGAAAGCTCTGCATCCGCTCCAGATGCTCTGAAAATTCATTGACGTCAAATTCCGCCAAACCTTCCTTGCGCTTTTTGACATTGGTCAATTTCCATTGTCCCGTAGCCTGAGCGATCTTCCAACTTACATAACTCTCTGCTGGGTTACGGGTGAGCACTATCTTTGCACAACGTGGATCAGCCAATGCTATTTCCAACACACGGGCATCATGGTCATGGAAAAAGCGAAACCCATTCATGCCAGGGGCAGCTCTAACTTCCGAGATCAAACGGGCAGGGTCGGCTTCGCGCATGGCTTGGGTGACGCCCAAGATTTCAGTGCGATTTG